>NZ_JAKMSR010000004.1:0-134497 GCF_025772765.1 Campylobacter sp. CNRCH_2015_0814 | reverse complement strand
GTTCTTTAAGTTTTATATTTTGATTTAAACTTTGAATTTTAGTTAAGTTGTCTTGAATGGTTTGATTTTTATTTGAAACTAGATCGGCTACAAATTCAGCTATTTTATCCCAATACTCAGGCTTCATTTCTTTGAGTTCATAATTTTCTTTATAATTACTTAAATCTTTTTTAGGAAATAATCTTTCTTTATAAGGAAAGAATTCTTTTCTTACCCATTCGTTTGATTCTTCAAAATATTCTATATAAGATTGATAAACATCTCTAGGAGGTGTAATTTTTAACTGTGAATTACAGAAATATTTTTCAATATAAAACAACAAATTTCCACGTAAAAAATTATTTTTTCCAGAAAGAACTAATGGTAATTTTTTATTAACTCTTAATAAAATTTCACTTCCAATAACATCAAGACTTTCGTTTGTTTTATTTGGGATAACAAGCAGCTCATTCCAATTTATACCTAAGCACGAAACAAAATCTTTTAATAAATCTTGCTGATAAAATTCCTTTTTATCAAATAATCTTACAATTAGATTTTCTTTGCCAAAAATTTTTCCCCAATTGGCTAAAGTTTTATTGTGCGAGCATCTGTGTTTTGCTATATTACTTTGCCCCGGTAAATTAAAACACACATCCTGTTCATAACAATTTTTTATACTTTGAGAACAAATCGATTGAAACAATTCAGCAGGTTCTCTTAAATAAATTATTATTTTAATTTTTTTAAAACCTAAATCTTGTAAAATATTTTTACAATGTAAAATATAATCCAAATCAATGAGAGAATCATGTAGCATCTCCGAAGATATAATTATATTTTTAAATCCGCGAATTTCTTTACGAAATAAACTTAATTTTTCAATATCTTGTTTTGAAAATCCCCTAACCTTAGTTGCTTTTATTATTGAAGCCAATTCTCTATGCTGAGACCATTCTCTAGAATATTGCTCTTCGAACCCTCGCAATGACTTAGGATATAAAAAACCTTCATTTATTAGAAAATCATAATTTTGTTTTAAAAAATCTTGTATAGAAGTAGTGCCAGTTTTAGCTATTCCTATATGCAAATAACATGTCATTTAATTTTCCCATCTAAAAATCTCAAAATCATATCCACATTCTCATTAAGATCTTCTTTTATTATGTGTATATGCGGGTTTTTAGGTTTTTCATAAGGACTGTCTATACCTGTAAAATTTTTAATTTCTCCATTTCTTGCTTTTTTATAAAGTCCTTTTGGATCTCTTTTTTCACAAATTTCCAAAGGTGTATCAACAAATATTTCTATATATTCATCCTCATCCAAAAGATCTTTTATAAGCTTTCTATCTTTTTCAAAAGGTGATATAAAAGCGCAAAGTACTATCATACCAGCATCTACAAAAAGCTTACATACTTCTCCTATACGTCTTATGTTTTCTACTCTTGAAAGCTCATCAAAACCCAAATCTTTATTAAGTCCATGACGCACATTATCTCCATCTAAAAGATAAGTATGAAAACCTTGCTCAAAAAGTTTTTTTTCAACCGCATTAGCCAAAGTAGATTTACCACTACCACTAAGTCCACTAAACCATAAAACACATGGTTTTTGATTTTTAAGTTTAGCTCTTTGAGTTTTTGTAATGCTACTTGTATGCCAAGTTAAATTTTTACTCATTTTTTTCCTTAAAAACTAAAAAATACCGGAGTTATAGTTAAAACAATAGCTGAATAAGTCAAAGAAACTATCCATCCTATTTTTATAAAATCAGTAGTTTTATACCCACAAATTGAACCTACCATCAAATGAGTTTGATAACCATGTGGCATTAAAAAAGCACAACTTGCCCCATAAGCAACCGCTAATATAAACGGAGTTGGATTAACTTCAAGCGCTAAAGCAGTACTATAAGCAATAGGAAAAGCCAAAGCTGCGGCAGCGTTATTGGTAATGATTTCAGTTAAAAGTAAAGTTAGAAGATAAATTCCCACAAAACTACCATATAATCCATATACCCCAAAAGTTCCTATAATAAACCCAGCCAAATCTTTAGCTAAACCACTATCAACTAAAACTTTAGTTATAGCTAAAGAAGATCCTACTATGATAAAAATTTCCAAAGGAAAGCGTCTTTTTACTTCATCAAAACTTATGATTTTAAATATAAATAAACAAGCTAAAAACACTAGCAGCGCTTTAAGCAAAGACACTAATTCCAAAGCAGATAAAGCAATGATGGCTAAAAACACAAAAATCACTATAAAACTTTGAATATTACTTAACTTTTGATTTTGCATGATATTTGAGATAATGTAAAAGTTTTTATTGATATTATCTCTTGAGTGAAAATCCTTACCTATACTTAAAATAAGCCTATCTCCAGCTTGTAATAAACTTTGGCCAATTTTTGAAATATTTTTTGAACCTCTTTTTAAGGCTACAATCCCTGCATCAAATTTAGCTCTAAAGTTTGCTTCCTTAACACTTTTTCCTATCAAGTTTGACTCAGAATTTATAACAACATCTACTAAATTTAATGTTTCTAATTTCAAATCTTGTGAGCCAATTTGCAAGCCATCAAATTTTTTCAAAACTTCTAAATGCGCAATATCTCCACTAAAAACTAATACATCTCCTTCTTTAATAAGCTCATTGTGACTAACAGGGGTAATAAGCTCATCTTTTCTTTGAATTTCAAGTAAAAACAAAAACTCTAAATTTCTTAAGCCATTTTCTTGTATAGTTTTCCCCGCTAATGAGCTATTTTTTAAAACCTTAGCATTGATTAAATACTCATTGATGACATTTTCTTTTTCTTTATACTCAGGCAATAAAAAGCTAAAAATCAAAAGTACTACAAGCACACCAATACTTATACAAAAACCAACTGCAAAAAAATCAAAAATCTTTAAACTTTCCAAACCATTTTGCACTACAAAAGAATTGACTATCAAGTTAGTTGAAGTACCTATCAAAGTCATCGTTCCGCCAACTATGGAAAAATATGAAAGTGGGATGAGTAGTTTAGAAGGAACTTGAAATTTGTTATTTTTTATAATACTCATAAAACTTGCCACTACTGCAGTATTATTTAAAAAAGCTGAAATACTAGCTGTAACAACTCCAAGCTTTAAAAGCGACAAGTGATAATTTTTACCTATGATGAACTTAGAACACCAACTTATCACAACGCTTTTTTCTATAGCCAGTGAAACTAACAAAAGCAAAATAAGCACTATCAAAGATTCACTCGTGTAAGAGCTAAGCCAAGTATTTAAATTTAAATATCCCAAAAGATAATAAAGCACAGCTACACTACCAAATAAAATAAAAGGTTTAATTTTATTGCTAATTAGCAAAATAAGCAAGATTAAAATACTTAATGCAACAATAATTTTCATATTTTTTTACATTCCCATTCAGGATAGTTTTTTCTAATGTAAGCATTAAGTTCTATTTCTGCTTGAGTGTAAATTCTACTCTTTTCTTCGCTTGCTAAAATTTCTTCTACCATACCCGCTGCTAAGGTTTCATTAGAGTATTTATCTATGATGATAAAACTTCCTAAAATTTTATTGTCCTTGTAAGCTTTAAGGGCTGTTTTTTTATTAAGCTTTAAGGTGCATTTAGCAATATCATTGAGTTTTAATTCATCGCTTTGAAATTCTTTGAAAGTATTAATGTCTTTTTTAAAATCAATTTTTTCAAATACTACATTAGTAGTTAAATTTGCTATTTTGATAAGATAGTTTTCATTTAAATTAAATTTAACCTCACTCATCCATATTACCATAGCTTTAAAAGAATTTGAAATTTCTATACTATGATTTTTAGAAGCTATTACATCGCCTCTTGAAATGTCTATCTCATCTTCTAAAGTTAAAGTTATAGCACTTGGAAAGCTAGCATTTTTAGCACTTTGAATTTTTTCATTTTTATCGGGTACATTCAAGTTTTTAATACTAGGTGTGATGATTTGTTTTACTTTACTTGTTTTTAAAGAAGGTAAAATCACAACTTCATCTTTGATATTTATACTACCACTAGCAATATTTCCACAAAAACCTCTAAAATTTAAGTGAGGACGATTGACATATTGCACACTCATGATAAACTCATCACTTAAACTAGTAGCAATAGGCAAAGTATCTAAAAGCTCAGATAAGGTTTTTCCACTATACCAAGGCATATTAATACTTTTAGAAGCTATGTTGTCTCCATCTAGTGCACATATAGGAACAAAATAGGTTTTAATATGCTCATGATTTTTTAAGTATGGTAAAATTTCTTGATAATTTTTACAGATTGTATTAAAAATTTCTTGATTATAATCAATCAAATCCATTTTATTCACAGCAATAATAAATTGCCTTATACCAAGCAAACTCACTATATAAGAATGTCTTTTAGTTTGAGTTAAAACCCCTTTTCTAGCATCTATAAGTATGATAGCAATATCAGCTGTACTAGCACCTGTTGCCATGTTTCTAGTGTATTGTTCATGGCCTGGAGTATCCGCTATGATGAATTTTCTTTTTTCACTTGTGAAAAATCTATATGCTACATCTATGGTTATACCTTGCTCTCTCTCGCTTGCAAGACCATCTACTAAAAGTGCAAAATCAAGCTTTTCCCCTGCATTGCCAAGCTTTTTACTATCTTTTTCTAAAGATAAAATTTGGTCTTCAAAAAGCATTTTTGTATCATAAAGCATTCTACCTATAAGGGTAGATTTGCCATCATCTACACTACCACAAGTGATAAATCTACAAAGCTCTTTATTTTCATGTTCTTTTAGGTATTTTTCTACATTTGTTTTCATTAAAAATACCCCTCTTTTTTCTTTTTTTCCATACTTGCTTCCTCATCAGTGTCTATAAGCCTACCTTGTCTTTCACTTGTTTTAGAAAGTAAAAGCTCTTCGATGATTTCTAAGACATTGCTAGCACTTGAGTTTATGGCTCCTGTTAGCGGGTAGCAACCTAGGGTTCTAAAACGGACTAATTCTTCTTTAGCATTTTCAGTAAGTTCTTTTGGCATGCGCTCATCATCAACTAAAATTTTAGCCCCCATATACTCCGTAACCGGTCGCTTTTTAGCAAAATAAAGACTTGGTAAAGGAATATTTTCTTTGTAAATATACTGCCATATATCAAGTTCAGTCCAATTGCTAAGCGGGAAAACTCTTATGGATTCACCTTTTTTATGACGACCGTTGTAAATATCCCATAATTCTGGGCGTTGATTTTTTGGATCCCATGAGTGATTTTCATCACGGAAAGAATAAATTCTTTCCTTTGCACGCGATTTTTCTTCATCTCTTCTTGCACCACCAAATACCGCATCAAACTGATATAAATCAAGCATTTGTTTTAAACCTTGTGTTTTAGCAATATCTGTATGCATAGATGAGCCATGTGTAAATGGAGAAAGATTTAATTCTTTGATTTTAGGGTTTTGATAGACTATAAGTTCCATGCCAAGCTCTTTGGCACGTTTGTCTCTAAATTCTATCATCTCTTTAAATTTCCATGTGGTATCTACATGCACTAAAGGAAGCGGGGGCAAGCTTGGGTAAAATGCTTTTTGTAAAAGATGAAGCATAACAGAACTGTCTTTACCTATACTATAAAGCATAGCTGGTTTTTCAAACTCAGCTATCACCTCACGGATGATATGAATAGACTCTGATTCTAAGTATTCTAAATGGGTCATTTTTTTACTCTACTATAAAATATGGATTTTAATAAATCAATATATACTCTTATTTTTATAATATTTATTTCTAGTACAAAATCCTTTTTTTATTTTTGAATCATTTATTCTTGCAAAATTCCCTCTTCAACTTCCCAATTTCAAACCATAGCTTAACATACCCACCCTTATACCAAGTTTTATTAGCCTGTATAAGAGCTTGTCCTAGTTTATAAGAAAGATGATTTTTAAGTTTTAAGGCTTCTTTATAATCAGGATAATCTTCTAATGGGGGTAATGCTAAAGAAGGATCTTTTTTTATTTTTTCTTGGTAATTTTTTTGTTCTTGTTTGTGTTTATCTTTTATATAAGATAACACAAAAGGCATTCTTATATAACCTAGTATAGATTTAGAATTTACTATCATAGCTTGACCTAGTTTATATGAGAGTTGGTTTTGGATACGAGACTTGGCTGAAGAGCTGACAGTAATTATTTTTATTTCTTGATTTGCAAACGATAAAAAATGCTTAGAAGTTATCACTATAAATTTTTCTAAAATATGAATAAAATCTTTACTTGTATCTATCGGAATTCTAATGATATTTTGATCTGGTTTTTTGATTATGCTAAAGTTAAACATTGATAAATTAGAAACTAACAAATCGAATTGTTTAATATAAAAATCACTCAAGACCAAATCAAAAAAAATTTTCGTACCCCACTCGCCGTAACCGTATTGAAATTCTATTTTATAATAAAATTTTTTAGGCTCTAAAAAAGAAGAAAAAATATCAAAAGACCTTCTCGAATGTGAAATTAAAAAATTAATATAAAATCCATATTCTTTTAATTTATAATTAATTAAAACATTCAATATAGGATATATACCATAAAATAAATTATAAGAAAATAAAAATTGATAGAGATCACTTTGATCTTTTATTGGTAAATTATATTGCCTGAAATCGATATTCGTTATTTCATTATAATTATTATTCCAAACTTTATTATTTACATGCCACTCTTGAAAAGATATATAACTGATAAAACTTGACCAAAATTTCATATCAGTTCCAGCATGAATTAAAATGCTATGCTTAGAGTTATTTGGCAATGTATTCACTTTGTCTGCAACATAAACACTCAATTTATATTTATAAATTAATACCCCAAATGGTATTTCATCACCCCATGCATTTCCATTTAAAAAATCTTTATCATACAAATCTTTAAGAATTGAAAAACATTCCTGTTTTAAATTTTTAACATTTAATTTAAGTATACTATCATTAAAATGTATAAATCCCCCATTTGGTTTGATTGCATTGATATTTTTATCATTTTGATACTCACATTGTAGATATTTGATTAATATAGCAGATCCTCCTTTTGTGATTGTTCCATCTAAATTAAATGATAAAATATTACATATATTACCAAGTAATAACATATCAATATCTAACCATACAACAGATTGGTATTTTTGTAAGAAATCAAAAATATAAAATTTAGCATAAACAAGATGAAAACCAAATCTATTAGATAACTTAATTTTTCCAATACAACCAACATCTTCTAGAAAGTCATCTTTAGAGTATTTTTTAAATATGATTTTTTTAGGCCAAATAGAACTAATTTTATCAATATTTTCTTTATCAATATTATCATACATAATAATAATTTCTGCGATATTATTATAACAATACCTTTTTATTCCAATTATCATATTTGCAAGAGCAAATAATAGGTTATTATCACAAGCCATTAAAACCGCAACTTTATTCATAAAAATCCTTAACTATTTTTTCATATATTCTCTCACAACATCTACCATCTCTAAAAGTAAAAGTTGAATCTATATTATCTTTATAAACACCAAAAGGTTTACAATCGTTTCGCAATAAGTTTTCTAATTCTTTTAATAAATTTTCTTGATTCTCAACAGCTGGCCCAAAACCATCTTTTTTATAATCAAAATACCCTTTTTGCAATGTGTGGGAAGTAAAAAAGTCCTCTTTATCAAATTGATAATAAATTACTGGTTTTTCTAGATACGCCATCTCAAAAGCCACGCTAGAATAATCTGTAATCATTAAAGATGAATTGCAAAATAGCACTTGTAAGCTTTCGTCTTGATTGGCTATTTTTATATAAGACGGAAGATTAAATTCTTTTAAGTATGGCATAATGTTAGGATGAGGATTAAAAACTATGGTATAAGAATATAGTTCACATAGTTTTTTTAAATTATTGTTATTTAACAAAGAATTCCATTTTTGAAAATATTCGCTTTGTTTAAAATTTTCTTTTAATTCTCTTACCCCTGAATTCTCTATCATCAAGCCACTTAAATACTGTCTCCAGGTTGGCATAATAAGAATTTGTTTAATATTAATATTTTTATTTTTAAGCAATTCATCATGTCTTGCAAATCCAGCTAAAACAACCTCTTTTTGTCCAAACTTGTAATGAGTATAATTCTTTATAATCGAATTAATTTCCATTTGCGTTGAAACAAAAAATAAATTTATTTTTCTATTATTTAACCATTTTGAAACATCATTTTGCGTGACACCATGTTGTAAGAAAATAAACTGCTGTCTAGATGTAATATATCTCATTAAATACTCATCAGCATGAGAACTAATAACTTTAGAAGCTTTTTTTATAATCCTTTCAAATTTAAAACTTCCAAAATCTACTAAAGCAAACCCTTCTTTTTCTAATCTTTTCCAATCTAAACTCTCTTTTCTTAACGCAAAAACTATTTCTTGCTCAGGATGATTTTGCATAATATATCTATATAAATGCTCTGCATTATCATCTGCCTCATAGTCTCTATCCATTAAAAGCCAAATATTACTCTTTGGTAGTCTTTTTTGAAATTCTTTTCTGATACTTTTAATATCTAAGGAATATTCACCATACTTACCAATCATGCTTTGCTTGTCATTAATCCATATCTCTAATTTATCTTTGGCATTTTTTGGTATATGAGCCCATAATCTTTTTTGATAACAAAAGACCCTATCTAAAAAATCATATTTAACTATCTTTTTATATTCTACATGCACTTCTTCTCCTTCTATAAGAATGCTTTCTATATCTTCATCATCTCCAGTATAATAAGTAATTAAAATTTGCTCTTTGTAAGGATCATAATCTTCTATATAAGCTATCTGAAATGGTGGTTTTTCACTTTTGAAACAATTTAGAATTCCTACTTTATAAAAAAACCAACAACCGGCTAAAGAAAAATTAGCCACTATTTCCATTTCAATAAAAGAGAAAATTTTATCTAGTAAATTTAAGTATTCTTGTTTTTCGTCTTTTCCCATAAAAGATAATTTTTCAGGAGAATTAATAAGAGGTTTGATTTGCCAGCATAAATCATATAAAACCAAATTTTGTATAAACAAAGGAATACTCCTCTTATTTTTTATGCAATCGCTTAAAATCTTTAAGTATCCATTTCTAGTCACATTTAAATAATAATCTTTTGATTTTAATTTTAAATCCAAAGTTGAGCTACCATCTTCTCTTTTTCTATAAAAATATTTTGCTTTTGGTAAAAAAACACTTTTTAAATTAATATTTTCCAATAAATACTCATTTACAAATTTGGCATCTTCGAAATTAGGTTTGATTTTCTCATTAAATGCTAAGTATCCTATATAATAAATATTTACAAAACATGAATTTATAAATAGCTGTATAAAATTCTCGAGATTATAATTTCTCTTAATCTGCACTCCATTTTTAAATTTAAAATTTAAAGCATGGTTATCTTTGTATATTCGTTGTTTTTCATGATAAAAAATTACATTACACCCTACCATACAAACATCATCATCTTGATGAGTTGATAAAAACTTATCTACTTCATAAAAATAATTTCTATCTAAAAAATCATCCGGATCGGTAAAAGTAACCCAAGGGGTTTTATAATTATTTTCTTGCATATATTTTAGGCCTAAATTTCTAGCACTAGCTTGCCCACCATTTTCTTTATAAAGATAAACAATGTTTTTTGGATATTTTTTTTGATATTTTTTAATAATATTTGCAGAATTATCAGTAGAACCATCATCTACTAATATCATAAAGATATTTTTTTTAAAATCAAGTCTTTGGTTTATGATGGAATTAAAATAATCGTCTAAATATTTTTCTACATTGTATACAGCTGAGATTATTGTGTATTGAGTAAAGCCTTTGTGTTTTTTAGGAAGGTATTTTTTATATACTTTACTCAACCAAAAAACTTTTTTTTCTATAGCATCTTTGAAGAATAGTTTCGGGTTAGTTCTAAGCTTTCTTAATTTTTTAAAATTTAAAACCATATTTAACCTTTAAGCGACATGATTTTTAGTCCAATACCATGCAACGATTGAATTAATTTTTGATTTTTTAAGCTCAAAGCCTGCTGGTAATCTCTGTAAAATTCTAATGGCAATCTTTTATTTAAAACATTTCTTTTAATACTTTTTTTATATTCTATGGTGTCTTTTTGATGTTGTAAAGATACTCTAATAACGCTAAAGGGCAAAGTTAACTTTAATATACCTTTTTTTCTAGAGAGTTCTTTTGTAAGTTTATACGAAAGATATTTTTTCACTCTATCAACTGCTCCTAAGGGTTGATTTTGTATATATATTTTTAAATTTTTAGTATATTTTTTTAAACACAATGGATCTTTCTCAAATCTCTGTAAAGTTAAAGCCTTATTACAAACTACTGGTAAAAAATGTGTTTTTATATCTTCACTCAAATAGTGATTAGAATTAATAAATTTGATAAAATCTAATGTGATTTGCATCCAGCTTACACTTTCATAGTATAGTCTAGCCTTGCTCGAATTCTCAAAAGCATCTATTTTTTTAAGATGTGAATTAGGATGTATTATCCATTTTTTATTAGTAAAATTCATAGAACTTAACTCTCTTAAGCGATAAATATATATTTGCTTTGGAAATATATAAATATTTTTACTTAAAGCAAATAGTAACACTCCAAAATGGCAATCTTCTGCAAAAATTCCATCAATAAATTTTAATTTTATATTTTTTAAAAAAATAAAATTAACCATACCTTGCCAAGCAAACCAAAAATAAAAAAGTTTTCTTTCTCTAGCCTTCTCTAACCATTCTTTAGGCGTGATGATAATCTCATTTTTGTAATCAAAATAAGTCATTTGGCTAATGTGTTTTCTTTTAACTTTATCATATAAAGGTCTATAGTCAAACCACAACACATTAACTCCATCCATTCTAGGTACACATTCTTCTATGCAGTTTAATTCCCAATAATCATCAGAATCTAAAAAGATGATATAATCTATAATAGGATAAGTAAAGTTGGTTAAATCTTGTTCATTATTAAAAGCTTTATAGCTTTTATATACAGTGTATATTTCATAAGGATTATTACCTTCTATATTAAATTCTATTAAAGAATTTTCTTTTATAGTTTGAGTTTTATTTTTGAGTTTATATTCTCCACTAAAATATTCTATACCCACATTTCTTGCTGTGCTTTGTCCACCATTTTTTTTATCAAAAAGAGTGATTCTTTTATCTTTTAAAGTATATTCTTTTGCAATATTGAGTGAGTTTTCATCTGTACTACCATCATTTACTAGTATGATTTCTAAATTAGTATAAGTTTGATTGATAACACTATCTAAACATTCTTTTAGATATTTTTCTACATTGTATATGGGGATTACTATGCCGATGGTTTTAGTTTGCATTTTTAAACTTTTTAAAAAATTTAGAATCATTAAAAAATACTTTTGGGTTATAAAAAAATTTTTGAAGTAAACGATAAAATTTTGTGTGAGAAAATTTAGTTTGTATAAGCTTTAAACCTATATATCTATTAAACATTTTTATAAATGAGAATGATGAAATCTCGTATATAAAAGGCTTATAAATCAAGGAATTTAAACTATATTTGCTTTTTTGAATATCTTTAAAAAATATTTTTTTATTTTCTAAATTTATTTTATAAAATTTTATAATTTCTTGTTCTTTTTTACCAAAACAGTATAAATCATTAATTAAAAAATTTACAAAAAAATCTAAATCGTTTTTATCTATATTTTTTTCTACCATAAAATTTAAAATTTTACTCTTGTCTTCTTTTGATAAGCTTTTTAAATATAATTTTGTTTGCATTATTTCATCTTGATATAAAGTTTTATCAAATTCTAACATTTTATTTTTACTACTAGTTATCAAATATGACTCTGGTAAAATTCCTTTTTCAAAATAAACAATCTCTAAATCTAGTTTTTTAAAAAAGTCTAATAGATTTTTGTTTTTAATGTACTCATTTAAAAGTAAAACTTTATGAATTTGTTTTTCCGCGATTATACTTTCGAGTTCTTTTTGGCTTTTACTTATTAAATTATCTTCATTTATGCATACAATGTTACCTATATAAGGTAGTATTTCTTTTATAGAACATAATACTTTCTTAGGGTGAATAAACAAAACATTATCTTGATAAACACTTTTATCACATAAATGCTTTATAGAATGCGCTTTGATATTTAACATATGCTTATAAAATCTTTGATGATTTTTGTGCTTATTATCCATATAACCATTTTGATTTGGTTCATCATGATGAAAATGATATAAATATATCCCATGAAAACTTGCTTCATATCCAAGTAAAGCAAACCAAGCTCTAAATCCTTCAAAATTTTTAAAATTCCAATTTCTTGCATCATAGTTTAAATTAACTGGTATTTGCTCTAAATCAATACAAGAGTATAAAATTCTTGCTAAAAGATCAAAATCTTCATATCCGTGGCCTATAAATTGCTCATCATTTCCACCAAGCATTAAAAACTTATGTTTATTAATCACTATACTAGAAGTGGAACTTGGGGCAAAAAATTTGATCCACTCTTTTTTCCCACTAATTAAATCATTCTTTATCAAACCATCCCATATTTTTTTATCTTGATTTCCAATAAACTCACTACCATTTTGATTTAAAAATACAACTGGTAAAGATAAAATATAATTTGGCTTTAAAGCTATTTCTTTAACATTAATAAGATCTAAAATATACTCTAAAGATTGTAGTGATAAATAATAATCCACATCTAAAAACATCACCACGTCTGAATTTGCAAAAGATGCACCCAGATTGCGACATTTTCCCTGCGAGAAAAAATCTTTTTGGTTTTCATCTTTAAGGTAAATATGTCCATTTTCTTCGATAACACGCTTTAAATCATTTTCTAAAGAAGAATATCCTTCAACAAAAATATATTCAACTCTATCATCACTTTTAAACTCGCATGCTTTTTGACTAACACGATCTTTTATATAAATTCTTTCTTTACTTAAACCAAAAGGAATAATAATAGAAAGTTTCACACATTTCCTATCGCATAAAGTTGTATAATACCCACTATTTTTTCATTTTGAGTGACAACTATCTCTTTGATTTTATATTTTAACATAAGCTCTTCTGCTTCACTTGCCATAGCACTTACTTCTATGGTTTTTGGACTCTCGCTCATGATTTCTTTAGCTTTAAAATCAAATCTTGGCTTATCATTTGCTCTTAAAGCCCTTCTTAAATCACCATCTGTGATGATTCCAACTAGTTTTTCATTCTCAAGTACTATGCAAAGTCCTAACTTGCCACTAGTCATCACATCAACTAGCTCATTAAATTCACTCTCAGGACTTACTATAGGTAGATTATTTGATACCATCAAATCACCTACTCTAGTTAAAAGCTTTCTACCCAAGCTTCCCCCTGGATGAAATAAAGCAAAATCATCAGGTCTAAAATTCCTTGCCCTCATCAAAGCCACTGCTATAGCATCACCCATGGCTAAAGTAGCCGTGGTAGAAGAAGTTGGAGCAAGTTGAAGCGGGCAAGCTTCTTTTTTTACTGCTATATTTATAAAAATATCTGCTTGTTTAGCTAGGGTAGAGTTTTGATTGCCCGCCATGACAATTAAAGGAATTTTTCTTTTTTTAATCACTGGTATGAGTTTTAAAACCTCTTCAGTTTCTCCTGAATTTGAAATAGCCAAAAGCACATCCTCGCTTGTAAGCATACCAAGATCTCCATGCAAAGCTTCACCTGGGTGCATAAAAAAGCTTGGAGTACCTGTGCTAGCTAAGGTCGCAGCTATCTTAGCTCCTATATGGCCTGACTTACCCATGCCACTTACTACACATCTGCCTTTGATAGATAAAATCAGCTCAATGGCTTTATTAAAACCTTCATCTAAATTATCACGTAAATCTAAAATTGTTTTTGATTCTATCTCAAAAACTTCTTTGGCTATTTTAATCGCATCCATTTGACTCATCTAAATTCCTATATATTTAACACTACATTAGTTGCAATAGCTATTTGGTATAAAATTTGTGTTAGCATGCTAAAGATTTGTAAATTTTGACTATCTACTTTTGGTAAAACTAAAATAGAATCTCCCGCTTTGATATCCGCTGAACTTCTACCGCTGTATTTAGTTGCTTTACCACTAGCATTGATTACCAAAACTCTTGATATATCTGCTCTATCGCTAAAACCACCTGCTAAGTTGATATAATATCTTAATTTTTCTTTATCCATATAGACAAATGCACCTGGTATAGAAACTTCACCTTGAACCAAAACAAGATTATTTTTACTAGGTACATTTACTACATCACCTTCTTCTAATACTATAGAATTATACGCTTTGACACTATCTATAACAATTTGTCCTTTTGGCTGAGCTTGTTTTGCACGCGCAATAAATTCTAAAATCGTCTTAGCTTGAGTAGCTCTAATGCTAGCTTGCTCAGCATTAACTGAAGAGCTTGTTAGAGCTAGTGTTTCAAGCTCTTTAAGTTGGGCTTCAATAAGTTGTTTTTGAGTAGCTGCTACACTTTTTCTAAAAACCTGCAGGGCATTGATGTTTGATTGATCATTAACTGTAATCATTCTAGCAAGTTCAGCTAAAGTTGTGCCTTTTTTTATCACCACCGAGTGCAAACCACTATGCTCACCTTCTATACTAATGCTAATATTTTGCGCAGTATAATCAGGTCTAAATTCTATCTCATCGCCATTGTATAACTTCACACCTAAAAACTGCTTTTTGCTATATGCATCTACGTGTAATTTATGATCATCTCTATAGCTTTTTACCACAGCATTGGTAACTATGGGTTTAGCTCCTGCAACTTTGGCTATATCTTCTAAATTTAAAATATCATTACTGAGCTCAAATCTAAAAGGCTTTTGCACATCTCCTTCTACAAAAACATACTTTTGTACACTACCCACTAAGATCACATCACCCATTCTAAAAGGAAAAAGATCAAGTTGACCTTTAAGTAAAAAATCATATAAATCTACTTTTTTAATGACTTTATTATCTCTTAAAATTTGAATATCTCTAAAACTACCATATTCTAAATTAATTCCACTTGCTTTATCTAAATACTGTATAATAGAATCTGAACTTAGTCCTTGATAAAGACCAGGTTGATTTACATTTCCTGTAACAAATACCGATACATTTTGATAAATATCCATATCCGCATATACATAGACATTGCTTTTATAAATTTTATTAATAGCTTTTGTAATAACTTGTACTAAAGCACTATTTTTTACGCCCAAAAGATTAATCGCACCTACTTTTGGTATAAAAATATTTCCTTGAGAATCTACTGTTAAGGTTTGTATAAACTCTACTGCACCCCAAATTTTTACATTAATCCTATCGCCTACTGCTAGTTTATAATCAGGATTATAAACGTGTTGGGTAAATTTAGTAAAATTACCATTAAATAAATGTGCACCAAATACTTTAGCATTTATAATTGTTGTTTTATTTAAATCATTTTGTAAAAATTCTTTATCTTGAATTTGCTTTATACTATCTGCTTGTGTTTTTGCGATTTGAGAAACATCTACCGCTGAAAATAAAAACAAAGGTAAAAGTAAAAATAAAAATATCTTTTTCATTAGTATCTATGCTCCTCTATAATCATTTTAATAAATTTAACAATTCCATAAATCAAAGATAAAATCATAAAAGCTGTGAGTATATTATACAAAGCTTCTGGGTATTTAGCACTTTGAGGTAAACTTGGACTTTGCACTATAACCACTTGTTTTATCTTTCTTAAAGCTTCTATCCTAGCACTCTCATATGCTTTTAAAGCAGCTGTATAAGCACTTTCTGCAAAACCTGCTTCTATAGTCAGATCTTGGAATTTAGCTGCAAGATCATTAAGCTTTTGAGAGGATTTTGGCGATGAAACTTTGGATTTTTCCTTTTGAAGTTGTTTTTTCAATGCATCTATTTCACTTTTTATAGTGACAATTTGTGGTGCATTATCATTTATATAACTTTGCATCATCAAAAGTTCAGCTTCTTTAGCTGCTATTTTTGATTCAAGTTCGGCTATGAGTTTTAGAGTACCTTCTGCTTGTTTAAGTGGATCAAACACTCCATATTTATTTTGAAAAGCTAAAAGTTCATCTTTAGCCTTTTGGTATCTTTTTTTAAACTGCAAAAGCTCTTCTTCAGCAAATTGCATTTGATCTCTTGCGGCTTTATGTGAAATTTCATTGATAAATTTTTCACTTTCTTTAACTATAGTTGAAGCTATCAAATGTGCACTTTGTGGGTCAAAACCTTCAACTTCTACACGCAAAAGCCCATTAGCTGAGTTTTCTTGAGTAATTTTAACACGGTTTTGATAATACTTTAAAAACTCTTCCTGATTGGCTGATGAGGAAATACTATAAAAAAAATCAAGTTTTTGTTTTTGATATAACTCACGAATTTGAATTTTTTCTTCTAAGATATTTAACATATCTAAAGAATGAATATAAGATTTTAAATAATTAATATCCTCGCTTGAAAAAGAATTATTAGTCAAAAATGCGGCAATTCCGGTGATAGCTCCGCTATCTCCTGTGGTTGATTTCACACTTAAAACACTTTCACTCACATAGCGATTTGCTGCTATAAAAATATAATAAAATACAACAAATGCTGTTAAAATCAATACTATTTTAAAAGAGTTAAGTATCTTTAAATTTTTAAACTTTTTTAATAAATCATTTTGCATTTATTTTTCCTTGATACACCGCTATGCCCTCATCTACATCATCATATATAGTAGCTTGTCCATCTTGCATAAATATAATTTTATCACACCATTGTTTAATTTCAGCTACATTGTGTGAAACCATGATAACTTTTGACTGACTTAATTTTTCTTTATAAATTTTAGAACTTTTTTCTCTAAATTTAGGATCTCCCACAGCACCTGCTTCATCGATTAAATAATAATCAAAATCAAAAGCCATGCTTAAACCAAAAGATATTCTAGCGCTCATACCAGCTGAGTAAGTATTCATAGGCTCATCAAAAAATTTACCAAGCTCAGCAAAATCTTCAACAAATTTAATCTTTTCTTCTAAGGCCTTTCCTTTATAACCATATACTCTAGCCACAAAGCGTGCATTGTCCCTTGCTGAGAGTCTGTGTTGAAACGCACCTGCTAAGCCTAGAGGCCAAGATAGTTTTTTATTAGTTATAATCTTACCTCTATCAGGAAGCAAGGAGCCACTTAAAAGTTTCATTAAGGTTGATTTTCCAGCACCATTGCGTCCCATTAAACCTATACTACAATTTTCAGGGAATTCAAAACTTAAGTTTTTAAAAACATAATGCCTTCCACCATTGCGCAAAGGAAAAGATTTGGTTAAATTAACTAATTTTATCATCGTACCGCTATCAACTTTTCTCTAGTAAAATAATAAAAAAACAACCCCAAAAACAAAATCACACTCAAACATGCAATAGGGTAATAATAATTATAATCATCAAGTAATGGATAATTTTGAAAAAAATTATATTTTAAAAGCTCCATAATATGCAAAAGTGGATTGTAATATAAAATATCTAAAATAGGTTTGGGAACTACCCACACAGGAAATACCACCAAAGAAGTCCAATATAAAATAGCATTTAAATAACCCAATGCCATTTTTAAAGGTTCTGCAAAATGTCCTGCTATAGCAAAACACATTCCCATAGCAAAACCAAACACTATAAGTAAAAAAAGTGAAAACAACACTTCTAAAAAGTGTTTAGGTATAACTTGCATATGCAAAAACCATCCAGCTAAAAACATCACACAAATAAAAATAGTAAAATAAATGCAAAACTCAAGCATAGTTCTAGCAATAAATACATGTATAGGTTTTACTGGCTTATAAGCAAATAAAGTTAGATTAGAACTAATGCCATTTAAAAGCTGATTAATGATACTTCTAAACATAAAAAAAGGTATAATTCCTACTGCTAAAAATAAAAAGATAGAAACACCCTCGGGCATGATTTGATGGCGAAACTCTCTAATAAGTGTGATTATAGAAGTAATCACTAAAATTACCATCATAGGCTCTCCAATTACCCAAAAATAGCCCAAATATTTATTAATACCAAATCTTGTCTTTAGCTCTCTAAAAAAAAGAGCATGTATGACATTAAACATATTTTTAGCAAACCTTTTTAAATTTTCAAAATTTTTATATTATACTTTTTTATCTTATATAATATTTAACAAGGTTTAAAAATGAAAAGAAATTTCTTTGAAAAATTAGAAAAAATTTTATATCACAAAGATATTTTTAAAAAGATTGAATTATTTAATGAATTTTATGAAAATTTTAAATCTAATTTGTATGATTTTAATCATTCACATGAAGCGATCATTTGTGAAAACTCACAAGTTAAAATCCTTCATCCTATGAAAATAAGGCGTCCAAAAGAAGTAAATAGCACTTTATCTTTAGCAAAAATATTACATTCAGTTGCGCATATAGAATATAGTGCTATAAATTTGGCCTTAGATGCTAGTTATAGATTTAAAAACTTGCCATTGAAATTTTATCAAGATTGGCTTGAGGTAGCAGATGAAGAAATTAAGCATTTTTTACTTTTAGAAAAAACTTTAAATGAACTTGGTTTTAAATATGGAGATTTCCATGCTCATGATAATCTTGAAAAAGCCTTGTTTTTAACCAAAGATAATCTTGCTCACAGAATGGGCATAGTTCATAGAGGACTTGAAGCAAAAGGACTTGATGCTAATCCTTTTGTTTTAGAAAAATTAAACACAACTAATCATCCTATAAAAAGTTTATTTAGTGAAATTTTCAGCATTATACTAAATGATGAGATTAAACATGTAAATAAAGGGGATTTTTGGTGGAATTATGCAAAAAATGAAAATGATAGTTATCTTGATCTTTGCGCCAAATATAAAGAATTTAATCTTTTAGGGAAAGTATATAACAAAACAGCTAGAATACAAGCAGGATTTAATGAAAATGAACTTCAAGAATTAGATGAATTTTATAATAGAAAATGAATGGTGGTTAGAGGCAGAATCGAACTGCCGACACGCAGATTTTCAGTCTGCTGCTCTACCGACTGAGCTATCCAACCACTGAATTGAAGTTGTAATTATACAATAGTTTTTTTAAAAAAAGTTGAAATTTGCATAAAAATGCAAATTATTCAGAAAAAGCTCCAAATTTAAAGATTTTTTGCATTCTTAATGCAGCTAATTCGCGTTTATCGTATTGTTCTAATTCTTCTATAGCTTTTAAGACATAATCACTTAAATTTTTAATCGCGTTTTCTTTATGTCTATGAGCTCCACTCATTGGCTCTTCGATAACATCATCAATCAAACCTTGAGTTTTTAAATCATCAGCAGTTACTTTCATGGCTTTAGTAGCAGCTTCACTTTTTGATGGATCATTCCATAAAATAGCAGCACAACCCTCAGGTGAAATCACAGAAAAAACTGAATTTTTCATCATAGCAAGTTTATCAGCTACTCCTATGGCTAAAGCACCACCACTTCCACCTTCACCTATAACCACTGCTATAGTGATTGTTTTAAGGGCGCTTAGCTCATATAAATTTCTAGCTATAGCCTCACTTTGACCACGCTCTTCAGCACCTACTCCTGGGTAAGCACCCGGGGTATCTACCAAAAATAACACCGGTATGTCAAATTTTTCAGCCATTTTTGCTACCCTTAAAGCTTTTCTATAACCTTCAGGATGAGGCATACCAAAATTTCTATGAAGCTTGTCTTTAGTGCCTCTACCTTTTTGCTCACCTATAACAATAACTTTTTTGCCACCTATATAGCCCGCATAACACACAATAGCAGGATCATCTCTAAAAGCACGATCGCCATGAATTTCATAAGCATCGCTTAATATAGCTTGGATATAATCAAGCGCATAAGGACGATCAGGATGTCTTGCAAGCTGTAAGCGTTGGTAATCGCTTAAATTTTTATAAACTTTTTGGGTTTCTTTTTCAAGGTTTTTTTCTAAAATTTTTACTGCTTCATCATCGCCTTTGATTTTAGCATTTGCTAAATCCTCATCAATTTGCTGAATATTTTTTTCAAAATCTAAATAAGAAGCCATATTAATCTACTTTTTTGAAAATCACACAACCATTTGTTCCACCAAAACCAAAAGAATTGCTCATTACAACATTAACTTCGCTTTTTCTTGCAGTATTTGGTATATAGTCAAGATCGCAATTTTCATCTGCTACGATTTGATTGATAGTTGGCGGTAATACACCTTGATCAAGTGCCATTAAAGAAATAACAGCTTCAATAGCACCAGCAGCACCTAAGCAATGTCCTGTTTGACCTTTTGTAGAACTAACTAAAGGAATTTGATCTTTAAATAGCTCTTTAATAGCTGCTGTTTCATTTTTATCATTTACCGGAGTAGAAGTTCCGTGTGCATTAATATAATCTACTTTTGGATTTCCTGCCATTTTTAAAGCTTTTTTCATAGCGCGCAATGGTCCTTCTAAGGTAGGCGAAGTGATATGATGTGCATCTGCGCTTTCGCCAAAACCTACTAACTCAGCATAAATTTTAGCTCCACGCTTTTTAGCAGCCTCATACTCTTCAAACACTAAAGCACCAGCACCCTCACCCATCACAAAGCCATCTCTTTCTTTATCAAATGGTCTTGAAGCTTTAGCTGGATCATCATTTCTAGTAGAAAGAGCTTTCATAGCAGCAAAGCCACCTATACCCACAGCACAAATGGCCGCTTCAGCACCTACTACAAGCATTTTATCTGCACTACCTAAAGCTATGCTTTTATAAGCTTCACCTATAGCATGAGTTCCTGCTGCACAAGCAGTTACGCATGAGATATTTGGTCCTTGTAATCCATGCTCGATTGAAATAATCCCACCAAGCATATTAACTAAAGCTGATGGTATGAAAAAAGGAGTGATTTTGCGTGGTCCACGCTGTGCGCAAGTAACGGAATTTTTTTCTATATTTGGTAAACCACCTATACCAGCTGCTGAAACTACACCAAATTCTTCTTTATTTAAAGTTTCATCAAATTTAGCATCTTCCATAGCTTCTCTTGCTGCTTTAATGCCAAGTTGTATAAAACGATCTATTTTTTTAACCTCTTTAGCATCACAAACACTTAAAGGGTCAAAATTTTTTACTTCAGCAGCAATTTGCACTGGAAAATCAGTGGTATCAAAAAGGGTGATTTTATCAACGCCACTTTTACCATCACAAATTGCTTTAAATGAGCTATCTTTGTCTAAGCCAAGGGCATTGATCATTCCTATACCTGTTACTACAACGCGTTTCAAACCGCACTCCTTATTAAAAATTAAAATTATTTTTGAAGATTTTCTATATAATTAACAACATCTTCGATTTTTACTAGTTTTTCAGCATCACTGTCTGGAATTTCTACATCAAATTTTTCTTCTAAAGCCATAACTAATTCAACAACATCTAAAGAATCTGCACCTAAATCTTCAATGATTTTTGATTCCATTTTAACTGCATCTTCATCAACACTAAGTTGCTCAACAACTACTTTTTTTACATCATCAAAAATTGCCATTTTTATCTCCTAGTTTAAAAAATTAAACCACATTTTACAATAAAAAAATAAATTTCTTGTTTAAAAAGTTAAAAATTAAAGATTATTACGAAAAATTTAATTATCTGTGTTTAAATAAAAGCTTAATTTTTAACAAAGGAAATTAATGCTTTTAGATAGACTTATAAAAGAAAATAAAAAAACTTGGGATCAATACATCCATCATGAATTTGTAAAAAAACTTCAAAATGGCACTTTAGAAAAAGATGTATTTTTATTTTATCTTAAACAAGATTATATCTTTTTAAACAATTACGCAAAATGCTATGCCCTGCTTGCTTTAAATGCAAATAATGCTAAAGAAATTCAATTTGCCATTAAAAATCAAAACTACACTTTAGAAGGAGAATTAGAGCTTCATAGAAGTATTTTAAAGCTAGGTATTGATGTAGAAAAACTAGATTATAAAGATGAAAGTTTAACTAATATTGCTTATACAAGATACTTACTAAGTGTGGGACAAAATGGAGATTATTTAGATATGCTATGTGCTTTGAGTGCTTGCGCTATAGGTTATGCATATATAGGAGAAGAAATTTATAAAGGACTTGATGAAAAAAGTTTAGAAAATCACCCTTACAAAGAGTGGATTTTGACCTATGCGGGTAAAGAATTTCAAGATGAAATCAAAGAATTTAAAGACTTTTTTAATTCTTATGCAAATAGCATTAGTGAAGAAAAATTTAAAAAGTTAAACGAAATTTTTTATACTACCGTAAGACTTGAAACAGCCTTTTGGCAACACTCTTTAGAGCAAAAAATGGAAATTTAATCATCATAAAGATGATTAAATTATCAATTTAGCAATATTAATCCCTACAAAAGCAACCAAATACGCACATAAAGATGTAAATATAAAAAGATACCATGCATATTTTTTATTTCCTGCTTCTTTAGCAAAAACTATAGTTGCTGCAAAACAAGGATTATAAATCATAACAAAAAGTATAAAAGCTACTGCTGTGCTAAAAGGGATGTTTTCTTTTATAGCTTCTTGTAAATTTAAACTTGTTTCATCAACTTCATTACCTAAAGAATAAAGCACACCCATAGTGGAAATCATCACTTCTTTAGCAGCTAAACCACTTACTAAAGACACGCTAAGTTTCCAATCAAAGTCAAGTGGTGCAAAAATAGGTTCTATTGCTTTACCAAATTGTCCAAGATAACTATTTTCTATCTGAAACTCTTGAGTTAAAGCATCTTGAATATTATTTTCTTGTGCAGGAAAATTACTCGCAAACCAAATAAGCAAAGAAGCTATCAAAATAAATGTTCCTGCTTTTTTTAAATACATTTTGGCTTTATTTAACACCATAAACCATACCAAATTCCAATTTGGCATTCTATATTTTGGCATTTCCATTACAAAGGGTTCATCTTGTCCTTTAAAAGCACTCATTCTTAAAATCTTAGCTGCAATCAAACCCAAAAACGCACCTAAAAGATAAATCCCAAAAAGATAATTTCCCGCCACATCAGCAGGAAAAAACACTCCAACAAAAAGCACATACACAGGAAGCCTTGCACCACAACTCATAAAATTAATAATAAAAAGAGTTAATAGTCTATCTTTTTTATTTTTTAAAGTTCTTGTAGCCATAAATGCAGGCACTGAACAGCCAAAACCCGTGATTAAAGGGATGAAACTTTTACCATGTAAGCCAAATTTGTATAAAATTCCATCTAATAAAAATGCAACCCTGGCCATATATCCAGTTGTTTCAAGCAAGGCTATACCAAAAAATAAAATCATAATATTTGGTAAAAAAGTTATAACCGCACCAACCCCACCTAAAACACCATCAGCTAAGGCTGAAGCGATAAATTCATTGCTAATATTATTTTTTACCATATCACCTAAATTAGCAAAAAACATTTCTATATAATCCATAGGAATTTGACCTAAAGTAAAGGTTAGTTGAAACAAAGCCCACATAAAAAACAAAAATATAGGAATTCCTAAAAATTTATTGATTAAAATAGAATCTATTTCTTTGGTATGATTTTTATACTTAACGCCCTTACTTAAAACCTTAGCACATATACCATTTGCAAAAGCAATCAGCTCTTCTTTAAAAATACTTTCTATATCTTTGCTATGATATGCCATATAAATTTTTTCTAAAGCTTCATCAAGTATTTTTCTCAAAGCATGTGAAATGACTATATTAGCTTCATTTTTAAGCAAAGCTATCGCTAAATCTTTTGTAGAAAAATCTAAATATGTAATTTCATTTTGATTTAAAAAATCACTTATTTTTGCAAGTTCTTCTTCTATAATATCACTATAAACACGCTCTTTGACTTCAAATTTAGCTTCATGGGTTGAAATGATTAAATCCAAAAGTGCATTTAGATTTTCTTTAGTTTTAGCACACACCCCAAGACAAGGTGTATTTAGAAGTTGGGATAAAATTTTAAAATCTATACTAAAACCTTCATTTTTAGCTTCATCTTGCATATTTAAAGCCATAATCATTTTGATTTTAGCCTCTATTAAAGATGCACTCAAAATCAAATTACGCTCTAAATTTGTAGAATCAAGCACATTTACTACAAGATCAAATTCACCTTTTTTTAAAAAATCTTTTGTAATTTTTTCTTCTTCGCTATAACCATCTAATGCATAAGTTCCTGGTAAATCTATAAATTTAAACTCATAATTTTTATAAACTAATCTAGCCTCAGCCTTTTCAACCGTAACACCACTAAAATTTCCAACTTTCATATTAGCTTTACAAAGTGCATTAATTAATAAACTTTTACCGACATTTGGCTGACCTACTAAAGCAATGATGATTTCTTTCATTAAAACTCTTTTGAAATTTGTATTATTTTTGCTTCACTTGAGCGTAAAATCACGCAAGTTGTATCAAGCTCTACCATAATAGTAGAATTTGCTATAGAAGAGCGAATTTTTTTAACTTTTTTGTTTTTTGCAAAGCCAAAACTAAAAAGTCTTGCTTGGAGTTGTTTATCTGCTTCAAAGCCTACTATAATAGCTTCTTCATTATCTTTTAATGTATCTAAAGTCATGTTTTTCCTTACAAAAACTAAGATAAAACATTATATAAAAAATTAAATTATTTATTTTTTAAAATAATAAGCAATCTCAAAAAATGAGATTGCTAGAAATCAAAATCATTTAGATTTTCTAAATTTTGAAGCTTTTTGACTAATTCCTCAGCCTTTTCTAAAGAAAGTGCTATGCTAGCATTAGAAAGAAATTTATCTTTTAATTCATCAAAACTTAAAGGATTATCAAAATTTCCTTTATTAATCAGTACATCTTTTTTAATTACTCTTCCATCATTTAAAACAGCTTCTAAATGTCCTGGAAAGTATTTAGGGAAACCACTAGATTTTTTCTTTTCATAGCTAATTTTTTTAGCAAATTCTATTAGTTCGGCTCTATTTAAATTTTCATAAGATTTTAAAGTAATTTTGCCATCAAAAAATGCCAAAGCCATTAAAAAAGGCATGGAAAATTTAGCAGCATAAGCACTTTGTGGAGTGTATTTTGCTTCTATTGGATCACAGATAAATGAAATTGGCACCTCATCTACAAAACAATGCAAACTTTTGATATCTTGTGCTTTTAAGCCATCATTTCTTAAACTCATAGCACAATCAATAAGCCCATGTGCAAAATGACAGCTTGGATAAGGTTTTAACGAAACTTGCATTACTTGCCAAATTTCATTCAAGCCCTTACAAAGTTCATTTTTATCACACTCATCTTCTAAGCCAAAAGTTCTAAAAATATTATCCCTTCCTTCAAATATACTCAAAGGACCACTCATATTAGCTTTTGCAAAATTTGCTACTAAAATTCCATTTTTCAAAGCATTAGCTATGTGTAAAACTTTAGAATTAGAACCATTAGATAAAAACTCATTCACCCCACTTGCAAAACTTCCTGCTAAACCTAGTGCATTGATGATTTGTTCTTTGTTTAAATCAAGTAAAACACAACTTGCAGCTACACTACCAAAAATTCCTGCTATAGCTGTAGTATGAAAGCCGCGTTTATGGAAACTTCCTTTGCTTGCTATACCCACTCTAGCAGCAATTTCCCAACCAACTATAAAAGCTTTTAAAACTTTTTTCCCATCTTTACTTACGCTAAATCCATAAGTTAAACAAAGCGGAGTTAAAATAGCACTAGCGTGCAAAATAGCTTCAGTATGAGTATCATCAAAATCAAGGGCATGCGCTGCAATAGCATTTACCATCGCAGCATAAATTACATCAAGCTTTTTATCCCCGCTCCAAATTTTTTCACTAGGATTTACGCTTAAAGCTTCAAAAGCCTTAGTTGCATTTAAAACACAAGCTTCATTTTTAGCAGCTAGGGCTGTTCCTAGTGCATCAAGCATAAGCTCTTTTGCCCTTTGCTTTACTTTACTAGGAATAGCTTCATAGTCTAAATTTACGATAAATTCGGCTAGTTTTTCACTTAAATACATTTTTTCCTACTTTAGAATTGGTGCATTAGCAATTTTTTCTAAGAACTCATCAACTAATTTTGGTGCATAACCTACATAAGTTGTAGCATCCATTAAAGTATCAATATCTTTTTCACTTAAAACCTTACTCACACGCTCATCTTCAAGTAAAACTTCTTTGAAAGTTTTATGATTTTCTATGCCTCTCATAGCATTTTCATAAACAATTTCATGTGCATGTTGCTTACCATAATGATCGCTTAAAGCAAACATCACGCGTTCTGCTAATACAAAACCATTAAGCGTATCAAGATTTTTTAGCATTTTGTCTTTTTTAACTTCTAAATCATCAAAGACAAATTTCATATTTGCCAATACCACTGAAAGCATTAAAAACGCTTCTGGCAAAAGCTTCCATTCCATTTTCCAAACTTGACCATCTCTTTCATGCTCATGTCTTTCTATATCGCTTAAAATTGCAATATTAGCTCTTAGAGCATTACTTACAGTCACTGCGTTTTCACTTACCGCAGGATTTCTTTTATGAGGCATGGTAGAGCTTCCTACTTGACCTTTTCCAAAAGGCTCAGCAATTTCATCAATTTCATTATGAGCTAAGATTAAAAGTTGATGTGCGATTTTGTTAAAGGTTGCATTGATATTACCTAAAACATAGCCAAGCTCAATGAAACGATCTCTTGCTGGTTGCCATGAGATATCAGGAACTTCTAAACCTAAGCTTTCTAAAGTAAGTTTTTCTACTTCATTAGCCTTGTCACTTAAACTTGCTTTAGTTCCCACTGCACCTACAATTAATCCTACATATAATCTTTTTTCAAGTTCGATAATTCTTTCATAATGGCGATTAAGCTCACTAAGCCAAATTGCAACTTTGTGTCCAAAAGTTATAGGTAAAGCTTGCAAAGCTAAGGTTCTTCCCATCATTGCAGTGTTTTTATGCTCTTTTGCGATTTTTGCTAAATTTTTAGCTATATCTTTTAAATCTTGCTTGATTAAAGCCATAGCTTCTTTAAATTGTAAAACTAAGCCTGTGTCAATGATATCTTGTGTTGTTACACCAAAATGTACATATTCACCAAGACCATTTTCACAAGCTTTTTCTAAACCGCGCACAGTAGGCACTAAAGGGTGTTTAGTCTTTTTAAACTCAGCAAAAATAAAATCCATATCCATAAATTTATAATGCGCTTTTTTAGCTATTTCTATAGCTGCTTCATTAGGGATAATGCCAAGTTTTGCTTGAGCTTTTGCTAGGGCAGCTTCTACATCAAGCCATTTTTGAATTCTATTTTCTTCACTAAAAATAGCTCTCATTGCAGGGGTGCTCCAAGAATCTTGAAGCAACCTCATATCAAATACACTTACACCCATGTTTTATCCTTTAAAATTTATTTTTTCAAATGCTTGTTTTAAATCAGCAATCAAATCCTTACTATCTTCAAGACCTATATGAAATCTCACAAAAGGCCCTCTAGCACTCCAATCTGTTGCCGTTCTTGGTGGAGTAGTAACAGTAGCTAAACTCTCATATCCACCCCAGCTTGCACCGATTGAAAAATACTCTAAATTATCTACAAACTCAATGGCTTGTTCTTTTGAAATACCATCTGCAAATTCAATCGTTACCATACCATTAGTACCTTTATGATCGCGCATAAAAACTTCATGGTTTGGATGAGTTTTTAATTTTGGATAAAAGATTGTTTTAACTTCTTTTCTACTTTGTAAAAACTCTACTACCTCATCTGCACTTTTTTCATGAGCTTTCATTCTTACATCTAAAGTTCTCATACCACGAAGCACCAAATAAGCATCATCGGGACTTGTAGTAAATCCTAAAGCTTCTGGTAATTTGTCAAAATTTTTCCATTCTTTTTCATTAATCACTACTATACCCATAGTAACATCTGAATGCCCACTTAGATATTTAGTTGCGGCAATCACTGAAATATCCACGCCAAGCTCAAGCGGATTTAAAAAATACCCGCTTGAATAAGTATTATCAATCGCTACTGGTATGTTGTGTTTGTGTGCAATTTCGCATAGTTTTGGTAAATCTATAATTTCATAAAGTATAGAACCTGGGCTTTCACAAAGGATTAATTTTGTGTTTGGTTTGATTTTTTCTTCTACATCAGAAGCATCAGCTTTTAAAAAGTCAATTTCTACGCCCATTTTAGTTAAAAATAAATCACAAATTGTTCTAACAGGTCCATAAATAGCATCAGTGATTAAAAAATGAGCATCTTTGCTAGCATAATTTAAAAGCACCATAGCTAATGCTGCAAGTCCTGTTGGGAAAAGTTGCGCTCTATGGCCTCCTTCAAGCGCACAAATTAGTTTTTCAAGTTCAAAATTTGTAGCCGTTCCTCTAGCACCATAACTTAAAACACGATCTGTTTTTCTTAGCTCGCGGTATTTTTGCCAAGTTGCATGATCTTTAAAAAGTATAGTTGATGCACGCATTAGGGTTGGATTAACTGATCTTACTTCGACATTTTGATCGCCTCTTCCTAGATGGATTAATTTAGTTTTGTTGTTCATTTTGTACTCCTTTTTATAGATAAATATAAGTCATAATCACATTAACAATAGCAGCTACAAGCATAGGAATAGCTGTTCTTTTTACAACTTGTAATGGATTTACTTTAGCCATAGCTGAAATTGCCAAAATAGCAGGTGCAATAGGCGAAACACATCTACCAAAACCTGTCATGATTTGAATAGGTGCTATCATAGCTATGGTATCAACGCCAAAAGATTTTGCTATATTTGGAATAAGTGGTGCAAAAGAGAAAAATGCTGCATTTCCTGAACCCATTAAAAATGCACATACAGCAAGCAAAATAGAAACTGCTATAATAATAGCAAGCACTCCAAAACCTGCATCTTTTGCAAAACCTATTAAAGTATCCACAAAGCCAACTGATAAAAGTCCGCTTGCAAAAACTTGACCACAAACGATCAAAGAAACTGTGATTACAAACAAATGCCCCATACCTTTAAAAAATACCATAATAGAATTTAAAGTATCAATCAAACTTCTATAACGAATGATTTCAAAAATAATCGCTATAAAGGTTGAAATCATCATAGCAACTGGTACATTCATTCTAATAGCAGTAGATGAAGCTGCTTTAACTTCTTCCATAGTGGTAAGCCCCATTAGCACCATAATGCTATCTAATACACTACTAAAGCCCAAAATCAATACTAAAGGTATAATAGGTAAAATCGCATAAATTCTAGGTGGCTTTTTAAGCTCTTCATTTTTGCCATCATGTTCTGCTAATTCTTTTTCAACATCATCACGATTAAATGTGAAATTTTCTTTTTTATCAAAATATTTTGAGCAAAAATAAATCGCAATACCTACTACTATGATAATAGGCACAGTTGTAGGAAGCTGATAATGTACAAAATACACCGCTGGATCAATTTCAGCTGTTTTTGCAGCCAAAATCACATTGCCACTACCTGGGCCATGGTCAATGTATTGACAAATAGCAATAATTGAAAGTGCAGAAAGCTTAGAAACTCCTGAGCGCACCAAAATAGGATACATTGTAACCATAAGTAAAAGTGCTAAACCTGCATGTGAAGGTATAAAAAGCACTAAAAACTGGATTACAAAATATGAAACTAGCAATAAAATATAAGGTGATTTTACTGCTTTTAAAGGTCTTTCAAATACTTTAAATAAAGCATAACTTGCACCCACATGATCCATATAAGCAGAAAATCCTGCTATACACATTAAAGTAAGTCCAAGTCCTGCTAAAGTACTTGACATTTTGGTATTTACTACTTGGAAAATATCAAAAAGACCTAAATGTAAAGATTGCTTTTCACTAATAATAGGAGAAAGTCCAAAAATTCCTGCTAAAGCTAGCAAGAATAAACCACTTAAAAGCAACGCCATATGGGCGTTGATTTTTTTATAGAGCATAAATACAAGTAAAAATACAGAACATCCTGCAAAAAATAAACCCAACATGCTCTATCCTTTATGAGCAATAACCTCTATCTCCACTTTAGCACCCTTAGGAAGATCTTTTACCGCAAAAGCACTTCTTGCAGGATATGGAGCTGCGAAAAATTCAGAATAAACCTCATTGAAAGCCACAAAATCATCAATATTTGCTAAAAAGCAAGTCGTTTTAACTACATTATTAAAATAAAGATTATTTTCTTCTAATATAGCCTTAATATTTAACAATGATTGTCTTGTTTGTTCTTTCACATCTTCACTTTCTATATTTCCACTTTCTGGATTAATAGGAAGTTGTCCTGAAATAAACAACAAACCATTAGCTTCTCTATAAGCTGAATATGGTCCTATAGCCTTTGGATAATTTGCCATGTATACTCCTTGTGTTTAAATGAAATAATAATATAATATTATCATCATAATAATAAATTGTCAATATTTTTTTATCATAATAATAATTTTTTTTATTGTTATAATTATTAACAACTTTGATGAAAATATTATGTAAAATAACAAAAAACAACAAAAAGGTCTAGATCATGGATGAGCAACAAAAAGAATTATTTATCAAACTTACTCAGTTTTTAGGACAGGTGCTTGGGGATCAATATGAAATAGTTTTTCATGTGATTGCACCTGAGGGTTCATATATAGCAGCCATTGCAAATAACCACATTAGTGGAAGAACCATTAATTCTCCATTAACTTCTTTTGCAAGTGAGCTTGTACAAGAAAAAGAGTATTTAAACAAAGATTTTTTATGTGATTATAAAGCAAAGGTTGGAAAGTCTAAGATCGTTACTGGATCAACTTTTTTCATTAAAAATCAAAATAAAATCGTGGGAATTTTATGTATAAATCACGATACCACAGAGCTTAGAAATGCTATTAGCAAAATCATAGAACTTGAAAAAATCAATGATTTTAGTGATTTATTAGATATTCATAATCAAAACAATGTAAATTTACACAATGTGAGTAATATAGAAACACTTAGCCATTCTATAGAAGATATTTTAGCTGAAAACATAGACTTAAAATATTTAAATTCAGGATATAGCTTAAGCACCGAGCAAAAAGATGAGATTATTAAAAAGCTTCATTCAAAAGGAATTTTTAACATCAAAGGAAGCATACCTATAGTTGCTAAATCACTTAATATATCAGAACCTAGCGTCTATAGGTATTTACAAAAACTTAAAAACAATCTCTAAGCTAAAATACAAGCTTAGAGATAAAATAACCTGCAATAGTCGCACTAATAATCAAAACAAAACCTGGTCTTAAGTAAGAGTGATTGATCACAAATTTACCTATTTTTGTTGTACCTGTTCTATCAAAAGCAACACATGCTATTTGATTAGCACCTGGGACTATAAAATCTCCACTCACACAAGGATAAAGCACAATAAGAATTTGAGGAGGAATTCCCAAACTCACACCCAAAGGCATCAAAGCAGCCACTGTTGCTGAAGGAGAAAAAATCACCATAGAAAAGGCAAATAAAGCCACACCAAATAAATACGGATAATCCTCTACAATATGCGATAAAGAATCACTAAATAAAGGCTTATAAGCTTCAAAAAATGTTCCTGTCATCCAAGCTATACCAAAAACCCCTACAACTCCTATAAGTCCTGATCTAAATACCGAAGCTTCACCAAGTTTATTAGCAGGAACTTTAGCAAAAAGCATAATCAAACAAGCTGTTGCAAGCATAATCATTTGGATTAAATTTGGAGTAGAAAGTCTTTCTATTTTACCATTTGCAAGCTCATAATGGGGTAATAAATTCGTAAAAGTTCCAAAGAAAATAATAGTTAAAATCCCCAAAGCAAAAATATACAAAGACCTTCTAGCCATAGGATCATGTTCGCTATCTTTATTTTGCAAATCTTCACTTAAGAAATGATATTCTCCTGCTTTTACCCTTCTTTGAAACTCCTCATCTTGCTCAAGCTCTTTTCCTCTTTTAAAAACACTCAAACAAGCAAGAAACACACCTATAAAAAAAGCAGGTAAACTTACCATTAAAATTTGCACTATTGTTGTACCACTAAAGGCTAAAACAGCTACCATAGCAGCAGTGGCCGCACTCATAGGTGAAGCTACCACGCCAATACCTGCTGCTACAACTGAAACCGAAAGCGCTCTTTCGGGGCGAATTTTAGCATCAGCTGCCACTTCAGCAATCACTGGATAAATAGAAAAAGCTACATAAGTAGTACCGCAAAAAATTGTAAAAGTAGAGCTAATCAAAGGTCCCATAAAAACAATAGCTTGAGGTTTTTTCCTTAGAATTTTCTCTGCTATTTTTACTAGCAAATCAAGTCCACCTGCACTTTGCAAAACACTCACACAAGTAATCACAGCAAGTATAATAAACACAACACTCACAGGAAGTGAAGCTGGTTGCACACCAAAGACCAAAACCAAAATACACATACCAAGCCCACCTGCAACCCCAAGTCCTATACCACCATATCTACCACCTATGGCTATCATAGAAAAAATGATGAAAAATTCTAATATAAAAATAACATCCATTAATCTTGTGCCTTATATTGCTCCAAAAGCTCTTTTGCGTGTTTAATTTGCTCTAATACCACTTTAGTTCCTGTACCACCATAAGATACTCTTGCGTCTATACAAGTTTCTAAAACAATTGCCTCATAAATATCTTCTTGGATATTTTCATTAAATTGATGAAATTCCTCCATGCTAAGCTCTTCAAGCATTTTTCCATGTTTAATACAATAATTCACAGCCCCGCCAACTATACTATGAGCTTCTCTAAATGGTATATTTTTTCTTACTAAATAATCAGCCATATCTGTGGCATTTGAAAAGCCTTTTGCAGCTGCTGCTCTTGTATTATTAGCATTTACTTGCATTTTTTCTATCATAGGAGTTATGATTTTCAAACTTGCCATTAAAGTATCCATAGAATCATAAACTTGAGCCTTATCTTCACTCATGTCAGTATTATAAGCTAGTGGAATACCTTTCATAATAGTTAGCATTGCCATAACATTGCCATACATTCTACCTGTCTTACCACGCATTTTTTCAGCTACATCAGGATTTTTCTTTTGAGGCATTATGCTTGAGCCTGTGCAAAAATCATCACTTAATTCTATAAATTTAAAATCTTGACTTGAAAAAAGTATAAGCTCTTCACAAAAACGACTAAGGTGCATAAAGCACATTGCAGCCACAGAAGTAAATTCAACCATATGATCTCTATCACTAACGCTATCAATGCTATTTTCTGTTGGTTTTGCAAAACCTAATTCTTTGGCACAAAAATGTCTGTCTATATTAAATGTGGTTCCACCAAGCGCAGCTGCTCCTAAAGGACACTCATCCATTCTTTTATATAAATCTTCAAAACGAGAATAATCCCTACTTAACATCCAAAAATACGCCATGATCCAATGTGAAAAAAGCACCGGTTGACCAGTTTGTAAATGTGTATAACCTGGCATAATAGCTTTGATATTTTTTTGAGCTTGATTTATAATTTCTTCTTGCAAAGCAATAATTTGATTTAAAATTTCTTTTATAACGGCTCTCATATGCATTTTTGAATCAAGCGTAGTTTGATCATTTCTACTTCTTGCAGTATGAAGCTTTCCACCTACTGGACCTACAATTTGTGTCATTCTTTTTTCTACAGCCATATGAATATCCTCATCAGCTATATCAAAAACAAAGGTTCCATTTTGAATTTCTTCTCTAACTTGCTCTAAACCCTTGATGATAGTTTTTGCTTCATCTTCTTTTATAATGCCTTGTTTTGCAAGCATAGTACAATGAATTATACTTCCTTGTATATCAAAAGGAGCAAGTCTTGGCTCAACTAATAATGAAGCAGTGTATTCTTCAACTAATTTATTTGTAGGTAAATCAAAGCGTCCACCCCATAATTTCTCTGCTTTTTGTGACATATTTATCCTTCTATTTGCAAATAAAAGGATAATTTTATAATTTTTATTTTTTCAAAGAGTTTAACTTTTCTTTCTTTTAAAAATTTTTAACATACCAAAAGCTATTTTTTTAAGAAAATTTTTTTTAGAATGTTTTGTTAAAAACTCTACTATATCTCTATGCCCAAACATTAGTGCAAAAGTAAAAGGTGTCATACCAAGACCGTTGTTTTCATCAATATTTGCCCCATATTCTACCAAAAGCTTACACATAGGTAAATACCCTTTAAAACACACCCCTGCTAATGGAGTTTGCCCTCTATCATTTTTCTCATCTACTCTAGCATTATTTTCTAGTAAAAACTTAGCACATTCATAAGCATTGTGATAACTTGCAAGCATTAAGAGACTATCGCCTTTGTGATTTTTTAAATTCACACTCAAACCTGCTTCTATCATAATCTTTAAATTTTGCAAATCATTTTTTCTTGCAAAGTCAAAAGCCATAGTACAAAGTTCTTGAATTCTTTTTTCTTCTTCGTTGCTAAACATTTTTTTCCTTTTATAATCTTTAGTTTGCCACTTTTAAAGTGGCAAGTAAAAATTACATTTTCAAAGCTTTTTTAACGCCATTTGCATATTCACTTGAAATTTTTTCAAAATGACTTAATGCTCTAGCAATAATTTTTTCATCAACCCCACTCATAGAAGCTGCTATATTTTTAAATAACTGCTCTTTTTGATCTTGGTTCATTATATCAAACAAGGCTCTTGGTTGAGTATAAAAATCATCATCAAGTGGAGCATATCTTTGCGCACTACCTTCAAGTGCTAAGTCAGGCTCAAGATAGCTTTTATCTTCTTTTGGACTATCATCATAACTATTTGGCTCATAGTAAGCTGCGCCATTTTTATAAGTGTCAAAATTCATAGCACCTGCTACATTATAAGTATTTACTTCACTTTTTGCACGATTAACTGGCAATAAATGATAATTTGTTCCTATGCGGTATCTGTGTGCATCAGGATAAGAAAAGATTCTAGCTTGCAACATTTTATCAGGACTAAAACCAATACCAGGAACGATATTGCTTGGACTAAATGCAGCTTGTTCTACTTCATTGAAATAATTTTGCACATTTTTATTAAGTACTAATTCACCTACTTCTATTAAAGGCACAATGCTATGTGGCCAAACTTTAGTTAAATCAAAAGGATTAAAACCTAATTTTTCTGCTTCATCTTCTTTTAAAACTTGAATTTGGAAAGTCCATTTTGGAAAATCTCCTTTTTCTATAGCTTCATATAAATCTCTTTGATGACTTTCTCTATCATTTGCTATTAAATTTGCCGCTTCTTCGTTAGTTAAATTTTTAATACCTTGCTTGGTTTTAAAATGAAATTTCACCCAAAATCTTTCATTTTTATCATTAATTAAACTATAAGTGTGACTTCCAAAACCATGCATATGACGATAACTTGCAGGAATTCCCCTATCGCTCATTAAAATAGTAACTTGATGTAAGCTTTCAGGACAAAGGCTCCAAAAATCCCATGCGGCATTATTACTTCTTAAATGAGTTCTTGGATCTCTTTTTTGAGTATGGATAAAATCAGGAAATTTATACGCATCTCTTATAAAAAATGTCGGAGTATTATTACCTACTAAATCCCAATTTCCTTCTTTAGTATAAAATTTAATAGCAAAACCCCTTACATCTCTTTCTGCATCAGCTGCACCTGCTTCACCTGCAACGGTTGAAAATCTTATAAATAAAGGCGTATTTTCTCCAAGCTGTAAAACTTTTGCTTTGGTATATTGAGAAATATCTTTAGTAATTTTAAGTTCTCCATAAGCACCACTTCCTTTTGCATGTACTGTTCTTTCTGGAATTCTTTCTCTATTTTGATGAGCAAGTTTTTCAAGCAAAATATAATCTTGCATTAAAAGTGGACCTTTAGCACCTGCACTTAGAGAATTTTGATTATCAGCTATGATATTTCCAAAATCATTTGTTAGTTTTTTCATTGTGTCTCCTTTTTAAATAATAATTTTTATTATTTGATAAATTATATTCCTATATTATTAAAATAAAATTAAACGATAAAAATTATCATTATTTAAAAAATGATTATAAAATTCTTATTTTTAAAAAAATAATCTTTTTTTAAGCATAAATATTTTTATTTTGTAATAAAATTGTTAAAAAATAAGAATAAGCATTCTTATTTTAAATATTTTTACTACAAAATTAATAAAAAAAGGAGAGCTTATGGATAAAGAAACAAGAACTTATTATATTAAATTAGTTAAATTTCTTGCAGAAGCCTTGGGTAGAAATTATGAAATAGTCTTGCACGATGTAAGCGAAGATGGAGCTAATATAGCAGAAATTGCTAATAACCATATTAGCAAAAGAACTATAAACTCACCTCTAACTGGTTTTGCCATTGAAATGATTAAAAATAAAATCTATTTAGAGCGTGATTACATAACACATTATAAAACTTCAGCTAAAAGCTCACAAGCAATGTCAGGCTCTACTTTTTTTATTAAAAAAGATGAAAAACTTGAGGGTTTGCTTTGTATTAATCATGATACTTCAGCGTTTAAAAAAATCTCTGATGAAATTTTAAATCTTGGAAATATTTATGATAATGCTTATGAAAACCCTGAGCAAGAAAATAAAGAATATATTAAACTTGATTTAGAAGAAATTGTCGAAGATATTTCGGGTATGGATATAGAAAGTTTTAAAAATAAAAGCTTAAAACCAAAAGAAAAGCAAAAAATGATAGCTAGTTTATATGAAAAAGGTGTATTTAATGTAAAAGGTGTTATTCCTAAGGTTGCTGAACTTTTAGGTATTTCTGAGCCTAGTGTTTATAGACATTTACAAAAGATTAAATAATCATAATTTAAAAAAATTGTAATTTTTGATACAATAACACTTTAAATTTAATAAAAGGAAAAATATGGCTGATGATATGATGGACGAACAAGGCGAATCAAAGAAAAAAGGTGGCAATACTTTAGTAATTATTATCGTTGTATTTTTATTTGTATTTTTACTTGTGATTGTAGGAGCGATTGCTTATTTAATGTTTAGTGGTGGTTCTGAAGAAAATCCTGCTCCACAAGCTGAAGAAAGCGCACAAGTTGCACAAGCTCCTAAGAAAACAAATGCAGTAGCAGCTAGAGGAAGTGACTATGCAAATATTGGGGTGATGTATCCTTTAGCACCTTTTACACTAAATTTGTTAAGTGATGGTGGATCAAGATATGTAAAATGCACCATTCAACTTGAACAAAATGTTGAAACCTTAACTCCTGAACTTGATAAAAAAGTTGCTATTATTAGAGATATTATCATTAGAACTTTAACTTCAAAAACCTTTGAAGAAGTAAGCACCACAAAGGGTAAAGAAAGATTAAAAGATGAATTAACTGGTAAAATCAATGAGGTTTTAACCGATGGTTTTATCAAAAATATTTATTTTACTGACTTTGTAGTATCTTAATGATAGGCTGTGACATAGTCGTATGCTCTCGCATAGAAAAAATTTATGAAAGACACAAAATGCTTTTCTTGGATAAATTTTTATCCAAGCAAGAGCAAAGTTATATAAAAAATACCAACACTCTAGCCGGATTTTGGGCTATTAAAGAAGCTGCTTCTAAGGCTTTAGGGGTTGGAATTTCTAAAGAATGTTCTTTTTTTGATATCATCATCTCTAAAGATGATAAAAATGCTCCACATGTTAGTTTTTCTCAAAAAGTCATGCAAAAATTTAAAATCAAATCAGCAAGTGTAAGCGTAGCACATGATGGGGGTTTTGCCATAGCAGTAGTGGCTATAGAAACTAAGCAAGGTTAAAACCTTGCTTACATATAAAGCCCGCCATTGACTTTTAAAATTTCCCCTGTGATATAAGAAGAATGATCACTTAATAAAAACGCCACAGCTTGAGCCACTTCACTTGCATCTGCAAAACGCTTTAAAGGGATATTGTTAATATAATTTTGTTTTATTTCATCACTTAAAACTTCAGTCATATCACTTTTTATAAAACCTGGGGTAATGCAGTTATATCTTATATTTCTTGCTGCACCTTCTTTAGCAAAAGATTTTGTTAGCGCTATCATACCGCCTTTACTAGCACTATAATTAGTTTGGCCTGCATTTCCCATTTCTCCAACTATAGAAGCAATATTTACAACCGCGCCAAAACGCTTTTTACTCATAGTTTTTAATGCCTCTCTACAACCTAAAAAGCTTGAATTTAAATTAGCATTAATCACTGAAGAAAAATCATCCATACTCATTCTAAGCGCTAATTTATCATTAGTAATACCCGCATTATTAACCAAGTAACTAAGTTCACCATCACTTTCTACTATAGTTGCAATAGCGCTTGTAAATTCTTCTTCAATGCTTGCATCAAATTTAATTACAGCTGCAGTGCCACCACTTTTTTCTATCTCTTCTTTTAACGCATCAGCAAGCTCAGGCTTACTTCTATAATTAATCCAAACTTTTAAACCATGACTTGCTAATTCTTTAGCTATTGCTGCACCTATACCTTTACTTGCACCTGTTATTAAAACATTTTTTCCACTAAATTTCATTGTTCTCCTTTAAATTAAAATAAAGCCTCATCCATTTCTTTTGGGATAGGTAAGTTTAAAATTTTAAGCACACTTGATGCTATATTACTAAGCCCCATGCCTTCTTTAAGTTTTTCTACTCCTTTAGCTTCTACAAAAGCAAAAACATCAAAGGTTGTGTGATTAGTGAGCATATTTTCTTTTTCATCCCTCATCGCTTCACAATTTCCATGATCTGAAGTAATAATAAAAGCATAATCATGCTCTCTTGCTTTAGCAATAACCCTACCCAAACACTCATCCACACATTCAACCGCACTAACTGCAGCTTCAAAATCACCCGTATGTCCTACCATATCACCATTTGCAAAATTTACTACGATAAAATCCATACCATTTTCTATACCCTTAATCACTTCATCTGCGACTTCTTTAGCGCTCATTTGAGGCTTTTCATCATATGTTTTTACCTTAGGACTTGGGATTAAAACTCTTGTTTCATTACACTCTAATTCTTCTTTTCCCCCATTAAAGAAAAAGGTTACATGAGCGTATTTTTCTGTCTCAGCTGTGTGAAGTTGGCTTAAATTTGCATTAGCTATTACAGAAGCTAAAGTATTATCTAATTCTTCTTTTTCAAACATCACAGGCAGTTTAAAACTCTCATCATACAAACTCATAGTAATAGCATTTTTTATAAGCACTTCTTTTGAAAATTCATTAAAACTTTCTTGGGTTAAAGAAGCAACTAATTGACGCATTCTATCATTTCTAAAATTGATAAAAATCACACCATCTTCAGCCTTAATTCCATCAAAGTTTTGACTAATAACTGGGGTTAAAAACTCATCTGTAATATTTTCATCATAGCTTTTTTGTATAAATTGTGCAAAATCATCACACTTTGGTGCCTTAGCAAATAAAGCATCATAATAAGACTTAACCCTATCATAACGCTTATCTCTATCCATAGCATAAAATCTTCCCGATAAAGAAGCAAAGTTAACCCCTTCTTTTTCGCAAAATTCTTGTAAAGATTTTATAAATTCTAAACCTGAATTTGGAGGGCAATCCCTACCATCACTAATTGCATGCGCAAAAACTTCTTTATTTTCTTGCTTACAAATTTTTAAAAGCGCATTAAAATGTGTATGCATAGAATGCACCCCACCATCACTATAAAGCCCTATAATATGCACTCTTTTGCATTTTTGTAATAACTCTTTTAAAGCCTTATTATCTTTTAAAGTGTCATATTCTATGGCTTTATTTATCTTGACTAAATTTTGATAGATTATGCGTCCACTACCTATACACATATGCCCTACTTCGCTATTACCCATTTGACCTTCAGGTAGGCCAACTGCCAAGCCACTTGTTTTTATCAAAACATTAGGGGTATTTTCAAAAAGCTTATCATAAGTTGGCTTTTTAGCATGAAAAAAAGCATTATAGTTTGAATTTGTATTATGTCCTATACCATCTGTGATTATCAAAATACATTTTTGGCTCATTTTTTACTCTTTTTTATAATTTATTTATGTGATTTTACTAAAATTATGCTTTTAAAAAACAAATACAAGGTTAAAATTTTGCTTTATCTTACAGAATATACAAATTATATGTTTTTTTCTTATATTAGCGTGCGTGCTGGTTTTGCATTTTTTATCGCTTTATTTTTGAGTTTGTATTTAATGCCAAAATTTATTAAATGGGCTCAAAATAAAAAAGCAAATCAACCTATTTATGAATACGCTCCACAATCACACCAAGCTAAATCTCACACCCCTACTATGGGTGGGCTTGTTTTTATCTTTGCTACTATCATAGCAAGTGTTTTAAGTGCTGATTTAAATAATAGTTTTGTAATTGTTGGATTATTATGTTTGGTATTATTTTGCACTATAGGTTTAGTGGATGATTTAGGGAAAATTTTAAAAAAAGACAATCATGCAGGGCTAAGCCCAAAAATGAAACTTCTAGGACAATTTAGCGCTGCTTTTATCTGTGTTGGATTATTGTATTTATTTGATATAAATACTGAATTTTATTTACCTTTTTATAAACATGCTATTTTTGATGGCGGTATGTTTATGTTGTTTTTATGGATTTTAGTTATTGTATCAAGCTCTAATGCTGTGAATTTAACCGATGGGCTTGATGGGCTTGCAACTGTGCCTTCTATATTTTCTCTCTTAAGCCTTGGTGCTTTTTTGTATTTAAGCGGAAATGCTATTTATAGCTCTTATTTATTTTTACCTAAAATTCAAGGTCTAGGAGAACTTGTGGTGCTAAGCTCAGCTTTAGTTGGTGCACTTATGGGATTTTTGTGGTATAACTGCTATCCTGCACAAGTTTTTATGGGAGATAGTGGGAGTTTAAGCATAGGGGCGTTTTTAGGCTATCTTGGTATAGTAAGTAAAAATGAAATTTTGCTTTTGCTTATAGGCTTTGTATTTGTTTTAGAAACTATTTCAGTGATTTTACAAGTAGGAAGTTTTAAAATTTTTAACAAAAGAGTATTTAAAATGGCACCTATTCATCATCATTTTGAAAAAATAGGTTGGGTGGAAAATAAAATCATTGTGCGTTTTTGGATGATAGCCTTACTTGCAAATATTATTGCATTAATTAGTATAAAGTTAAGATAATGAAAATTTCACTTTTTGGATACGGAAAAACAACTAAAGCTTTTGCACAGCGTTTTGGAAATTGCGATATTTATGATGATCATTTTACAAGTATAAGTAAGGATGAATTTAACAATACACTTTTACCACCTTGTGAATTTGATCCTTTAAAAAGTGACTTAGAAATTCCAAGCCCTGGTTTTCCAAGTGATCATTCTCTCATACAGCAAGCAAGAAATTTAAGCAGCGAGTATGATTTTTTTTATGATGGCATGCCAAAAAGCGTTTGGATAAGTGGAACAAATGGCAAAACCACCACCACTCAAATGACACACCATCTTTTAAAACACATCAATGCACAAATGGGAGCAAACATAGGAACTCCTTTAGCACAAATGGATGCTAATGCTAAATTATGGATTTTAGAAAGCTCATCTTTTTCACTTTTTTACACCAAAATAGCTAAACCTGAAATTTATGCACTTTTACCTATCACACCTGATCATCTTTCTTGGCACAAAAGCTTTGAAAATTATGAGCGAGCAAAGCTTAGTGTGCTTGAAAGAATGAATGAAAATGATGTGGTAATTTTACCTAAAAAATATGAAGCTTATCCAACCCATGCTTATGTTATAAGCTATGAAGATGAGCAAGATTTAGCTAAAAAAATGCAAATTGACTTAGAAAAAATTCATTTTAAAACCCCATTTTTACTTGATGCACTTATTGCCTTAAGTATAGAAAAAATCATACTAGATCGTTGTTCTTATAAGCTTTTAAACGAGTTTAAAATAGAAAAAAATAAACTTGAAGAAATATTTGATCATAAAAATAGACTTTGGGTAAATGATACTAAAGCGACTAATCTGGATGCTAGTTTAGCTGCTCTTAAACGCTATAAGGATAAAAAAATTCATCTTATCATAGGTGGGGATGATAAGGGAGTGGATTTAAGTGCTTTATTTGCTTTTATGAAAGAGCTTAATATAGAGCTTTATGCCATAGGAAAAAGCACTAATAAAATGCTTGAATACGCTAAAAATGCTAATTTAAAAGCACATTTTTGCGAGTTTTTACCTAAAGCAGTAGAAAAAATCAATCAAAACTTAACTAATGATGAAGTAGCCCTGCTAAGCCCTGCTTGTGCGAGCTTAGATCAGTTTAAATCCTATGAAGAAAGAGGGGAGCTTTTTAAAAAATGCATTCAAGAGCTAAACTAAATCTTTTTGAATGCAAAGTTTTAAAAACTCACATAAATTTATAAATTTCTTGCTTGGCTCTTTATTTTTATGATAAATCAAACAAAGTTCTCTTGAAATTTTAAAATTTTTCAATCTCACTTCAAATAAGCTTTTGGCTTCAAGCTCTTCTTTAACGCTAAATTTAGGTAAAACTGCTAAAAAATCACCTTTTTTAACTAACTCTTTTATCATAGCAGTTGAGTTTAGCTCATAAACTAAATTAAGCTTTACATCTTTAGGTAAAGCACTTAAAAATACTTCTTTTGCACCTGAACCTTGCTCACGACTTAACCATTTAAAATCCTTTAATTCATCTATGAAAAATTCTTTTTTTAAGTCATTTTTACACACTACAATGAGCTCATCATCACAAATTTTAATCTTTCTTATATCTTTATCTTTGCAAATCCCTTCAATTAAACCTATATCGATTTCTTTATCTAAAATATCTTTGATGATATTTTGGCTATTATCCAAAGACAAATTTAATTTGATATTTTCTGCCTTTTGGTCCAAAAAAGATCCTAGTAAATAAGTGCCTACATTTTGACTAACTCTCATACTTATTTCATAGCTTTGATCATCTTGCATTGCTTTTTCAATGCGCTCAAATTCTAAAATTAAAGGAGCGATTTGTTTTAAAAAAACCTTTCCTTTTTCATTTAAACTTAAAAATTTAGCATTTCTATCAAAAAGCTTGGTGTTTAAACTTTTTTCAAGTTCAAATATAGCTAAAGACAAAGCAGATTGGGTTATATTTAATTCTTTAGCACAAGCTCTTAAGTTTAAATTTCTACACAAGGCTTGAAAATATTTTATTTGTTTAAAAGTCATAAGTACTCTTTTGATAAATATTTTTAATCATTATATCAAATAAAATTAATTTTACTTATCACAAAAAAATCATTAAGATTACAAAAAAACAAAAAAAGGAAAACTCATGCATAAAAATATATATAAACATAGAAAATTTGAAGCTTTTTTACTGCTTTTTACTCTTGCTTTTTGTGCTTTTGCTATTTCTGAGCTTAATTTTTTTAAAAATCTTGGAATTTCAGCTTTAATCGTAGCTGTGATTTTGGGAGCTTTAATAGGAAATTTAGCACATCAAAATGCAAATTTACTCAAAAAATCAGGAGTTTTAGGCATAGCAACAAAAGAAATTTTAAGACTTGGGATTATACTTTATGGTTTTAGAATTACTTTTAATGATTTAGAAAAAGTTGGATTAAATGGGATTTTGCTAGCATTTTTAGTGGTATTTTCTACCTTTTTTATGGGACTTTTATTGGGAAAATTATTTAAACTTGATCTTAAAGAAAGCATACTTATAAGTAGTGGCTCAAGCATTTGTGGAGCAGCTGCTGTGATGGCTAGTGAAAGCATTGTTAAAGGTGGCTCTGCTAAAGTTGGCGTGGCAGTTTGCACTGTGGTTGTGTTTGGAACTTTGGGGATGTTTTTATATCCTTTGGCTTGGAATTTAGGCTGGTTTGATTTTTTTAGTTTAAAGCAAATGGGGTATTTCATGGGAGCAAGCTTGCATGAAGTTGCACATGCTGTTGCAGCAGGTGAAGCTGTGCAAGCAGGAGATGGTGCTGTCATAGAAAAAATGATGCGTGTTTTAATGCTAGTGCCTTTTTTGATTTTCTTAGGTCTTTTTTCATTGAAATTTCTAAACAAAAATAATGAAAAAATTTCCATTAAAGCAAATATTCCTTATTTTGCTTTGTGGTTTTTACTTGCTTGTGGTATTAGCTCACTTGAAATATTAAATACAGATTTTGCGCTTAATTATATAAAACCAAGCATACAAACTATAGACACGCTTTTACTTTCTATGGCCATGGTAGCTTTGGGAGTGAATATCCATAAAAATGTTTTAAAAAATGCAGGTTTTAAACCATTTTTAATGGCATTGTTGCTTTTTATATGGTTAATCTTTATATCAATTAGCTTAATTTTCCTATTAAATTTATAATATGTTTCATAATGAAACATATTATAGTATTTTATACTTTTTTATTAATTTAATATTTATTTTTTCTACTTTATATTTAAATAATATTATAATTATATTGTAATAAACATCCAAAAAGGAGCTAACATGTTTACGCCTAAAACTAAATGTGAATTAGTTGCTCTTGTTAGAGAAGAGCTTATTGCCTTAGATGAAATCGATGTAAGCTTAATTACGGATATGTCTTATTTATTCTATTATTCCACTAGAACTAACTTTGATGGTATAGAAAAATGGGATGTATCAAATGTTAAAGATATGTCTTATATGTTTTATTGCTGCAAAAGCTTTAATCATGATATTTCTAAATGGAATGTTAAAAATGTTGAAAACATGGAAGGAATGTTTTTTGATTGTGAATCTTTTGATCAAGACTTATCTTATTGGAATATGTCAAATGTAAAAGATACTAAATATATGTTTTGTAATTGTCTTAAATTTAACCATAAAGTAGAAAATTGGGATGTGCATAATGCCATTACAATGGCACATATGTTTGAAAATTGCAAACAATTTGATCAAGATTTGTCAAGATGGGATGTACATAATGCTAAAACAATGGCATTTTTATTGCATAATTGTACTAATTTTCATCATGATGTTAAAAAATTAGATATTAATAAAAATTGCAATATCCAAAAAATACTAGGACATGAAGAAATACAAAATCAATACGCTATAAAATATTAATTATAAGGTAAGCTATTGCTTACCTACTTGATTAATCCAAAGCCCCATAGCAATGACAACAATAACCTGCCCTAAAAATCCTTGAAATACGCTAAATAATCTTAGCAAAGAACTAACCGGCGTTACATCACCAAAGCCTATCGTTAGCATAGTAACTCCGCTAAAATAATAACAATCAACCAAACCTTTTATTCTATTTTGAATTTGAGGTTTTAACTCATCATTTAAAGACCAAAAATTATGAATTCCTCTTATAGGTGTTTGAAATTGTACTTCTATGATTTTTTCTTGCAAATCCGCAATATCTAAATTTTCATTTTTTTGAGTAGCAATTAACATTCTATTGTAATTATCTACATCACAAGAAAAATAATACAAATTTCCATACGCAAACCATATCAAAACATATGCATATAAAATAATAAAAAATTTTTCTTTAATATTAATCTTTCCACTAAAAGCAGCCCAAATACTTATAAGCAAAAAAACCATCAATGCTACAGCCACCATAATAGGAATAATATTTAAAATTAAAAATAAAATTTCAGAAGTAATTTTACCTGTTGCATAAATAGCAAGTTCATCAAATAAAAAACTACAAAACAAAGGCACCATAGCAAGCAAAGTCCAAACAAAGAGAAATTGTTTGGTGCTTTTATGATAAATGCTAATATAATGATTTAAAAGTCTATGGTGCAACATTAGCGAATCAGCAATAAAGGTTTTTTAGCCTTAGTTAAAATATCATTTGTCAAACTACCAAATAAAATACTTTTTAACCAGTGATGTGAATAAGCTCCCATAATCAATAAATCTATATCATTTTGCTCACCAAAATCAAATAAAGCCTGAGTAATCTCTCCATTTAAATGCTGAGTTTGCACATTTAAATTTGCTTCTTTAAAAATTTGACTTACTTGAGTTAATAACTCATAAGAAGCTTTTTCATCTTTAGATACATTTACTACATAACGTTTTGCTTCTTTAAAAATAGGTCTTTTAATGGCTTGTTCTATAGCCTTTTTAGCTAAATTACTCCCATCATAAGCCATCATCACACTTTTAATCTCTTTAAAAGCAGAATTTACAAGCAAAATAGGCACATTTAAAGCTCTTACTAATTCTTCTGTATGAATGCCTATTTTATTTTTCTTACCACCGCCTTTTAAACCTGCTATGGCTAATCTTATTTGATCATTATATTCTTTTAAAACTTCTTCTAAATCTCCATCTCTTTGCACACTAAAGCATTCTTTTACGCCTTGTTCTTTTGCATAAGTGCAAAATTCTTCTAAAATTCTTTGCCCTTTTTTGCAAAGATTTTCATTTTTTTGGCTTTGCTCTTCTACTAAATCTTCAATCACACACCCGCTAGCACCTATACCAAAACTACAAGCTAATTCAGCATTAGTAAAATTTGGTTCTATGGTATATAAAAACATTAAAGGTAAATCTAGCTTTTTAGCTAAATACACTCCATAATGCAAACTTTCCCTACAAGGCTCTAAAACATCCACACAAACTAGAATTTTTTCCATTCAATATCCTTTTGTAGTATTAATCTTGTGCTTTTTGCGCTATTAAAACACCTTCTATGATTTTTTTAATATCCCCATCTAAGATATTATCAACCTGCGAAAAAGCTTCATTTGAGCGTGTGTCTTTGACTTGTTGATAAGGAAAAAGCACATAAGAGCGGATTTGATGCCCCCAACCTATCTCACTTTTTTCGCTTGAATTTGCTTCATCTTGTTGTTTCATAAGCTCAAGCTCATAAAGGCGTGATTTTAGCATTTTAAAGGCTGTGGCTTTGTTTTTGTGTTGGCTTCTATCGTTTTGACATTGCACTACTATACCACTTGGCATATGAGTTATGCGCACTGCTGATTCAGTTTTATTAACATGTTGTCCACCTGCTCCGCTTGCTCTATAATAATCAATTCTTATATCTTTTTCTTCAATTTCTATTTCTATATCATCATCAAGTTCAGGAGAAACCATCACACTAGAAAAACTCGTATGACGGCGTCCTGCACTATCAAATGGAGAAGTTCTTACTAAACGATGAATGCCATTTTCAGCTTTTAAATACCCATAAGCATTTTCACCTTTTACTAAAAAGCTAACATCTTTAAGCCCTGCTTCTTCGCCTTCTTGAAAGTCAAGTGTTTCCACTTTAAAACCTTCTCTTTCACAAAATCTCAAATACATCCTATAAAGCATGCTAGCCCAGTCATTACTCTCCGTTCCGCCCGCTCCTGGGTGAATGGAAACTATGGCATTTTTACCATCATTTTCCCCACTTAAAAGCATAGAAATTTCAAGATTTACAATAAGATCTTCTAGCTTGTTTGCATCTTCAAATAAAGCTTCTATAGTATCTAAGTCATTTTCACTATTAGCAAGATCAAAAAGCTCACTTGCATCATTTAAAGCATTATTTGCATTTTCATAATTTTTAAGTAAATTTGAAATTTTAGTTTTTTCTTTACCTATCACTCCTGCTTGTTTTACATCACTCCAAAAAGAAGGAGAATTTTCTAAATTTTCTATTTCTTTTAATCTTGCTTTTACCTCTTCAGGCTTGATGATAGAAGCGATATTTCCAACTTTATTTTTTAATTTTTTTAAAAGTTCGCTGTATTCGTAATTATCCATAAAAATTTTCTTTCTAATTTTGATATAATTTAATCTTATAATTTTAGCAAAAAAATAAAACATTTAAAGTGAGAAATATGCCAAAACTTTTTTTAATGTCTTTAGGTTGTAATAAAAATTTAGTTGATAGTGAAATCATGCTTGGAAGATTAAGTGATTATGAAATTTGCGATGAGCCAAGCATAGCTGATGTTTTGATTGTAAATACCTGTGGCTTTATAGATAGTGCTAAAAAAGAAAGCATAAATGCGATTTTAGATTTACACGAGCAAAGAAAAAAGGATTCGTTGCTGGTTGTAACAGGATGTTTAATGCAGCGCTACCGCGAGGAATTAATGAAAGAACTACCTGAAGTTGATCTTTTTACCGGTGTGGGAGATTATGAAAAGATTGATGAAATGATACTTAAAAAAACTAATCTTTTTTCAAATTCTACTTACTTGCAAGATAAAAATACCAATCGTGTGATCACAGGATCAAATTATCACGCTTTTATTAAAATAGCTGAAGGGTGCAATCAAAAATGTTCATTTTGCGCTATACCAAGTTTTAAAGGCAAACTTAAATCAAGAAGCTTAGAAAGTATTATAAATGAAGTAAAAGAGCTTATTAAAAAAGGCTATAAAGACTTTTCTTTTATCGCTCAAGATACAAGTTCATATTTGTTTGATCAAGGTCAAAAAGATGGACTTTTAAAGCTTATTGAGGCTATAGAAAATATCCAAGGTGTAAAGGCTGCTAGAATTTTATATCTATATCCAACAAGCATTAGTAAAGAAGTGATAGAAAAAATCATTCAATCAAAAGTTTTTGTAAATTATTTTGATATGCCTTTGCAACACATCAGCGATAATATGCTTAAAATCATGAAACGCGGAGCTAATAAAGCTAAATTAATCGAGCTTTTAAATTTAATGAAACAAGCTCCAAATTCATTTTTACGCACAGGTTTTATCGTGGGTCACCCAGGAGAGAGCGATGAGGATTTTGAAGAATTATGCGCTTTTATAAAAGAATTTGGTTTTGATAGAATTAGTGTTTTTGCTTATTCTAAAGAAGAAGATACTGCAGCTTTTGACATGGAACAAATTCCTAGTAAAATCATCAATGCAAGATTAAAAGTAATAGAAAAAATTGTTGATGAATGCATAGAAAAAAGCTTTAATCAACAAGTTGGTAAAAAGACTTTAGCATTTTGTGAAGGTCAAAGCTCTGAAGGAGAATTTTTCATCGGTGCGAAAGATTTGCATTGGGATAGAAATATTGATGGAGAAATTCTCATCAATGAAAGTGATTGTGGTGATTTAGAAATGGGTGAGCTTTATGAGTGTGAAATCAGACAGAGCTTAGATAAAAAACTCATTGCAAAAGCTTTAAGAAAGCTTGATGATTGATAGCAAATATTTAAATCGTTTAAAGCAAGGGAAAAATCTTTTAGCATTTTCTCATGGGAGTGATTCTAGTGCTTTATTTTTCATGCTTTTAGAAAAAAATATAGATTTTGACCTTGCTTTTATAAACTATAAAACTCGTAAAAATAGTGATAAAGAAGAACAAAGTGCCAAAGAATTAGCCAAGCGTTTTCATAAAAAAATTTATATCAAAACCGCATCCAAGATAACAAAAAATTTCGAAGCTTGCGCAAGAGCTTTGCGTTATGAGTTTTTTGAAGAACTTTGCAAAAATCACTCTTATGATAATCTTTTACTAGCTCATCATTTAAATGATAAACTAGAATGGTTTTTAATGCAATTTTCTAAAGGTGCAGGGCTTAGAGAATTACTTGGTTTTAAAGATATTGAAAAAAGAAAATATTTTACCATCATAAGACCCTTGCTTGAAATTCCAAAAGAAGAAATTTCAAACTACCTAAAAGACAACAATATCACTTATTTTCATGATGAGAGTAATGATGATGAAAAATATTTTAGAAATTTCATACGCAAAAATTTTGCTAATGAGTTTTTAAAGCTTTATCCAAATGGAGTAAAAAAAAGCTTTAAATACCTAGAAAAAGACTTAAAAGAAGAAAATATTTGTGAATTTAAAAATATTTACATCACTCATAAAGATGAAAGTTTAATCGCAAAATGTTTTAAAAAGCTTGGAGTGCTTTTAAGCGCCAAACAAAGACAAGAAGCATTGAAAGGTAATGGAGTGATTTCACATAAAATAGGCATTGTTTATATACAAGAAAAAGTTTTGATTTTTCCTTTTATAAGTTGTGAGAAAATGCCAAAAGAATTTAAAGAAATTTATAGAAAAGCAAAAATCCCTAAACTCTTAAGAGCATATTTATACACAAAAAATATTGATGTAAAAGAGCTTATGCAAGCTCTTTTATGATTTCTTCAAAAAGTTCTTTTACTCTTGCTTCTAAAAAGTCTTTAAATTCAGCGCTTGTAGCTTCGGTGCGCATGATAAGATATGGACTTGTATTAGAAGCACGCAAAAGCGCCCACCCTTCTTTAAAGGTGGTTCTAACTCCGTCAATTTCATTACAATCAAGCACATTTTCAAAAGCGTTTGCTTTTACTTTTTCTTTAAATTTTTCTATGATTTGAAATTTATTTTCCTCACTAACCTTAAGCTTAATCTCTTCACTTGCATAAAGTTTTGGCAATTCTTTAACTAATTTTTCTATATCAAAACCATTTACTAAAAGCTCTAAAGTTCTTAAAAATGCATAAATTCCATCATCATAACCAAAATATCTATCTTTAAAGAAAATATGCCCACTAAGCTCTGCTGCTATGTCGATATTTTGCTCTTTCATCATTTTTTTAATGTTAGAATGCCCAGTCTTACCCATCATGATAAAACCAAATTTAGCTACCTCATCGAAAAGATTTTTAGAACATTTTACTTCACCTAAAACTCTAGGATTTTTTATATTTTTAGCAAATAAATAGCAAAGCTCATCACCCTTAAATACATAATCTTTACTTGCGACTACTAAACGATCCCCATCTCCATCAAAAGCAAAGCCCATTTTTGCATTTTCATTTTCTTTTAACGCAACTTGCAATGCGTGTAAATTTTCAAGCTCTGTTGGATCGGGCGCGTGATTTGGGAAATTTCCATCAGGATTTTCAAATAAAATTTGTGCATTAAGATTTAATTTTTCCACCAAAGGTTTTATAATCACTCCAGTAGCTCCATTTGCACAATCAATGATGATTTTTTCTTTATAACCCTTAAGATGTGAAAAATGCTTAGCTAAAAAGTCTATATATAAGCTTTTAACATCATAATTTTCATATCTTAAATCATCATTGATTTCAAGTTCTAAATACTCTTGCACTTTTAAAGAAAGCTTTTTCAAATCAGCACCAAAAAAACTTTCTTTGTTAATCGTGATTTTAAAGCCATTGTATTCTTTTGGATTGTGCGAACCTGTTATCATGATATTTGCATCGAAAATTTCATCAAAAAATAAACTAAAATAACCCATAGGAGTTGGTGCTAAACCTATATTGAAAACTTGCATATTAGCTTTATTTAAACCGCTGATTAAATAGTTAAAAAGTTCATTTGCACTATATCTTGCATCATAGCCTACGCTTACTTTCTCACAACCTCTTGATTTCATTTCTAAACCCAAGGCATAGCCTATGGCTTTTACACTTTTTTCATTTAACTCACTTGGGTAAAGCCCTCTTATGTCATACTCTCTAAAAATCAAATCTAACATTTTAATCCTTTTGTTTTCTAAGTTCTAATTTTGCTTGTTTTAAACTTTCTTCTATGTTTTCATTTTTGTTTGATAAACAAAGTCTAATTTCTAATTTTGCATTTTGCTCTTTCAATTCAAAACTATATTTTTGCATAAAATTTTCAAGCATTTGAAGCTTGCTTTGCACAAAGGCTATATTTTCATTTTCAAATACAATAATAAAATAATCCTTATCATCTTTAAAAACCCTAGCGTGTAAAGCTTTTTTTAAAATCCTAGCAAATTCATGCATTATAAACTCGCCCATTTTTGAGCCTTTTTGATGATAAATTTCATTGATATTTTTTACTTCAATCAAGGCTAAATGAAAATTTTCAAGCCCTTGAGCATATCTTCTTAAGGCTTTTAAATTTGGCAAATTGGTTAAAGTGTCAAAAAAGGCTATTTTATAAGCTTTATACGCTAAAAATCCTATCAACACCAAAGAAGCAAATTCATAATAACCCAAATCAACACTATTATAAAATAAAAACTGCACATTCAAGCCCATATAAGCTAGCAAAAAATGAAAATCATTGTTTTTAAAATACGAAAATAATAAAAATATCATTCCCGCCCAAAACACACAAAAACTTAACTCACTAATAGGTTTAAAAAATTGCGTTGAGAGACCAAAAATCTCACTTGTAATGCTTGCATTAAAATTAGTACTTGTGCTAAGTATTAACGCTACAAAACCCATAAAGGCTAAATACACAAATTTAATGAGATTAATTCTTTCAAAAACAAGTTTACTATCTTGTAAAAATACAAAAAGCACAAAAGAAAAAGGTAAAAATACCGAGATAAACAAATGCGCTTGATACTCACTTGCTACTAAAGATAAAGCCCTAGCACATAAAATCAACAAAAGCAAGAAAAAAATCTTATTTTGCTTAAAAAAATAAGCTAAAAATAAAGCTAAGATATTAAAAACCAAAGTCATACTAGGCAATGTTTTTAACAATAAATACGAAAAATCCAAAATAATAAACCTTTTTTTGTTAAAATTATAGCAAAAATATTTTAAGGATATTAATGGTAGAAGTAAAAAATCTCACTATGCGTTTTGCAAATCAGCTTTTATTTGAAGATGTAAATTTAAAATTAAACCGTGGTGAAAGATATGGACTTATAGGCGCAAATGGTGCAGGAAAATCAACTTTTTTAAAAATTCTCTCAGGCGAAATAGAATCAAGCAGTGGAGAAATTTGTATAGATCCAAATTTAAAAATCGCAGTGTTAGGACAAGATCAATTTGCTTTTGAAAACTACACTATAAAAGATGCGGTAATGTGTGCAAATAAAAGATTATATGATGCGCTAAAAGAAAAAGAAAAACTTTATATGAGTGAAGAATTTACCGATGAAATCAATGATAGATTAAGCGAACTTGAAATCATAACAGCAGAAGAAGATCCAAACTATGATTGTGAGCTTAGATGTGAAAAAATTCTTAGTTCTTTAAATATAAAAGATTTTAATGCTCTCATGAGTACTTTGCAAAGTGCGGATAAATTTAAAGTTTTATTAGCACAAGTATTATTTTTAGGTGCTGATGTATTATTTTTAGATGAACCTACAAACAACCTTGATTTAGAAGCTATTTCTTGGCTTGAAAATGAGCTTTTAAGACATGAGGGAACTTTAGTAGTAATTAGTCATGATAGACATTTTCTAAATAAAGTTTGTACAAGAATTTTAGATGTGGATTTTAAACAAATACGCGATTTTGCTGGAAATTATGATGATTGGTATATGGCTTCAACCTTACTTGCTAAACAAGCTGAACTCAAACGCGATAAAACTTTAAAAGAAAGAGAAGAATTAGAAAATTTCATACGCCGTTTTAGCGCTAATGCTTCAAAAGCCAAACAAGCTACAAGTAGGGCTAAAGCTTTAGAAAAACTTGAACTTGAAGAGATTAAAACTTCAAGTAGACGTGATCCTAGCATAGTTTTTAGAACAAATAGAGAAATAGGAAATGAAGTTTTAGAATTAAAAGGTATTAGCAAGGCTTATGATAAAACTTTATTTGAAAATTTAGAATTAAAATTAGAAAAAGGTGATAAAATAGCCTTAATTGGCGCAAATGGTGTTGGAAAAAGCACTTTAGCTAAAATCATCGCATCAAAATTAGAACCTGATAGTGGTCATATTCACCTTGGTGCCACCATAGAAATGGGATATTTTTCACAAGATACAACGAATTTAATTAATGAAGATTTGAAACTTTATGAATGGCTAATGAGTGAAAAATTCAAAGATTTGGATGAAATTCGCAAATGTCTTGGTAGAATGCTCTTTAGCGGAAGCGATCAAGAAAAAATGGCTTCTAGTTTAAGTGGAGGTGAAAAACACCGCTTAATGCTTTCAAAATTAATGTTAGAACGTGGAAATTTCTTACTTTTAGATGAACCGGATAATCATTTAGATCTTGAAAGTATCATTGCATTAGGTGAAGCCTTGTATAATTTCAAAGGTTGTGTGATATGTATAAGCCACGATAGAGAGCTAATTAGCGCTTTTGCTAATCGTATATGGTTTTTAGAAGATGGAAAATTAACAGACTTTAAAGGAAGTTATGACGAATTTTTAGGAGGTTTAGAATGAATTCGTTTAAGATAAAATATGCAGCTGGTTTTGGACATTTTACTCAAAATCACAGAGGTTTTGGCCCAACTATTTATGTAGAAGAAAGTATTGATTTTCAAAGCGAAAAAGATTATTTTGACTATGTTGAATTTTATGAAAAATTCAGCAAAGAAGATGATACTTATTTTCACATTTCATTTTTAGAAGATCGCCCTTTAACTTCTCAAGAATTAGAAAGTAGAAATGCTTATAGAAAACTAAGGGATGAGCGCTGTAATAAAGCTAGAGAAGAGTTTATTAAAAACAATGAAATAGAAGCTGAATACTACCCAACTCATGGCGATTAAGGAATGATTTTTGCTTGTTTTTTCCTTGTAATATTTTGAAAGGAGAAAGCATGCAAGTTAACCATGATAATTTATCGGTTAAAGAGTATGGGTATGGTCAAAGTAGTGCTTATAAAAGCACTCAAGGAGCTAATGAAGACTTTATGTCTTTACTTAGTCAAAACAATAGTGAAAATTTAAACGAGCAAAGTATAAAACTTGATGAGCTTTTTTCAAAAGCTATGAGTCAAGATCAATTTAGCACAGGAATTTTTAGCTCAAATATGTCAAATATTTATAATTATCGTTTTAGAGGACAAAACGAAACTCCTATGCAAGCTAATATAGAAGAAAAACAAGAGCCACAAAAAGATATGGTAAAAGATCTTTTAAGTTCTTTATAAAAATGAAGTAAGCAAACGCTTACTTCCAAATAAGCCCACTGAATTCAAACTCTTTTGCAAATTTTTTAAATTCCTCTTCTTCTTTTGCATTAACGCTTAAAATCAATTCAACATTTTCTTGAAATTTTTTTTCGTATGAAATGTTATTTTTATTTAAAAAATGCTCAAATCTTGCATAAAGATGAAAAGGAATGTTTAAAATTAAAATATTTTTAGCTTCAAATTCTAAAAGTGTTGCATTTAAAATAGCTTCATTTGTAGCTTCACTATAAGCTCTTACAAGGCCGCCTGTACCAAGTTTAATCCCTCCAAAATAACGCACCACAATCACCGCGCAATTAACAAGCAAAGCCCCTCTTAAGACATTCAAACAAGGCATTGCAGAAGTTCCTTTTGGCTCACCATCATCGCTTTTATCTTCTATGATTTGATCAAATTCATTCAAATACCTATAAGCATATACAAAATGCACGGCTTTTAAATGCTCGTTTCTTAGTTTTTGCATTAAAGTTTGAAAATCTTCAAAAGGACATAAAAAAGACAAAAAAGTTGATTTTTTGATTTCTATTTTTGCTTGATAAATTTGATCAATGGTTTTCATATTTTCCTTAATTTAGCTATAATATTTAAATAAAATTATAATCAAAACAACTTATAAAAATTTAAGGATAAACTATGCTTCAAACTTGTATTTTTCCTGCAGCAGGTTATGGTACTAGATTTTTACCTGCTACAAAAACCCTACCTAAAGAAATGTTACCTATACTAACTAAACCTTTAATTCACTATGGTGTGGATGAAGCTTTAGAAGCTGGTATGGAAACTATGGGCTTTGTTACAGGGCGTGGAAAAAGAGCTTTGGAAGATTATTTTGATATTTCTTATGAACTTGAACACCAAATTGCAGGCACTAAAAAAGAATATCTTTTAAGTGAAATAAGAACACTCATAGATCGCTGCACTTTTACTTTTACAAGACAAAATGAAATGAGAGGCTTAGGAGATGCGGTTTTAAAAGCAAAGCCTTTAGTGCAAGATGAAGCTTTTGGGGTAATTTTAGCAGATGATTTATGCGTAAATGAAGATGGGGTAAATGTCCTAGCTCAAATGGTAAAAATTTATGAAAAATACCGCTGCTCTGTTATAGCTGTGATGGAGGTTGAAGCTGATCAAGTCTCAAACTATGGGGTTATAGCTGGAAATGCTGTGGAGGAGGATTTAATCATGGTAAATTCTATGATAGAAAAACCTGATCCAAAAGATGCTCCAAGTAACTTAGCCATCATAGGAAGATACATTTTAACGCCTGATATTTTTGGCATTTTAGAAAATACCAAAGCAGGTAAAAATGGAGAAATTCAACTAACTGATGCCTTACTTTCACAAGCAACCAATAATATGGTTTTAGCTTATAAATTTAAAGGAAAAAGATTTGATTGTGGAAGCGTAGAAGGCTTTGTGGAAGCGACAAATTATTTTTATGAGAAAAGTAAAAATGCTAAATAATACTTTATTTTTTAAAACCCAAGATTTTAAAAAAATCACCGCTTATGCAAATAGAATGAATGATGAGCTAGAAAGTGGCGATATAGGGTATTATCACTTAGTAGATACAAGCTTTGATTTAATCAAAGAAAGTAAAGAATTTATCGCTACTAAAACTCATATGGAAAATATTGTTTTAGTAGGTATGGGTGGATCAAGTTGTGGGGTTAAAGCTTTAAAAGAGCTTTTATTTGATCAAATCGAAGAAAAAAAACTTTTTATTATTGACAATACCTCCTCACATACTTTTACCCAAACTATGCAAAAAATAAATCCTCAAAAAACACTTTTCATCATAGCAAGTAAATCAGGTACAACTATAGAGGTGATTTCTTTATTTAAACTCATCATTGCACATTTTGATTTTAAAAATGAAAATTTACACGAAAACTTTGTGTTTATTACTGATTTTGAGTCAAAACTTCACAAACTAGGAGAAGAATTAAACATAAAATGCTTTTTTATACCTAAAAATGTCGGAGGAAGATTTAGTGTTTTATCTGCTATTGGTATTGTTCCTTTGAGCTTTTGCGGATATGATACTAAAGCCTTATTAGAAGGTGCAAAAGCTTGTTATGTGGATTTTTTTGAGAAAAAATGTGATCAAATTTTGCAAAAGGCTTATCATTATTGCACGCATAAAAGTGCGCATATTAATGTGCTTTTTTCTTATGGAGATGCTTTTAAAGGTTTTAATGAATGGTATATTCAACTAATTGCTGAAAGTCTAGGTAAAAAACAAGGCTTTAAACGCATAGGTTTAACTCCTATTGCTTTAATTGGCGCTAGAGATCAGCATAGCTTTTTACAACTTATCATGGATGGACCCAAAGATAAAACTGTTACTTTTTTAAAAATCAAAGATAGTCAAAAATCTCCTAGTATCCCAAATATAAGCTTTAATCATTTACAAAATTGTGATTTTACTAATGAGGTTAATTTACATGATCTTTTAAATGCCCAATGTGATGCAACCATGCATGCGTTAATTGCTGAAAATTTAAGTGTTGATGTAATAGAACTTGAAAAATTAGATGCTTATCATTGTGGGTATTTGATGTATTATTATGAGTTATTTACTTCTGCATGTGGCATTATGCTTGGAATTAATACTTATGATCAACCTGGTGTAGAGGTAGGAAAGTTAATACTCAAAAATATGTTAAGTAAATAAATTTGCTTTATTGTAAAAAAAGAGTATAATGAAAATATAATAATTACTAACATTAAAATTTATTAGATAATAATTATTATTATTTAAGAATTTTATGTTATAATTTTAAAAATAAAAAAGGAGATAACATGTCAGTAACAAAACAATTATTACAATTACAAGCGGATGCTCATAGTTTATGGATTAAATTTCATAATTATCACTGGAATGTAAAAGGTTTACAGTTTTTCTCAATTCATGAATATACAGAAAAAGCTTATGAAGAAATGGCAGAACTTTTTGATGATTGCGCTGAGAGAGCTTTGCAACTAGGAGAAAAAGCTATCGTTTGCTCAAAAACATTACTAGAAAATGCAAAAGCACCTAAGGCTCAAAAAGATTGCTTTACTCCAGTAGAAGTTTTAGAACTTATTAGAGAAGATTATAAGTATCTTTTGGCTGAATTTAAAAAGCTAAATGAAGAAGCTGAAAAAGCAAGCGATACTACAACAGCAGCATTTGCTCAAGAAAATATTGCAAAATATGAAAAAGTTCTTTGGATGCTTAATTCAACTATCCAAAATACTTGCTCTATGTAAGAATTTATAATGTTTTTTGACTTGCAAAGCTTTATTGCTTTAAGTCAAAAAACAAATTTAACTTCCCAAAAAAAACTACTCTTATTAAAACTTCGTACTCATTTTGAAAAAAATATCGATTTATTACAAAAATTATATGATTATAGTTTGGTAGCTTATTGTGCTAATGCATATTTAAATCAAAGCATAAAAAAAGAAGGTTTGCAAAAACACAAAGCCATTATAAAAGCTTTAACTAATCCTTCTTATAAAAAAGAAAAAATCCCCGTAGGCGGTTTAAACAATGCATTTTTAGCTTTAAAATTTATAAAAAATTATGAAATACTTGAGCACATCAACGAAGCACACCCTCAATCTAAAATGGGTTTTAGAGCTAGTTTTATTTATGATAAAAAAAGAAAAAACTATATTTTAGCCTTTGCAGGGAGCGATTTAAATCCTTTGTGTTTTGATTTTAAAGATTTTTATAGTGATTTTTTGATTTTACTTAACAAAACTCCAAAAGGTCAAATTCAATCCATGCAGTATTTTTATAATCAACTCAAGCAAAAATACACCATTGATAAAAATCTCATCATCATAGGGCATTCTTTAGGAGGATATCTAGCTCAAGCTTTTACAAGAACCTTTCCTAGCGCAGCAAAAGAAGTCTATGCCTTTCAAGCACCTGGTTTAAACCAAAACTTTCAAAATCTTTCTTATATAAATTTTCATATAAATACCACCCATAATTTAAGTTTCAAAACTTACAAATGGTGGAATTTTAATTTTGTACAAAAGCTTTATAAGAAAGATAGCAAGGAAATTTTACTACACACAGGAAGCATTAAACATCATCCTAGCGTGTGTATTTATAAACTACATGAATTATTTAAAATTCTTAACCCACAAGGGCTAAGAATTAATGCAAATCTTCATTAAGTTTTACAGCCTTTTTATTAAAAGCTGCTATCATCACTCCACTTTGAGAATCTTGTCTAAAATGTAAGCCATTTAATCCTGCTAATTCTAAACCTTTATATATATCTTTATCAAATTTAAAATCAGGATTGATTTTTTGAAGTTCTTCTTTATTTTTTAAAGCAAATTTAGTCCCTTCTAAAACAGCAATACCCGCATCAACGATACAATTATCCCCTAAAGGAATTCCAGTAACTGAATTTGCACCCAAAAGACAAGCTTTACCGATGCTAATAGCATTACCACTTGTACCACTTAAAACACCAAGTATAGAAGCACCACCTCCTACATCGCTACCTTCACCCACAACAGCTGAAGAACTAATACGTCCTTCTACCATACAAGCTCCAGTTGTACCTGCATTAAAATTCACATAAGCAGCCCCTGGCATTATAGTAGTACCTGCAGCTAAAACCGCCCCCATTCTCACTTTAGAACTTTCTAAAATTCTAGTATTATCCTCAGGAATAACATGAGCTAAAAATCTTGGAAATTTATCTACATAATCAACCCTTGGATACCTTCCACTCATTTTTAAATCAATCTCATTTTCTCTTAAAAAGTCCAAATCAATAGGCTTATTATCGCTCCATGCAACATTTGGTAAAATCCCAAAAGCGCCTGTTAAATTTAAACTTCTCAAAGGTACTTTTTTATTGGAAAGCAAATAAAGTTTTAAATACACACTTTCTAAACTTTTTGGTGCCTCATCTTCAAAAATACAAACAAAAGAAAAAGCATTTTCTCTAAAATTTTCTTTTGCTGCTTTGATTGCTTCTATATTTTTATGGCCTTGCTCTTGCAAAAATGGCGCAAAACATTCAAGTGCAAAATCTAAATCTTCTTTAATTAAAGTAGCCGCAAACTCACTTTCATTAAAATCAACATCAACCCCTCTTCTAAAAAAAGCTTCAAACATAACAGCTGCAGCAGCATAATTTTGCTCAAAATTAATCACACCAAAATTGGCTTGAAGTTTTTTATTAGGATCAACTTGACTTAGATCAAGTCTTGCTATAGCAAAAGCTTTAGGTTTTTTATAATTAATCCTTTGTTCGATTTGCTTGATTAAATTTAAAAATTCTTCTTTACTTTCTATTGGCATATTTTCTCCTTATTGCGAGCACGCACTTTTGCCATTCATTACAGGTTGAATAGCTGAATTATCTACTTTACCTTCTTGATTAACCTTTTCTATAAATTCCCAAATTTTTTCAGCAGCTTGTAAATATCTTTTTGAACTTACACTCTCAGGCATATAAAAACTTACAGGCTTACCACTATCTCCACCTTCTCTTACACTCATTTCGATAGGAATTTGAGCCAAAACTTCACATTTATAAGCTTTTGCCATTTCTTCTGTGGTGCCTTTACCAAAGATATCATATTCTTTGCCATTATCAGGACATAAAAAGCCACTCATATTTTCTATAATACCTGCAACAGGAATGTGTAATTTTTCAAACATATCAAGCGCTCTTTTGCTATCATCTAAAGACACCACTTGAGGAGTACTTACACACACACCTGCACTCACTGGCACACTTTGAGCTAGGGTAATTTGCGCATCACCAGTTCCTGGAGGCATATCAAGCAATAATACATCAAGTTCAGGCCAAAGCACATCAGCTAAAAGTTGCTCAATTGCTTTCATAATCATAGAACCACGCCACATCAAACCTTTACCTTCTTCTATTAGCACACCCATACTCATCATATAAACCCCATGAGATAAAATAGGACGAATTTTTTGACCTACAATTTCAGGCTTGCTTTTACTCTCACCTAACATTCTTGGTATATTTGGCCCATAAATATCCGCATCTAAAAGCCCTACTCTTTTGCCCATTTTAGCTAAAGAAATCGCTAAATTTAAAGTTGTAGTACTTTTACCTACCCCACCTTTACCACTTGAAATCATAAGGAAATTTTTAATTTGTGGAGCGATATTTTTACCACTTCTTGAATTGCTTTTTTCTTCAGGAATTTTTGGTTGAATGATTTCTAAATTAAGCTCTAAATTTAAATCTTTTAAAGCATTTGCAATATTTAGTCTAAGCTCTTGTGCGATTTGAGCATTAGCTGAAACGATTTCAACTACTATATGAGCTTGATTTTCATTTGCTTCAATTTTTTTTACAAAACCAAAACTAACTATATCTTTTTTAAAGCCTGGATATATAACTTGTTTTAGTCTTTCTTCAATTTTTTCCTTCAATTTTTCTCCTTGTTATTTAAAATGATTAATTCTACTAACATAAATATAAATTTTGGCTTTTATGGTGTATAATATCGTAACATTAATAAGAAATTAAGGTGTAACAAATGTTAGATATTTCCTTGATTATGCTATCTGCGGGAGAATCATCAAGATTTAATGCTCCGGTAAAAAAGCAGTTTTTACGACTAGGCGAACAACCCTTATGGCTTTATGCTACTAAAAATTTAAGTTCTTTTTATCCTTTTAAACAAATAGTTGTTACTTCTGGTAATATTTCTTATATGAAAAAATTTGCCCCTGAATATAAATTTGTCCAAGGTGGTACAACTAGAGCACAATCTTTACTCAATGCTTTAAGTATGGTTGAGAGTGAATATGTTTTAGTTAGTGATGTTGCAAGGGTTTTGATTTCTAAAAATCTTTTTAACAATATCATAGAAAATCATGACAAAGCTGATTGTATTACACCTGTTTTAAAAGTAAGCGATACTACAATTTATGCTCAAGAAGCTATTGATAGAGACAAAATCAAACTCATACAAACCCCTCAACTTTCGCGCACAAGTATGCTAAAAAAAGCTTTAGAACAAAGCTCAAACTTCACCGATGATAGTACAGCTATACAAGCCATTGGTGGTAAAATTTGGTATGTACAAGGTGATGAGTTAGCTAAAAAAATTACCTTTAAAGAAGATTTAAAAAGCTTAAATTTACCAAAACCGTCTTGGGATATTTTTAATGGAAATGGCTTTGATGTGCATGAATTTGGAGAGCAAAGAGCCTTGCTTTTGGGTGGAGTAAAAGTACATGAAAATATGGGTTTAAAAGCTCATTCTGATGGAGATGTACTAGCTCATGCGCTAATTGATGCGCTTTTGGGCGCAGCAGGGCTTGGAGATATTGGTGAACTTTTCCCAGATAATGATATGCAGTATAAAAACGCTGATTCTATGCTTTTATTACAAAGTGCTTATACTTTAGTGCAAAATTATGGTTTTGAGCTTGTAAATGCTGATATTACCATCATAGCCCAAACACCTAAAATGAAAGATTTTAAAGAAGCTATTGCTTTTAATATCGCTAAAACATTAAAAACCACACCAAATAAAATCAATATCAAAGCTACCACTACAGAACATCTAGGTTTTGTAGGAAGGAAAGAAGGGATTGCTGTTTTAGCAAGTGTAAATTTAAAATATTTTGATTGGATGAAATTATGAAAGTTTTAATAGTAGAAAATGAATTTTATTTAGCCCAAAGCATAGGATCAAAGCTTAATTCTATAGGTTATGATTGTGATATTATCGCAAATGTTAATGAGCTGACTCATCATGATTATGAAATCATTTTGCTTTCTACTAGTATGGCTAATTTTGAACATATTATAGAAATTTTTAAGCATAAAATCATTATTTTACTCATATCTTACATAAGTTCAGATACTGTTTTAGCTCCTTTAAAATCTGGCGCTAGTGATTACATACAAAAACCTTTCATGATAGAAGAATTAATGCGCAAGATTAAGCATTTTCAAGAATTTAAAAAAATCACCATGCTAAATAGCACCTATCAAGCATATTTAAAACATAAATTTGAAACAGCAAAACTACCAACTTTTGATTATAAAAAATTCAAATTACCTTTGATTTTAAAAACTAATAATCAAATTTTTGCTGATCATTTTGTATTTAATTATACTAATGAACACAACATCGCAAATGTTTATATAGATCTTTCACACCAGCAAAATTTAGATAAAATTTTCAAAGACAATTCTTTGTATTATTTGGTTAATTTTCAAACCCTAAAACCTTTAGAAAAAGAAAAGGTGCTAAACCTTGCTTTAAAAAAGGCTGTTATTATACATACAAGTACGAATATTGAGCATAGCAATTTTCAAATTTTAGAGCTAGGTGAAGATGAAAAAAGTTTTGAAAGTAATGGAATTTTAACCATTGATGATTATGTTAAGCATATTATCATTAGTTATCAAAATATCTTTCCTGATACGGATTTATCCAAAAAATTAGGAATTTCAAGAAAATCTTTATGGGAAAAAAGGAAAAAATATGGCATTACAAAGAAAAAATAGCATTATAATCTCAGAAGAAGAATACGAAGTTTTATGTTTCATTAAAGAAGGAATTTTTGGTTCTTTTACAAAATTGATGAACGAACAAGAAAGAGATGAATTTTTAAAAAATGAAGCAATAAACGGATATAAATTTCCCTACGCCTTAACTTTTGCTCCACACAATGAAAACAAAAAAATCATAGAAAATGCCAAAGTTAAAGACAAAATAGATTTTGTATGTAATGATCAAATAGTAGGCCACATCATCTTAGAAAGTAAATTTAAAAACGATAAAAACATTAATGATATTTTTACACCTAATACATGCTTGATTGATGATTTTGGAGAAATTTGCATTAGTGGTGAATTTGAAATTTATCACAATCGTATCAAGGCTATAAAAGAAGATTTTGAAAAAATCAAAAAAAGATTAAACCCTTCTAATATCACTGCTATTGTTTCAAGCTTTGATCCTTTTCATAGAGCGCATGAAAGAATTTTAAGATGGGCTATAGAGCAATCTGATCTAGTAATTATTTTCCTTATAGAATCTTATGAAAGTAATGGTTTAAGTCTAAAACTTAAAAAGCGTTGCTTTGATGTTTTTGCGCAAAATTATTTACCATCTTCTAGAGTTTTGCTTATACCTTTACATAATATCAAAATTTTTGCCTCGCATTTAAATCCGGTGCTTGAGTGTGCTTTGGCTAAAAGTTTTGATTGTAATAAACTGTTTGTAGGACAAAATCACGCAGGGCTTGGAATGTATTTTAATCAAAACAGAGCCTTTACTGTACTTGATGATTTTGCAAAAGATTACAATATAGAAGTAACTATACTTCCTGAATTTGTATTTTGTGATGAGTGTAAAATGATAGTAAGCACCAAATCATGCCCACATGGAGCTCATCATCATATGAAATATCATGGTGATTCTTTAAAAAATTTACTCAGACTTGGTATCATTCCACCAGCAGTTTTTATAAGAAGAGAAATTTCTGCTTTGATTTTATCAGAGCTTTTTCCAAATCGTTTCCATAATAAACAAAATATTTATAGCAATCTTTTCCCTACGCATGGTATTTTAGAATATAGAGGCGATAAAGAATTTTATGAGCAACTTATAAAACTCCATCAAATGTCATATATGGTGTAATCATGCAAAAATTATTTTTAACTTTTTTTTATTCAGGTAGTGTTAATAAAGCTCCAGGAACTTTTGGCACAATAGCAGCGCTAATTCCTGCTTTTTTTATTTTAAGATATTTGGGTATAGGAACTTTAATCTTGCTTGCAATTTTACTTTTTTTAATCTCTATAAAAATCATCGATCAATACGAAAAACAAACAGGTATACATGATGATAAGCATATTGTAATAGATGAAGTTGTAGGAGTGTTTTTAGCTTTGGCAATTTGTGGACAAAGTGTTTTTACTTTTTTGCTTTCTTTTGTTTTATTTAGATTTTTTGATATCACAAAACCTTCTATCATAGGTAAAATTGACAAAAAAACCAAAGGCGGTTTGGGTGTAATGCTAGATGATGTTTTAGCAGGAATTTTCGCAGGATTATTTAGTGCTGTGATTTATGGAATTTTACTTAAATTTGATCTTTTGTGGTTTGATATAAGTATTATGGAGATATTATAGAATTAAATACCATTACAATATCATCCAAAAAACTATCAAGCCACTGTTAAAACATAAAAAAGCAATAATAAAAATAGTTAAATTTCACTTATTATTTAAAGAATAGTTTTAATACAATATAATTTGGTATTTGAATGCAAAAGTTGACTTATTTAACGACACCAACAAACCAAATATTAATCCAAGTATTACACCCCAAACAAGTAATTTAAAGATAATCTCTCCGATTTCATCTTTATGCTCATAAATTAAACCAATTACACCCATAACAACAATAATACCTATAATTACAGCCCAAATTTCCTAAAATTTAACCAGTAATATGATAAAAATCATAATTAATATTATACCAATCAAACCAATAAGTTGCATTTTAATCCTTAGAATTTCAAAATACTATAATATAATGTCTTTGTGTGATTTTATTAATTATTTTTTTATTATTAAAACCAATCTTAAAAAAAATTAAGATTAGTCTATTTTCTATATATTCTCTTTTTCAAAGAATATTGCCTTATCTAGCACTTGAAAAAACGAATGATAAATTTCTGGATCTTCTACCAGAGTTGGAACTTGCATATTAGATCCATATTGAGCATTAACTCTAATAGTTGATTTTTTATCTCCTTTTTCTCTTACAACCAATGTTATACACATTGTTGCACCTTTTGATAATTTCGTTGCAGTAACTGCTCCTGTTTGCAAATCCGCTTTATCAATTACAAAACCAAGATCTTGTAATGCAGAAACACCAGCTTTTGCAACATTTTTTTAGGATAATCATATTCTTTTGTTTGATATGTTCTAACTTGAAGCTGCTGAGTATTTTCAATAACCATTTGTTTGATATGTTCTAACTTGAAGCTGCTGAGTATTTTCAATAACCATTTGTCTAGAATTCGTACCACACCCAACAAAATACAAAGCCATTATAAATAATAATATTTTTTTCATAGTTCATTTGCCTCCAAAAACACTGATTTTGATAATTTTTCATAAAATTGTTGGTAAATTTCTGGTTCTCTTATACTTCCAACTTCATTAACAGAGCCCTCTTGATTTCTTACAATTCTTTGCATTGTAAACCTTACAAAAGTCTTTTTGATTTTATTATTTGTAGAGATAACTACGCTTGCCTTAATTTCTTGCGTATGATCTGACTGTTTTGAAGCAGCCATAGCTGCACCCGGAGATAAAAGCGCCAAGACAACAATCCCAGCTTGAGTAGAAACTTCTCTAGCATCTCTTGTTTTAGATGCACTTACTATTCCAAAATCTCTATTAATTTCATCTATATTAAATCCAAGATCTTGCAATGTTGCAATACTAGATGATAAAATTTTACTTGTATCAACAGTATTAAAACTTTTAGTCTGCAATTGCCTTTCTTGTGCTGTAGATGTTTCAATCTTCATCATCTCTTTAACACTGGTTGTTGCACAACCGCTAAAAATAAGTAAAAAAATAGGTATTATAAACTTCATATTTATACCTTAAAAACTTGAAGTGTGGTATGCCACATCTCTAACTTTTTGGTTATTATCAAATTTTATAATAACAGTTAAAGTTCGTTGCGTACTAACGTTACTACCACTATTTCCAGCAACTCCATCCAAAATAATACTTATACCGCCAGATGAATTTTGATAAGCTCTTTGGGTACTAATCTTATCATATACCCAAACTTCTCTTCTTTGCTCATCAGTTGATATAATATTTGGAGATCCCATTATTTCTATGATTTCAGATGAGCTCATACCAATTTTTATATCTTTTTGAGCTTTTGCTACCGTTATTTTTTCATCTACTTGCGGATTATATAAAGTTTTATTACATGCAGTGAATGATAAAGCAATAACGAAAAGAAATGAAACTTTACGCATTAAATCTCCTTTAATTTATCCTATAGGATAAAAAATGGAAGAGGACTTTAGTAATTCTAGCGAAGAAGAAATTTTAAATTTTTATAAAAAAGTATCATCAAATATAAGAAATTTTAGAGAGAAAAAAGGAATTTCTCAGCTTGAGTTAGCATTAGATATAGGTATAAAATCCGTTGCGTTTTATTCAAATTGCGAATGTAATCGATATGGTAAACATTTTAATTTGGAACACTTATATAAAATTTCTAAAAGTTTAGAAATTCCACTAAAAGATTTATTAGAATAAATACCGCAACGCCAAAAGGAGCACAACCCTTTAGCGTTAATTTATAAATCCACTAGCAAGTACTAAATCTTTATCGTAAAATACTGCCATTTGTCCGCTAGCAAGTCCATAAACAGGCTCTTGTAAGATGATTTTTGCGCTTTTATCTTCATTAATTAAAACTTTACATGGGGTCGATCTTGATCTATAGCGTATTTTTACTTCACAATCTAACTCTTTGGCATCGATAAACAAATTAATATTATCAAGATTAAATTCACTTATCTTAAGTTCTTCTTTTTTACCTACTATGATTTCATTTTTTTTAGGATCAATTTTTAATACAAAATGTGGCTCATGAGCCCCGCGTACCTCAAAACCTCTTCTTTTACCTATGGTATAGTGCATATAACCTTCGTGTTTTCCTACTTCTTTTCCACTACTATCTCTTACAATACCTGGAATTTTAGTATCCATAAACTGATCTAAAACTTGCACATAAGTATTTTCCACAAAACAAATCTCAGAACTTTCCTTTTGCATTGCAAAAGATTTTAAAACATCAATGGTTGAAGCAAATTTTTTCACATCTTCTTTTTTCATCTCTCCAAGAGGGAAAATCAAATACCCTAAAGCCTCTTTATCTGCATTTGCTAGAAAATAGCTTTGATCCTTACTCTCATCAACCGCGGTTTTAATCAAACCATTTTCTATCCTTGCATAATGACCTGTGGCTAATTTCTCACAACCCAAACTCTTAGCAAATTCTAAAAGCTTGCCGAGCTTGATAAAGCGATTACACAAAGCACAAGGATTTGGCGTCTTTCCTTCTTTGTAGGTATTAACAAAAGGCATATAAACTTGATTTTTAAAATCTTCTTGTAAGTCTAAAATATGATATTTGATATCTAAAAATTTAGCAACTTTTTCAACTTTTTGTATATTTTCTTCATGATAATTAGCTTTTCCATGAAGCTTCATATAACAACCTATAATCTCATGTCCTGCTTGTTTTAACTTATAAGCAGTTACAGTACTATCTACACCCCCACTCATTGCAACAAGAATTTTCATCTTTTTCCTTTATCATTCTTATAATTTCATCCAAATCATCACTTATACTATACTTTAACTCATCATTTTTAGATATAGTTCCAAGTCCTAGTAAAGAAGTTTTGATAAATTCATCAAGAGGTTGCCAAAATTTTTGCCCAACTAAAATAATAGGAACATCTTTTTTAAAACTAAGTTGTTTAAGAGTAAGAATTTCAAAAAATTCATCTAATGTTCCAAAGCCGCCTGGGAAAATCACAAAAGCTAGACTCTTTTGAATAAGAGCCATTTTGCGAATGGCTAAGCTCTTAAAAGTGATATTATACTCTAAAAAGTCATTTGCTTTTTGCTCAAATGGTAAATGTATATTAAATCCAAAAGATTTTAAGTGTAAAGTTTGACTTTGCATAGCCCCATAATTTGCAGCTTGCATAATACCACCGCCACCACCACTGATGATACTATAACCAAGATCTGCTAACTTTTGGGCTAATTTTGAAGCCAAAATACAATACTCATTATCTTCTTTTAAGCGTGCAGAACCAAAAAAAGTTATGCCTTTTTGAATTTTTTCTAATTCTTTAAGATGAGCAACGTCCTCAATAATACATTCTTTCATCTTAGTTGTTCTAATCTTTCTTTTTTAGAGCCTATCTCAGTAATTTGCACTCCAAAGTTTCCATCTACGATAACTACTTCCCCATAAGCGATTTTTTTATCACCTATTAAAATTTCTAAAGGATCGTTTGCTAATTGATCAAGCTCGATAACCGAACCTATATCCATGGTTAAAACATCTTTTAAAAGCATTTTTTTACTACCTATACGCACTCTTATAGGCAAACGCACATCCATGATCAAACCGATATTTCTTAGCTCTTCTACATTAGCTAAGGCTTTATGATCTTGTGCATGATCTTCATTTGTTGCTACGATTTCTTCTAAGTCAGTTTTGGTTAAAATCTTATAAATTTTTTCATCAAAAACCAAAGAAATTTTTTCTTCTAAATCAGCTATTTTTACATTGTATAAATATAGTTTATGAAAACCACCAAGTTCTAAGCTATCTGCAACAAATTCACAATTTTCTAGACTAAACTCCATTTTTGGAATTTCTTTTTGCGCGCCTAAGGTTGTAGAAAATGCTGAGATGATATTTTGTATAGCTTCTTTAGCAGCGTCCATTTCATCTTCATTAAGCTCACTGTTTTTGGAGATTTCTTCTTCTCCCATCATCCACTCACCAATTGCACTCATTAAAACTGCACTGGCTAGGATTTTAATTTTCATTTCATTATTAACGCTAAAAGTAGCACTAACTAATGGTGGAGTCATAGAATCTTGAGAATTTACATCATACTCATAATACTCACTAAATTCAGCACTTTTTCCTGTTAAACCTTCTATTGTACTTACACATTCATTGACGAATATGCCTAAAAAATCATTGATCATCGTCTTCCTCTTCTAGTTCTTCATTATCATCATACGAATTTGCTTTTGCTCTTCTTTCATCTTCATATTTTTCAAGCATTTCTTTAATCTCATCTTTATCAGTTTTGATAAGTTCTAAGATTTTAATTGACTTTCTAAATCTATGAAGCCCCACTTGAGCTAAAAATACTTCTTTTTTATCAATAGCTACTATAGCTTTATCATCTGCACTTCTATCAAGCTTTAAAATATCTCCTTGTTTTAAATCTAAAAATTCATTTACATTGATAAAAGTCTTACCAAGCATAGCTTCATAAATTACCTCAGCACGACCGATCAAGGTTTTAAGTTCTTTATTTCTTGATTTTTTAGCCGAAGTTTCACCCATCATAATATCACGATTTGCCAAACGACTCAAAATACTTTCCAAATGCACAACCGGATAGCAAATATTAACCATACCACTTGAATTTCCGATGATAATTTCCATTACCACCATGATAACAATTTCATTTTGAGAAACAATTTGCACAACATTTGGGCTTGATTCTTTTGCTTCAACACTTGGATAAATTTCAGTAACATTCATCCAACTTTCTTTAAGCCTTTGCATAATAATACGCAAAATAGAATCAAGCAAATTAAGCTCGATTTCTGTAAGTTCTCTTAAGGTGTCAAAACTCTCTCCTTGACCACCTAAAAGTCTATCTATCATAGGAAAAGCAATGCTTGGATTAATCTCTAAAACGCAGTTTCCATCTAAAGGTTTAATTGAAAAAACATTAAAGCTTGTTGGCGAAGGCAAAGACATTAAAAACTCACCATAAGTCATTTGATCCACCGAGTGAAGTTTAATCTCAACTATACTTCTCATCATAGATGAAATTTGCGAAGCAAGATTTCTTGCTAATTTATCATGAATCCCTTTAATAGAACGAAGTTGTTCTTTAGAAACCCTGTTTGGACGCTTAAAATCATATACTACTATATCTCTTTTATCTTCTAGCTCTTCTAATTTCGAAGAAGCTGCACTTTCATCACTATCATCATCAACAACTTCTAAAAGAGCATCAATTTCTTCTTGGGAAAGTATCTCAGCCATTAAACTAGCCTTTCTCGAATCTTCTTAAGCAAACGCTTATGAATTTGTGAAATTCTTGACTCGCTAATCTCTAAAATCTCTGCGATTTCTTTTAAATTTAATTCTTCATAATAATAAAGCTGTATTACAAGCTTTTCTCTTTCTTTGAATTCTTCTAAAACTGCATTGATTTTTTCGATTAATTCTTCTTTTTCTATTTGTTCTATAATATTACTATCATTAAAGCAATTTAGCTGTTCATCCAAAGGCATAACAAGCGATATAGCATGAGCCGCTCTTGCTTCTTTTACCTTTTCTACTTCTAAATTTAGTCTTTGTGCTAAATATTCATCATCAGGCTCTTTTTCATTTTCTTGATAAAACTCATCTATGATAGCATCAATATCTTTGATGATTTTTCTATTGCTTCTACTCATTACATCAAGGCTTCTTAGATAATCCAGCATAGCTCCATTAACTCTTTTTCTTGCAAAACCCCAAAAATTATCATTTTGTTCTTTATCATAACGGCGTGAGAGTTTGATCATTTCCTCTACACCGATACTGATTAAATCATTTACATCAATACTTGCAGGCAAACGCTCTTTAAGTCTAAAAGCCATAGCTCTTAATGCTGGCATATAAGAGATGACTAAGTCATCTTGTTCTTTTTTTAGCGTAGAAGCATAGGCATTATGCGGCTGCATGTTTTACTTTTCTTTTTGAAGAGCTTTCAAGTTTTTTAAGGTCTTCACGCTCTTCTTGAAGTTTTTCAAGCAAGTAATCCATTTTCTTTTCTCTTGCGGCTAATTCTGCTATAAAACTATTATTTTCATTTTCATATTTTTCTTTATTAAAGCTTCTACCGCTAATTTTATTAACATCTACAAAAATCATAATTACTATATGGATTAAAACATAAAATACAAAAGTAATCAAACAAGTATATACAACTATCTCTACTGCATCTTCTATATTAACTATGGTAAACATTAATCCTATAAAAAAACCACAAACAGTAAAAAAAGCAACAAAATTCTCTGGTCTCATCTTTTTCCCTCAATCTAAAAACGATCCAAAAGCTTTTTGAAAAAACTCATAATGCTTTTATCTCCCACATTATTAAGCACTTTTTGTTCCAACCTATACAAAAGCTTAGAAGCTATGGCTTTGAGCTCATCACTTGCATTAGTGTCATCATCACTAAATAAAGTTCTTTTTTTAATACTAAAACTAATATCTTTACTTTGACCTAAAAATCCTAAAAATTCTAAATTTAAATTATGCTTAATGTTAATATCTGCTACTTTTTTAATATTATCAAAAATTCTCAAAGCTTCATTTTCATTCCTAACTATATTAAATACCATTAACAAATTCTCTTTAGTCTTTGAAGTGGTTTTTATAGTAGCATAAGCATCGGTAATCGCAGCAGGATCAGGCACAGTGATGACAATAACCTCATCAGACATTTCTAAGAAATTTCCTATATTGCCACCTATACCTGCTCCTGTATCAATGATTAAAAAGTCTAAATCATCTAAAATGCTTGTTTGATTTAAAAATCTCTCGTAAATATTTTTATCATTATATTTTAAAATTTCATCGCCACTTTCACCCGGGATAAGCCATAAATTTGGTTTTACTTCTATTAAAATATCTTCTAGCGAGCATTCACCCTTTAAAACATGTAAAAGGTTTTTTTCCACACGCACATTTAAAATCACATCTAAATTTGCAAGCCCAATATCTGCATCAAAAAGCCCTACTTTATAACCATTTTTAGCTAGGATGTTGCCCAAATTTGCGCTAAAAGTACTTTTTCCAACCCCACCTTTACCGCTAGTAACTGCGATAAAATGAGTATGTTTTACATTTGAGTTTTCATTTTTTACTAGATCTTTTAATTTTTCTGCTTGATTACTCATTTTCATCCCTTCTAAAACCTTCTAACACACAACGCACTAAAAAGTCACTATTAGCCACTTCTATATCATCAGGCACTTCTTGACCTATGGAAAAAAAGCTCATCGGAGTGCTAGTTTCATAAAGTAAAGAAAATACATTTCCAAATACTTTTGTTTCATCAAATTTGGTAATGATTAAGGTGTCTATATTTAAAAATGAAAAATTATTATAAGTTTCTAATAAATCTTCATATTTTGTATTTGCTGAAAGCACTAAATTCACATCAATTTGTGCATTAGAATGCGATAAAAATTCTTTTGTTTTTTCAAGTTTTGCCTTGTCATATTGTGAATTTCCGGTTGTATCTACTAAAATAACCTCACAAGTATTTAAACTTCTAATCGCATCATCTAAGTCATTTGGCTCTATACTATCAATAATAGGAAGCTTCATCATCTTAGCATATTGGAAAAGTTGCTCTACTGCGCCTATTCTATAAGTATCAAGAGTTATAATACCGGTTTTATAGCGTCTATCTCCATAAGCATAGCGAAAAGCAAGTTTAGCTAAAGTAGTAGTTTTACCCACTCCTGTTGGGCCTACTAACATCATGATTTTTTGCTTTTTAATTTCACTTTCTAAACGACATGGAAGCATATTACGCAAAAGTGAGTAAAAATACCTTTGCACTGCTTCTTGATTTGCTTTCATAGTGCTTGGCATATTTTCAATAGTCGCCTTCATAATAGCTTCTAAATGCGCTTCTTGCATGCCACTTGCCTTAGCTTGCTTATAAATACTTGCAAACTCAGGTGGTATAGCTAATTCTTTGCGTAAATCTGCCTTATCATCCCACATCATATCCACAAGCAAATTCATTTTATCATTAAGCTTATTCATTTGCTTTTCAAAGGCTTCAATTTTTTTATCATAATTTGGATTTGGCATAGAAAAATCTTGATAGTTTGAAACCTTGCTAATTTCTGAACTAACCTGAGAAAGTTTATTTTTTAAATTTAAAAAATTATCATCTTTTTTGCTTGTATTTAAATAAGGATTAATAGGTTTTTGCTTAGCTTTTGAAGAAAAATCAAGCACTACATCTTCTTCTTTTTTTTCATCTTCAAGTTTTGGTGCTTGAATTTTAGCCTCAGGAAAACTTGCTGTGTTTGGTTTTTTCTTTGGTGGCATAGGTAAATTATTTTGTTTTAAATGCTCTTCATAATCAGCTTCTTCAATCGCTACTATAACCTCGTATAAAGGTTTTTGATTGATAGTTTTTGGACGAATTTGCTTATTAGTTACTATCAAAGCCTTATCGCCATAATCTTGCTTAACCTTAGGTATAATCTCATCTGTGCTTTCAACTGTAAAAGTATGAATCAATTGTCCCATATTTTTCCTTATCTTAACAAGCCCAAAGGCAAAGTTACACTAATTCTATCATTTACCCCCACATGAGGCACTGTGCAATACTCATCTTTACGCGCTTTTTTTGAAAAATACAACAAATCCAAATCAAGCGTTCTAGGAGCATTTTTAAAAGTTCTTTTTCTTTTGAATTTAAACTCATAAAAAAACAAAACTTTTAAAAGTGCTCTTGCATGCAAACTTGTACTTACAACCATCACTGCATTAGTAAAGTCTTTTTGTTCTTCAAAGCCAAAAGCTTTATTAATCAAAAATGGCGATGTTTGCAATACTTGCAAGCGTTTATCTTGCATTAAAAGCCTAAATAAACTCCGAAAGCGTTTTTTTTCATCTTCTATATTGCTTCCAAGTCCTATAATGGCTATGTATTTTCCTTTTTTAACTGCCTTTGAATAAAAAGGAAAAAAACGAATTTTTTCTAACCTTCTAGCTCCTTTAATCAGCAAATTATAACACCACTGCCTTTTCTTTATCAAGATAGACCATGTCTTCTATTCTAATACCAAGTTTATCTTTGATATAAATTCCAGGTTCAATAGTAAATACCATACCTTCTTTTAGTTCATAATCACTTCTTGGACTAATGTTTGGTAACTCATGTATATCAAGCCCCACTCCATGCCCTAAGCTGTGAATAAATTCTTTTTCAAAACCTGCATTTTTAATCACTTCTCTTGCGATAAAATCAAGCTCACTTGATCTCATACCAACGCGTGCTTTTTCTATAGCTTGAAGCTGAGCTTGCTTGACCACTTCATAAATTTGCATAATTTCTTTATCTTTAAAATTTGGCTTATTTTTATCAAAAACTATGCCACTCTCATCAAAACAAGCCGTTCTTGTACGATCAGAACAATACCTTTGATAAACTACACCCGCATCAACTAATAACAAATCTCCATATTCTAAACATTTATCACTAGGTAAAGCATGTGCTTTAGCCGCATTTTCATTAATAGCCACAATAGGTAAAAAAGAAAGTCCTAAAGCACCTTTTTTTTGAAAAATTTCACATGCTTTAAAATGTAATTCTTTTTCGCTTTTTCCATGGCCTTCTTGGCTGATAAATTTAGCAAATTCTTCAAAGCATTCTTTACCAAAATTTACAGCCTTTTGCAAAAGTTGTAATTCCTTAGCATTTTTTATAATGCGTTTGTTTTTACTTAAGTCTAATTTTTCTTCAAAAACGATATTTGCACTTTTACTAAGTTCTTTAAATTCAAAATAACTAAAGTCTTTTGGGTCAAAACACACCCTATCAATTCCTGCTTTTTCTAAAAGCTCTCTAGCACTAGCAAAAAGATCTTGTGCTAAAACTACCTTAGCATTTTTTATCATTTCACTAGCTTCAAAGCTATATCTTGCATCAGTGATGAAAAATGCTTCATCTTCAAGTTTTAAAAACAAAGCATTATCGCAAGAATAGCCACACTCATAAAAAAGTGCATTTTCGTTTTTTAAGATAAAATTCATTGATTTGCTTGTTGTGCTTTTGCTTGAGCTGCTTTATATGCATTAATTTGATCAAAAATTTGGAAAAGTCCCATTAAAGCCATATGATAACCAAAAGGACCAAAACCTACCACACTACCTGCACAAACTGGTGCTATCATGCTTTTTTGTCTGAATTCTTCTCTTCTATAAGTATTACTAATATGCACTTCAATCACAGGCATATTAATCGCTGCAATCGCATCGCGGATTGCTATAGAAGTGTGTGCATAAGCAGCTGCATTAATAATCACTCCATCTACGCTACCTAAGCATTCTTGAATTTTATCAACTAGCTCACCTTCAAAATTGCTTTGAAAAAACTCAATCTCTACATTAGCTTGTTTTGCAGCTTGCTTCATTTGCTCATGGATATCTTCCATTTTCATATTGCCATAGATGTGAGTTTCTCTCACACCAAGCATATTGATGTTTGGTCCTTGTATCACCATAACTTTCATAATCTAACCTTTATTTAGTAAAATTTACTATATTATAGCATTTTAAAGCTAAATTTTAGCTACAATTTCCCTTTTTAAAGGAGGTAAAATGTTTATAATAGCACCTAAAATCATCTTAACTTGCGATGATAATTTTAATATTTTAGAAAACAAAGCAGTTCTTTTTGATGATAATATTTTAGAAATTGATAGCTTAGAAAATTTACAAAAATCCTACCCACAAGCTAAGCTTATACCAACTCCAAAAGATACCTTACTTTTACCTGCTTTTATCAATCCACACACGCATTTAGAATTTAGTGCAAATAATGGAAATTTAGTCTTTGGAGACTTTTTAAAATGGCTTGATAGCGTTTTTAATAACCGCGAGCAATTAAACGAAAAAGCCAAAGAAAAATTAATCTCACAAAATATCCATAAAATGCTAAAAAGTGGCACTGCTACCATAGGAGAAATTTCAAGCTTTGGGAGTGATTTAAACCCTTGTATCAATTCACAAGCTAGAGTGGTATTTTTCAATGAAATTTTAGGTTCAAATGCAAATTTTATCCAAGCTAAAAAAGAAGAATTTTTAACTCGCTATGAAAAAAGTATGAGTTTTAAAAGTTCTAAATTTACCCCTGCTATTTCAGTGCATGCACCTTATTCAACTCACCCAGAGCTTGCCAAATTTGCCATAAAACTTGCTAGAGAAAATGATCATTTGCTAAGTACGCATTTTCTTGAAAGCAATCACGAAAACAACTGGCTAAGGTTTAAAAAAGGCGGTTTTAAAAAAAGCTTGGCTAAATTTAGTAAAAATCCTACGCCATTTTACACCCCGCAAAGCTTTTTAGAGCTTTTTAAAGATCAAAGGACTTTATTTACTCATTGTGTGTATTTTAAAGAATGGGATTTATTAGATAAAAATTTACACTCTATCACGCATTGTGCTTTTTCAAACAGACTTTTGAGTAAAAATACTTTTAAATTAAAATCTGCTTTAAAAAATGGCGTTAGTATCCATCTAGGAACTGATGGTTTAAGTTCAAATACTTCTTTAAGCATGCTTGATGAAATGAGAGCTAATTTACTTATACATGATGATTTTGAGTTAGAAAATTTTGCTAAAATATTGCTTTTAATGGCGACTAACAAAGCCGCAAAAGCCTTAAATTTAAACCTAGGGCAAATTCAAAAAGGCAAGATAGCTGATTTTAGTCTTTTTGCTTTGCCAAATAGTGTGAATTTAAAACAACTTCCTTTGCAGTTTATCTTGCAAAGCAAAGAAGTGTTAAAACTTTTTATAGAAGGAAAAGAATGCAAATTATAAAATCATTTTTTAAAGGAATTGGAAAAATCATTTCTTACATCAATACTTATTTTAAAACCTTTGTGTTTTTATTTATCATGTTTTTAATCCTTGCTCCAAACGGGGATAATGCCAAACTTTCTAACGCAAACTTAGCACAAATTAATCTTAAAGGCGAAATTAGCGATGCGAGTAATCTTTTAGAACAAATTTACAAAGTTAAAGAAGATAAAGCTATCAAGGGGGTTTTGCTTTTTATAGATAGCCCTGGTGGAGCTTTTGCACCAAGCATGGAAATAGCTTTAGCTATACAAGATCTTAAAGCCAAAAAACCTGTGGTAGTGTATGCAGGTGGAACTATAGCAAGTGGGAGTTATTTAAGTGCAGTGGGAGCTGATATGATCATCGCTAATCCTGCCAGCTTTGTAGGGTCTATTGGGGTAATCATGCAAGGTTTTGAACTAAGCGAGCTTGCGCAAAAACTTGGCATAAGTGAACAAACCATCAAAGCAGGAAGCTATAAAGAAGCAGGAACTTTCATGCGTAAATGGAGCGAAGATGAAAAAGACTTTTTACAAAATTTAGCCAATCAAAGCTATGAGCTTTTTACACAGTTTGTTGCTAAAAATCGTAAATTAGACTTAAATCAAACAAACTCATGGGCTGATGCGAAAGTGTTTTTAGCAAACGAGGCTTTAAAATTAAAACTCATTGATAAAATAGGCAATTACGAGCAAGCCAAAAAAGAGTTAGAAAAACTAGCCAAAGTGCAAAATCCTATCTGGCAAAAAGAAGATGCTATAGATAAGTTTTTAAAACGATTAGAAGAGCAAAGTGCTAGCTTTTTTGCTAACACTTTAGCACAGTTTTTCACACAAGTAAGCTCACAAAAAATTTATTAAGATTTAATAATCTCATAAAATCCATAAGTATCATTTTCTAAAAAGCCTTTATACAAAGGCTTTAGCTTTAAATCTAATTTAACATTTTCAAAGGTGTTTAAATTTGAGCTTGAAAAAATCAAAAGCATATCTAACTCATCTTTAAAGGCTTTTAAAAAATTCTCCCCGCCCTCATACATGATGAGCTTAGCCTCACTAGGAATGTTTGTAAAAATTTCTCTCTCAGGCACGCTAAATAAAGGAATGTTTGGATCAAAACTTTCTAAATTTTGACGGCTTAGTATGCATAAATTTGGTGCCTTAGCTTGAGCTAGCCTTGCATCTAAAATAGGCCTATCATGTCTTATAGTTTCTCCACCTACTACAAGTAAATCGAGCTTTGAACGTAATGCATGAGCATAGGTTCTACTTGCTTTAGAACTTACGATTTTACCATAAGCAGAACCATTCAAAGAAAGGGCTAGTTTAAAAAATTTAAAACTTGACTTTTGCCATTTTAAAAAAGGCTTTAAAAGCTCTTTGGCTCTTTGCTCGCAAATTCCCATGTGAACTTTTATGCCTTGATCTTTTAAAAACCCTGCTCCACCACTTGCGAGTTTATGCTCATCTTTAGTGGCAATAAAAACTTCACTAAAACCAAGCGTGCTAAAAAGTTTCGCACAAGGTGGGGTTTTACCCTGATGATTGCAAGGTTCTAAACTCACATAAGCACTAGCGCCTTTTAACAACCCCTGATGATTTTGACAAATAAACTCATGTAAATCGTTTGCATTTTGTGGTAAGTCTAAATTTGGATTAAGTGCTTTTAAGGCTTTACTCACTGCTTCAAGCTCTGCATGAGCCTTGCCCGCTTCTTTGTGTGCTTCTATGCTTAAAATTTTGCCATTTTTATCTAAGATCACACAGCCTACGGCTGGATTAGGGTAGGTTAAAAGCTGATATTTCCAAGCTTCATCTATGGCTAAATTCATATAAAATTCGTGATTCATACTACCTTCTATCGTTTTACTTTTAAAAATATAGCAAAATATATTAACCACTTATCAATAATTTAAAATTTAAGTATAATAAAATCATGAACATTTTAAAGGATAAAAAATGAATTTATTTTTATTTAATAAAAATCTAGAAGCCTTAAACAATAAAATATTAAAAGAAAAATTAGAAAATTTTAAACCTCAAAAATTCCAAATTCTACAAGGAAAAGATTCTCTAGATATTAATTTTATACACCATGAGGAAGGGTATACAGTATATAGCAATACTCTTAGTGAATTAAATGAGAAACTAAACTTATATAATGATAAATATCTTTTATATCCTGTGCTTTATTTTTATGGTTTTGGGAATGGAATTTTATATAAAGCTCTTTTACAAAACAAAAATAGACAAAAAATAATTATTTTTGAAAAAGAAATAGAATTTATTTATTTAAGTTTTCAATGTATAGATTTTAGTGAAGAATTAAAAGATCGCCGATTAGTTATTTTAGATATAGAATCAATTGATATTAACACATATAACAACATCTGTTCAAATAGTCCTTTTTTCAACTTTTTGCGTGTTTATTTTTTAGATATTCATTGTGATTATTATGAAAGATACCAAGAAGATATTATAAAAACGAATCAAAATATGCAAATACATATAAAACAAGCTATATTAGCAAAAGGAACCGACTCTCAAGACGCTCTCAAGGGTATAGAAAATTTTATTTACAACCTTCCGGATATTATTTCAAATTTTTCATTCAAAGAATTAATGCTTAAAAGAAAAGGTAGTTCCAAACACGCTATTATAGTTTCAACGGGTCCTTCTTTAATTAAACAACTTCCTTTGCTTAAAAAATATGCAGACAAAGCAACTATTTTTTGTGCTGATAGTGCTTATCCTATACTAGCAAAACATGACATAAAACCTGATTATGTTTTATCTTTAGAAAGAATTAAAGAAACTAGTGAATTTTTTAATAATGATTTTGGAGAATTTGATCAAGATATAATTTTTATTTTATCAAGTGTCACACATCTTAACACGGTCAAATATTTAAAACAAAATCATCGTAAATTTATATTTATCCAAAGAATGCTACCTTTGGATAAATATTTTCACTTAAAGCAATTTGAATATTCAACGGGATGCCCAAGTGTTGCAAATATGGCTTATTTTTTAGCACTAAAACTAGAATATAAAAATATCTTTTTAGTAGGACAGGATCTAGCTTATGGCAGTGATGGATCTTCACATCCAGAAGAATATCACTACGGAAAATATGATACCTATAATCCTCAAGAAATCCATTACAACTTAAAAATATTAGCTTATGGTGGCAAAAACCTTATTCCAACAACAAATACATGGATTATGTTTAAAACCGAATTGGAGAAAAAAATATTATATGCAAAAAATTTTCTTAATATAACGACATATAACTGCACCGAAGGTGGAGCTAGAATAGAGGAAACTATAGAAAAACCTTTTAAAGAAGTTTGTCAAAAAATTCTTGAAAAAGAACCAAAAAAATATTTTACCAAACTTGAAAAATCTAACCTTAATAAACAAATAGAACTTATGTTAAAGTCGTTTTACAAAGTTCATAAAGCTATAAAAATATGCAATATTTTAGAAAAAGAATGCACTCTCACTTTTAATACTTTGTATTTTTTAAGCAATGATGAGAAAAATTTTAATAATATTATAAACCAATTAGATATCTTCAAAGAAAAAATGCACAAAGTATTAATATTACGTTCTATTGCAGATTCTTTAAATGCTCAATTTGAACTCAATCTTGCTAGAATTTATATATTTAATCCAAAAACAAAAGAAGAGGCTTTCAATAAAAACCATCTTTGGATTAAAGAACACTTAGAATGGATACTCACAATAAATAGCCATATAAAAGTATTAAAAAATACTTTGAAAAAAAATATTATAAATATAGAAAATGAATTAAAAAACATGCATCTTCAAAAGTATATTTTAAAAATAGAAAAAACTAGATTACACTATCAATTTTAATACAAAAATAAAAATGCAAAAACTGCACTTTTATTTTCTCTAATTTTTGTTCTTACTCACTAAGAAATAAATACTTGCCAGTCTTAAATTTTTTTGTAGAAAAAAACAAAGACATTATTTTGCTTTAGGAAAGAATAAAATTCACACACTAAGAAAACAAATTCAATAATCAAAGCATCTTAAAAATTTTAAAACTAAGACATATATCTCATAATTTAAAAAATCAAATTTACTAAATATTTGCAAGGCTTTAATATATTAATTGTACTTTTTACTTTTTTCCAAAAATATCCTAAAAATTTTTCATTTGAATTTTCTATTTGTGCTTGTATTTTATTTTCATTTAAAAAGTGAAATTCAATAATATTCATACTATTTCCCTTTAACCTACAAATATAAAAATTTGATAGATTTTTGTGTTTAAATTTAATTATACAAAAGATGAGTAAAAATTTAGAATTCTAAATTTTTACCATTGTATGAAGGTTTTAGCTTTTCTTATATCGCTAAAATTTATAATAGTTTTTTCTTGAGTTTCTAAATTTTCTAAAGTGATATTTTCATCATCTACGGCAATGATTTTTGCTTCGATTTTCTCTTTTTCACTAGTTGTGATTTTTACAAGTTCATTTATACTTTTTGCAAAATGCTCGATTTTGCTAAGCTTTCTTTCAAGCCCACAGCTTGATACTTCTAAAAAATACTCCCCGCTCACAGGTGGCTCTACATCAAAAATAGGCGATAAAATCTCACTAAGCCTAGCACAATCATCAAGATTTACCCCGCCTTCTTTTTGTACATAAATTCTATAAATCTTTCTACCATTTTCACTTGTTAGCTCATCATCATAAAAGCTAAGCCCTGCTTCTTTACAAAGTGCTTCAAGATTCATTTTATTCCTTTTTGATTTTTTCAAATAAAGCATCCATGTGGTTTTGATGCTCTAATCTATCATCAAATTTAAAGTGAAAATTCGGACATCTATACCACCCTTGCTCACTCATGCAGTAATTTTGCAAAGCACGGGCGGCTTTTTTGAGTTGATTGAGTATGATTTCTTGCTCTTGGGTATTAAAAAACATTTTATCTAAATACACAAAAGCATCGTATCTGCCTTTTTTACACTCTACATCCACTACGCACAAGTTTTTTAAAGCTTCGTTGTCTAAATTTGCCAAAGCTTCTGGTATAAGTTCTTTTAAAATGCTTTCTGTGCGTAGCTTTTTGATTTCAGCTGGGTTCATAGGCTTACTTGTTCCTCAACTTCTTTGTAACTTTCTATATAATCCCCCACTCTCATATCATTACAACCTTCTATGCCTACACCACATTCATAGCCTTTTGCAACTTCTCTTACATCATCTTTAAAGCGTTTGAGCGAGCTTACATTACCTTCAAATACCACAACCCCATCTCTAATGAGCCTGATTTTCGCACCGCGATTGATCGTACCTTCTGTTACCATACAACCTGCGATTTGTCCTAGTTTTGGCACATTGATCACTTGACGAATTTCAGCTTGACCAAGTTGTTCTTCAGAGATAATAGGACTCATCATACCACCTAATAAGGCTTTTACATCATCAAGCAAATTGTAAATAACATTATAAGTTTTTATCTCTACGCCTTTATCTTTAGCGCGTTCTTTGATCTCACCAGTTGGGCGTATATTAAAACCTAAAACGATAGAGTTTTCACTAGCACTTGCAAGCTCTATATCACTTTGAGTAATCCCACCTACCCCACTATGGATGATATTAACTTTAATCTCATCATTTTTAAGTTTTTCTAAACTAGCCTTAATCGCTTCAAGCGAACCTTGCACATCTGCTTTTAAGATCACAGGAAGGGCTTTTAAATTACCTTCTTTGATTTTTGCACCAAGTTCATCTATGCTTACTTTAGTGGATTTGCTTAGTTCTTTTTGGCGGTTGTATTCATGACGTTTATTAGCATATTCTCTTGCTTGTTTATCGCTATCTACAGCTATTAGAGTTTCTCCTGCATCAGCTACTTCACTAAGACCTATGATCACCCCGCACTCACCTGGGCCTATTTCTTTTAAAGCTTTGCCTTGATCATCACTCATAGCACGCACTTTACCATAAGCTTCCCCTGCTACGACAGTATTTCCCACTCTTAAAGTACCATTTTGCACGATGATAGTAGCCACAGGACCTCTACCTTTTTGAACCGAAGATTCTATAATACTTGCTTTAGCATGAGCTTTTGGATTTGCTTTAAGCTCTAAAATATCAGCTTGTAATAATACAATTTCAAGTAAATCCTCTATACCATCACCCTTTTTAGCTGAAACTGGCACAAACTCATGGCTTCCACCCCATTCTACTGGCATGATATCCATTTCTGCTAGCTGGGTTTTTACCATGTCAGGATTTGCGTTTTCTTTATCCATTTTATTAATAGCGATAATGATAGGTACATTAGCTGCTTTTGCATGATTAATCGCTTCTTTAGTTTGAGGTTTCACCCCATCATCTGCAGCTACTACGATAATAACAATATCCGTTATACTAGCTCCCCTTGCACGCATAGCAGTAAATGCCTCATGGCCTGGAGTATCGATAAAAGTGATTTTTCTACCATTTTTTTCCACCATATAAGCACCAACATGCTGAGTGATCCCACCTGCTTCACCACTTGCAATGCGTGATTTTCTTATATAATCAAGCAAAGAAGTCTTACCATGATCCACATGCCCCATGATAGTGATAACCGGAGCTCTTTGGCTTAAATTTTCTTCTGTTTGATTTTCATCATAATCTTTTACATAATCAAACTCATCAGCTTCATCAATGATATTAATCTCCACGCCAAATTCAGCTGCAAGAATTTCTATAGCATCCTCATCTAAAAAGTCATTTTTAGTCGTCATCATACCAAGCATGAAAAGTTTAGAGATAACTTCTCCGGTGTTTTTACCAAGTTTTTCAGCAAATTCATACACACGAATTTCTTTAGGTATACTTACACTTGTGATCGCTTCGCTTTCTTTTTTCTCTACCTTTTTAGGTGGCTTTTTACGACTTCTTCTTTGTATACCACCCTCGCCAAATGGATTGATAGAATTATTTAAAGATTGCTTTAAGATATTTGGTTGTTTTTTATTTGCTGGTTGTGCTGGTTTGTTTTCTTTTACACTAAAATCAGGTAAAACCACCATATCATCATCTTCTAAAGAAATATCAGCAAAGTCTTTATCTCCTAAAAGATCCATTTTAGTAGTGCTTTCTTTTTTGCTTGCTACAGGATGATTTTTCTTTTCTTTTTTCTTTCTTTTTAAATTTTCATCTGAATTTGAAAAAATCATACTAAGGCTTAAACCTTGAGTAGCTTGCGTACTAACCTTTTCTTCTTTGTTGATTTGAGTTTCTTTGCTTTCTTCTTTTTTCTTTTTAACGATGACCAAGCCTCTTCTTTTGGCTAAATTTAAATTAGAACCTAGTTTTTCATCGAGTTTAATTTCTTCTTTTTTTTCTTCTAATACTTCATTTTTTACAGGATTTTCAGGTTGTTTTTCTTCTTTTTTTATTTCATCTTTTTTTTCACTTACTGCTTTAACAGAACCTTTACTTTCTTTTTTAGTAGTGGTTTTTTTCTCTTCTTTTTTGCTTTCTTCTTTTTTAGTTGAAGTTTTTTTTGCTGTACTTTCTTTTTTAGGTTTAGCTACTTTTTTTACCACATCTAGTATTTCACCGGATTGAACGTATTGATAAATCGCTTCTGCGATTTCAGAAGATACTTTTTTGTTAGGGGATTTGATATCTTCTAAGCCCATTTCATTAGCTTTTTCTATAATTTCTTTACTTGTATATCCTAACTCTTGAGCGATCTCGCTAATCTTTACATCTGCCATTAAAAAATATCTCCTTTAAATCCTGCTGATTTATATTACCATGAAAATTGCCTTTGCAAGCTCTCATAAAAGCCCTTTGCAATATTTTTTCATCTTTATCAAAACATGAATTACAAATATACAAACTCCTGCCAAATTTCACTTTAGTGATAATTTGAGAATTTTTTATTTGAAATTGATGCAAACCTTGCTTTTCATAACGGCCTTTGCAAACAATGCACATTCTAATGGGTATATGATTTTTCAAAATTATATCTTTTTTTTGGAATTTTTAGCAAATTTTAAAGCCCTCATCATCAAATTCTAAAAGTTCAACTCTAAATTTAGCAAATTTATTTTTGATCTTTTCTTTGATTTTTTTGGCATCATCTTTATAAGCTAGAGTGAAAAAACTTGAGCCTGAGCCTGAAAGCGTGCTCATGAGAGCATTGTTATCTAAAGCTAGTTTTTGCACCTCAAAAAGTTCTGGCAAAAGCTTCATTCTTTGATTTTGATGAAGTTTATCCAAACTTGCATATTTTAATAAATCATATTTTTTCTCTAAAAAACAAGCAGTTAAAAATGAAGCATGGCAAAGATTAAAAACACTATCTTCTAGGTTGATTTTTTTAGCTAAAACTGCTCTTGATTTTTGAGTATTCATCGCTACATTTGGTATGGTTATAACAGCTTGTAAGTCTTTGTCCACTTCTTTTTTTATAGCTAAAACTTTTTCATTATGAGTTAATGCACACACAAAACCCCCAAGAGCTGCTGGAGCTATGTTATCTGGATGGTTTTCATATTTTAAAGCTTCATTTAAAATGGTATTTTTATCCGCCTTAAACCCACTTAATTCATAAGCACAAGCAATAGCCCCAACTATCACAGCAGAAGAACTTCCCATGCCTCTAGCTAAAGGGATATTATTTTGGAAAACAAAGCGGAAATTATCTTTTTTACCACTAAGTCTTTGATAAATTTCATAAAAAATATTGACAAAACTATTGTTTTTTTTAAGATAGATATTATTTTCACCTTCTCCGTGTATGCTAATGCTAAAAAATTTAGATTTTTCAACTATAGTTTGATTAAAATATTTTAAACTCAAACCCAAACAATCAAAACCAGGACCTAAATTTGCACTTGTAGCAGGAACTAAAATCTTCATTTTTTACCTTAATTAATCACATCTAAAACATAAAAAGGTGTATTTTCTTTACTGAAATTTAAACCTTTTAAACTTTGGGGCATAAAAAAACTTCCCGCTTGTGTCTTTTCTAAAACAATCTCATCATCATCTTTTTTTACAAAACATAAATGCTTGTTAGCGGCTATAGGAGCGTTATCATTTAGCTCAAAAGCACTAATAGCTTTTAAAGGTATATTTTTAACTATGGCTAGGGTTTTAAAAGAAATATAAGAAATTTTTATACCCATGTAAGAGCCTGGTCCATGCACATAAATAAGCTTTTCAAACTCATATTGTGAAAGTAAATCTTGCAATATTTTTGGCAAAACTTCACTAACTTTTAAATCATTCTCAATAGTTTTTATCAATACATCATTTTCATAAATACCAAGCATTAAAGGTTTTGCTATGGCATTTAAAAGTAAAGCAACCTTTTTTATGCAAAAACCTTTTCATAAACTTTATATGCACTTTTTTCTAAACTTACCACTTCATAGGTGCTAGGATCTTTTAAAAGTTCTTTGGTTAAAAGATGATTAAGTTTGTGCGAACCTGCATAAGAAGTATAGTCTCCAAAAACTCTACATCCAAGCAAGGTTAAATCTCCAATAGCATCTAAAATTTTATGGCGCACAAATTCATCTTTAAAACGCAAACCTTCAGGGTTTAAAATACGATTATCATCAACCACAACAGCATTTTCTAAGCTTCCACCAAGACCTAAATTCATAGCTCTTAAAGCTTGAACATCCTTTAAAAAGCCAAAGGTTCTTGCTCTTGCTATTTGCTCTATGTAGTTTTGTTTGCTAAATTCAAAACAATAATTTTGTTTGCCTATAATAGGATTATCAAATTCAATTGTATAGTTTATAATAGGCATATCCGTAGGACTTAAACGCACAAATTTATTGCCTTCTTTTACTTCTACACTTTTTTTAATCACTAAAATTTTTTTAGCCACGTCAAGTTCTTTTATGCCTGCTTCTTCAAGCATCATACAAAAGCCTATACTACTACCATCCATTACAGGAGCTTCATTAGCATCTAAAACTATGCGCACATTGTCAATACTATAAGCATTAATCGCACTCATTAAATGTTCTATAGTAGAAACATAACCTCTATGATCACCTATTACAGTAGCCATTTGCGTATCGATGACATTTTCAGGCCTTGCCTCATAAGAAATTCCCAGATCGCTTCTATAAAATACTATACCACTGCCAGCTTCTAATGGCTCTAATTTTATACTAATAGGCTCACCCTTGTGCAAACCTATACCAACACCTTTAACTTCTTTTGCTATTGTTGTTTGATTCATTTTTATTCACTCAAAATTCTTTTTTTGCTTGATTCTAATACATTATAGATATTTTCTTTTATCCATTTTGCATCTTGCCATTGCTCAGGACGCACTTCAACTCCTTGTACTAAAACACCAAAATGCACATGATCTCCAAGTGCTAAGCCTGTAGTGCCTGTAGTACCTATAACATCACCTGCTCTAACTCTATCTCCTACATTTACATCCACATTAGTGCAGTGTCCATAAAGAGTATAAATCCCAAAGCCATGATAGATGATAATATTTAATCCATAAATTCCATTTTCTTGTACAAATACCACTTCACCATCGTTATTACTAATAATAGGTGCTTCTTTTATGCTTGCTAAATCAAGCCCCATATGATAAGAGCTACTAAATGCTTGATTATTATAAGAATAAAATCTATGATCGGCATAATCAGCTACTTTTTGGCCATTTTTTAAAGGCTTGAAAAGATTAACTTTAAAATTATTAATCATAGTATCAGGAACTTTACTTGTAATATCATGAATGATAACTTCATTAGAAGCTCTTAAATCTTCATTCACAAATTTAAATTTTTCAAGCCTGCTTAATTCTCTATCTTTTGGAGCATATTTTTGTGCTAAAAATTCAATCTTACCATCTAAAAATCTATCACTTACTTTTATATTTGATACACGGTATTTTTTATTGGTAAAATAATATCTAATTCTTTGCTTGTTTACGTTACCTGCTTTATCTACTGCCACTACATAAGCTCTAAAGTGCTCATCAGTCGCCTCCCAAGGAATCAAAGCAGCATAATATCCTTCTTTCACATAAGGAGTTGCTTTAAAAATTTTATCTTTATCGGTTGTGATATAAACTTCTTGTAAATTCTCATCACTTGCTTTAAATACCACACTACCTACTCCACCTTGTTCGATTTGGTAAGAATTGTCTAAAATTTCTACAAGTGGTTTTTTGGTATCAATAATAACTTTTACTTCTTTAAGCGCTTGATTTCCTAAAAAGAAATTCCAAAAACTACTATCGCTTGCTTCTATTACAAGTTTATAAGAATCGACTTTTTCTTTATAAGCTGGTTTTGGTAATTTTAAGTCAAAATGAATGCTTTTTTTATTGCCTTTAACATGTTCATTAACAAGTATTTCACCATTTAACTCATTTGCCTTAAATAGTGTGACTTTAACATCTTTTAAAGCACTTTCATCGCTTATTTCTATAGATATAGGGTCTGTTAGATTACTATAAATTACATCTGATTTTGTTTGAATTAACGGAGGATTTTTTTCAAACAACTTTGTATTTAAAACAAACACCACAAAGGCTAAAAGTATTAAAAAAACTACAAAAATCCATTTTTTATTTGATCTTTTACGTGCAAAAACCATATTTTCACTTTCAATCTATATTTTTTAAAAATATATTATTCTTTAGCAAATTAAGAGTAAATTATAAAAAATTTTATAGAATTTCTCTTAATTTATTTGCACTTTTAATCCAAGTCTCAAGCTCATTTATATCACATTTTTCTATCATTTTTTTGCATTCTTGTAATTCTTTTTGAAATAAATCAATAGAATTTAATAAATTTTGTTTATTTTGCTCAAAAATACCACTCCACATTTGAGGGTTTGACTTAGCAATCCTGCACATATCTTTAAAAGAAGGACCTCCTAGGTGAGCTATATTTTTTTTATTTTCTTCTTTCATCACAAAATTTGCCAAAGAAAAACTAATCACATGCGGTAAGTGTGAAATGATAGAAGCATGGTGATCATGCGCGATACTATCCATAAATACAAGCTTCATTCCTAAATCTGAAAAAATTTCTATAGCTCTTTTTTGATGAATATGATCAGCATTTTGCACATCACACAAAACACAAACTGCATTTTTATATAAGTCTTTTATAGCTGCATTTGGACCACTATTTTCAGTTCCTGCCATAGGATGAGCTGCGATAAACTGACTTTTCAAATAAGAAGGTAAATTTTTAATAATTTCTTCTTTTGCACTTCCAAGCTCAATAATAGTACAATCTTTAGAAATACCTTGAAATTCTTTTAAGATTTTTACAATAGCTCTTACAGGAATAGCTAAAAAAATCACATCACATTTTTTCAACTCTTCAAAAGAAACAATTTTATCTATTAACTTTCTATCTAGCGCAATTTGCTCAAATTCTTTGTTTATATCATATCCGCAAACTAAATCTATTAATTTATTCTCTCTTAAGCTAAGACCCAAAGATCCACCTATTAAGCCAAGTCCGATTATACCTACTTTCATAAATTTTCCTTAAAAAGCATTAGTTAAAAATATTTTGGTATTATAACGATTTTGTATATAAAAATTTAGGTAGATTTGATGAAAAAATGGTTTGTTTTCTTTGCACTCTCAAGTTCTTTATGTGCAGCTACGATTAAAGATATAAAATTTGAAGGCTTATCGCAACTTTCTAAAGAAAGTGCTATTGCGATTTCTAAATTAAAAATAGGACAAAAAATTGATCCTGCTAGTATAGATACAGCGATTAAAAATCTTTTTGATAGAAATTATTTTAAAGATATAGTAGTAGAAGAAAAAAATGGGGTGCTAATTTTTAAAGTAGTAGAAAAACCTTCCATTGGAAAAATAGATATTCAAGGTATAGCAAGTAACGATAGAAAACAAATAGAAAGCCTTGTTGGCTTAAAACCTGGAATTTTATATGATGAAAATTCAGCCAAAGAAGCTGCTGAAAAAATCAAACTTTTTTATCAAGCCAAAGGTTTTTATGATACTGTTGTAGAAATCAAAGATGAAAAATTAAGTAATTCAAGCTCATTGAAACTTACTTTTGTTGTAAATCGTGGAGAAAATATCATCATAGAAAAAGTGCATTTAAGCGGTGCAAAAAATTTAAGCTACTCAGATATTGAACCTGCGGTAGCAAATAAACAAAGAGAAGCCCTAGGCTGGATGTGGGGCTTTAATGATGGTAAGCTTAAAATCTTTGATTTAGCAAATGATAGCTCAAGAATTTCAGATGTATATTTAAAAGAAGGTTATCTTGATGTGAGCGTATCTCCTGCTTTTTTAAATACTTACACAGATACTTATCAAGCTGATTTGACTTATTTTATCAACGAGGGTGAGGTTTATAAAGTTAAAGGGATTAAAATTTTTAATCCAATTTTTAGTGATGAAGAAAATGAAGCTTTGGCAAATGATTTAAAATTAAGTGTTGGAAAAATAGTTAATATAGAAAAACTAAGAGAAGATATAAAGACTATAGAAACTAAAACAGCTGATTTGGGCTATGCTTTTGTACAAGTTATACCTGATATACAAAAAGATAAAGAAAATCATGAAGCTATGATTATTTTTAAAGTCATACCTAATGAAAAAGTATATGTTAGAAATGTTGAAATTTCAGGCAATACCAAAACAGTTGATAGAGTTATTCGTAGAGAGCTTTACCTAACCGAAGGTAATCTTTACAATAGAACTGATTTAATAGACTCAAGAAATGCCTTAAGAAGAACTGCATATTTTGAAAATGTAGATATTAAAGAACAAAGAGTAGATGATACGCATATTGATTTGATAGTAGAAGTCAAGGAAGCTTCAACTGGAGCCATTTCAGGTGGTATTGGTTATGGAACTAGTGATGGAATTTTACTTAGCGCTTCATTATCTGATGCAAATATCTTAGGCTCTGGTATGAAAGGAAGTGTGAGTATAGACAAAGGCGATGATACACTTTCTGGTAGAGTATCTTTAAGAAATCCTAGAGTAAATGATAGTGATTATTCTCTTGGAGGATCATTATATTCAGATCGTTTAGAATGGGATAGCTATGATGAGAGAAACTATGGTTTTGACATAAGCGTTGGTAAAACTTTAGGAAGATATACAAGCATAGATTTAACTTATAATCTTGAACAAAGTGATATTTATCATTTAAGTGATCGCTTAATCGCTCAAGGATATAAACTTGGTAAAACTTATAAAAGTTCTATCACTCCTTCGATAGTGTTTAACAATACAGATGATTATTATTTACCAAGATCAGGTTTTATTGCCTCAACTTCACTTGAATATGCAGGCTTAGGCGGGGATCAAGAATTCATAAGTTCTACTACTAAATTTAATTATTATCAAGGCTTGGAAGAGTTTATAGGTTGGGATTTGATTTATCGCTATAAAGCAAGTTTTTATAAGGTATGGGATCAAGGTTATTTACCTATCAATGAAAAATTATATCTTGGTGGTATAGGAACTATTAGAGGTTTTGATAGAAGAAGCGTGAGTCCTAAAAACGAATGGGGTGATGAAACAGGTGGTACAGTTGCTTTTGCAAATTCTGTAGAACTTAGCTTTCCAATCTTTGATAGAATCAAACTTAGAGGTAGTGTATTTTTTGATTATGGTGCTATAGGAGAGAGTTCTTTAAATCAAATTCAAAGATGGAGTACAGGCGTTGGCTTTGAGTGGTTAACCCCACTAGGTGCTTTAAATTTAGTTTTTGCTAAACCATTTAATACTAGCTCAAAAGACGATTTGAGCAAATTTGAGTTTATGTTGGGTGCAAGATTTTAAAAGCAATAAAATCTTGCTATAATTTTGAAATTTTATTTTAGGTAGAGATAATGAATTTTTTAGATATTTTTTCTAGTATAAGACGCAAGCAAGCCGCTCCAAGTGAAGCTCCAAATCACTGGGTAAAATGTAATTCTTGTCATGCGTTAATGTATTATAAAGAAATAGAAACTTGTTATAATGTTTGTCCTAAATGTAATTTTCATATGAGATTAAACCCTCTAAAACGCATTGAATTACTTAGCGATGAAGGCTCTTTTGTGGAAATGGATAAAGACTTACATGCAATCGATCCACTTAAATTTGTAGATAGCAAATCGTATAAAAAAAGATTAGCAGAAAATGAAGAAAAAACAGGTAGAAAAAGCGCCATAATAAGCGGAGAATGCACCATAGATGGGATAAAAACTCAATTAGTTGTTTTTGATTTTTCTTTCATGGGTGGAAGCTTAGGCTCAGTAGAAGGTGAAAAAATTCTTAGAGCTATTGAAAGAGCTATTGAGAAAAAAACTCCTGTTGTTATAGTGAGTGCAAGTGGTGGAGCTAGAATGCAAGAAAGCACTTATTCTTTAATGCAAATGAGCAAAACAAGTGCAGCGTTAAAACTATTAGCAGAAGAAAAACTTCCTTATATTTCAGTCTTAACTGATCCAACTATGGGTGGTGTAAGCGCATCTTTTGCTTGGCTTGGAGATATCATCATGGCTGAACCTGGTGCTTTAGTAGGCTTTGCAGGAGCTAGGGTTATTAAACAAACCATAGGAGCTGATTTACCAGAAGGCTTTCAAAAGGCTGAATTTTTACTTGAACATGGGTTGATTGATGCGATTGTAGAAAGAAATGAACATAAAAAATTTATAGCAGACTTTTTAAGATTTTTTTCTAAAAACTAAAAATGCAAATTAATCTTTTAAGCATTCAAAAAAATAATAATGATGAATTTAACAAGATAGATGAGCATTATACTAAGCTTATTAAGAAATTTTGTAGTTTTAATGATATATGTGTTTTTAATAACAAAATTAATCAAGCACAAAATACTAACGCCATAGAAGCAAAAAAATCTTATACAAATGCACTAAGTCCTTACAAAAAAGGTTTTTGCATAGCATTAGACGAAAAGGGTAAAGAATTTACAAGTGTAGAATTTGCAAAATTATTGCAAGATAAAAATGAAATTACATTTTTTATAGGCGGTGCTTATGGATTTGAGCAAGAATTTATTGCACAAATGCATACAAGTATAGCTCTTAGCAAAATGACCTTGGTGCATAAATTTGCTAAAACTATGCTTTTAGAGCAAATTTATCGTGCATTTTGCATTAATACAAATCACCCATATCACAAATAGGAGCGTTTATGCAAGAATTAAATCTTGAAGAATTTAAAAATATATTACTTCAAAGACAAAAAGAAATTTTACAAGAACTTCAAGGCAATATAGACAATATCCATAATCTACAAGATAGTGAACCTAGAGATGAAGTTGATTTACAGCAAATTGACAATAGCTCTCATATCGACCTTAAAATCAATGAAAACTTAAAAGCTGAGCTAGAAGAAATTAAACATTCATTAAGCAAAATAGATAACAATACTTATGGTATTTGTGAGTATTGTGAAGATGATATTCATCCTGAAAGACTTAAGGTTAAACCTCACGCAAAATATTGCATAAATTGTCGTGAAAATTTAGAAAAAAGGAAAGAGCTATGAAAATTAGATTATTTTTCTTTGCAAGTTTAGTTTATCTTCTAATCATCGCAGCCTTAGTTTATAATCTAAATTTAGGAAATTATACTTTTACAATTTCCACTTTTGAATTAAATTTGCCTATTAGCTTATGGGTTGTTTTGCCTGCTTTACTTTTGATGATACTAGCTTTAGCACATATGAGTTTTTATGGCTTTTTAAAACATTTACAATATAAAAATCTAATTAAAGATAGTAAAAATTATGAAAATTTTATTATTGATATTTTTTTAAAAAAAGCAAGCAAGGTTAAATTTAAAACTCAAGAATTTCAAAATATAGCAAAAGATACGCAAGCTCTTTGTTTTAAAGAAAAAATTCAAAATCCTAAAATAGATGAAATTATTGATATTTTTGAACACTTAAATAAAAAAGAATTTGTGGAATTAAAAAAATATAAATTAGATTCAAATAATGAAATTTTCATTTTAAATGAAAAAAATCGCTTTCAAAATGATAGCAATTATGCTTTTTCTTTTATCAAAAACAAAGATACCTTAGCTAGTGAGCTAGAAATTTTTGCTTATAAAATGGTATTAGAAAATGCGCCTTATAGTCAGATTAAAACACTAAAAGTTCAAAAAAACCAAGATGATATTTTATTGCTTTTGGATAGATTTGAAAAAGAAAACTTAGAATTAAATCACGCTGAAATCGAAGTTTTACTTAGCATGAATACTTTGGATGATAAGTCATATTTACGCTGTGCTAAAATACTTTGTAAAAAAATAGAACCTCAAGTGTTGATTGCTTTATTTAAAAAGTTAAAAGATAATTATTCTCAAGCTTTAAGAGCTTATCTTTATACTTTGGCAGAATTTGGTATGTATGATGAATTGCTTAATGAATTAGGAAATGATCAAAATGAGCATAAAGACTTTAGACTCTTGCTCTTTTTAAGAGAACATAATAAAAAAATAGAACTTGAAAAATTAATACAATGATAGATTTTAATAAAAAGCCTTTATTTTTAGCCCCTATGGCAGGTTTTTCTGACTTGCCTTTGAGAAATTTAGTTAAACAATTTGGGGCTGATGTAACCATTAGTGAAATGATAAGTTCTAATGCCTTAGTATATGAGAGCTCAAAAACTCTTAAAATGCTAGAAAAAGCTGAACTTGAAAATCCTTACATAGTTCAAATTGCAGGCTCGGATGAAAGCGTAATTTGCAAAGCGGTAGAAATTTTAAATCGTTTTGATTTTATAGATGGGATTGATTTTAATTGTGGTTGTCCTGTAAATAAGGTTATAAAACAATGCGCAGGTAGTGCTCTTTTACAAGATCTTGATAAATTACAAAGAATTTTAGAACTTATCAAAAAAGCAAGCAACAAAAAACTAACTAGTGTCAAAGTAAGATTAGGATTTGATAAAAAAGATCCCATCGCCATCGCTAAAGCGTGTGAAAATGCTGGAGTAGATTTTATCAGTATGCATGGTCGCACTAGAAAACAAATGTATAGTGGAAATGCTGATTATGAAGCCATAGCTTTAGCCAAAGAAAATATCAAAATTCCTTTAGTTGCAAATGGTGATATTAGTGAAGATAATGCCAAAGAAGTGTTTAAAATAACAAATTGTGATGCTTTGATGATAGGACGTGCAAGTGTAGGAAAACCTTGGATATTTTATGAGATAAAAACTGGTAAAAAAATCGAAAAAGCTATGAAAAATAAAATCATTTTTGCACATTTTGAAGAAATGTTAAAGCATTATAAAGAACAAGGCATAAGCATCTTTAGAAAACACTTACATGAGTATTCTAAGGGCTATGATGATGCTTCTAATTTTAGAGATTGTGTTAATCGCATTAATGATGCAGAAATTATGCGAAAATATATTCAAGAATTTTTCAATAAGGAATGATTTTTGCTTGTAAATTATCAAGCAATATGAATGAAGAGATACCATAAAACAAGGAAGGTTCATGGCAGCTCATATCAATTCAAAAGGGATTTACAAAGCATTAGGTGGCATTAGAACAAGTGCGAATAATTTAGCAGCACATGCTTCAAAGCTTAACAATCAAAGTTTAAATTTCGAGCAAGTTTTACAACAAACCCAACCAAAATGTATAAAAACTTGTTTACAAAATTCTCAAAAAGAACTTGAAAATTTGCTTGAAAATATTAAAAATAGCCAAGATACTATCACAAAAAATATACACAAAGATAGTGCAAATATCATTGCAAGATTAAGACAAGAAGTCATTATGATGTATGATATTACCCTTAAAAACCCTCTTTGATAATTTTATATAAATTATCAATATATTCATCGCTAAAATGCGATGAATTAAAACTCCTATATAATTTTACAAGATCTTTAGCATTAAACTCATAACCAAAAGCACATTTTTTATGAGCAGGCAAAAAAGCTCTTACTAGTACAACATTTTTTTGAATATGCTCATCACAATAAAAACATACAAAACTTTTATGCAAACGCCCTTCAAAATCTAAAATTTTTAAATAAGCATCCACTATAACACGTTTGCAATCTTGCTTTTCAAAACGCTTGGCACAATCTTCTAAAAGCTCAAAATAAAAACTATCAATTTCCTCAACGTCTTTTAAATGCCAATAAAAAAGTCTGATAAATTCCTGCCAAAAAAACATTCTCTCTCTATCTAAAATCCAAGAAAAACCAATATGTAAAACATCTTTTAAACGTGGTAAAAATCTCGAACTTTCTTCAAGCTCAAAATCAATCTTATACCCACTTAGTATATTAGAATGACGCATGCCATAAAATCTATAACTTTTAATAACTTTTTTAGTACTTAAAAGATAAACGATTAAATCCTCATCTTTTACACTCTGAGTGTGTAAAATATACCCTTGCATTTTATAAAAGTTCTATGCCATAAGCTTGCAAAATTTCATATGCACTATTTTCCAAAGACCTACTAAAACTCGCTGTTGCGTTTTTATGTAATATAATTTTTGAGTTGATGCTAGCACTTTGAGCTAAAATAATATTACTAAATACACAAATATGTGAAACAAGACCACAAAATTCTATGCTTTCATAATAATTTTGTTTTAAAAAATTGGCTAATTCTAAGCTACCAAAAGCATTCTTATAAAATATTTTTTTTGCATTTTTTAAATACACATCAAAATCACCTGGCATTTGCCAACCTAAAGTATCTCTAATGCAATGACAAGTAGGTAAATTTTTTCCTTCTTGAGTTTTTAAATAATTTTCATCATGCGTATCAAAAGTAAAAACAATATCACCTTGATGATTTTTTAAAAGAGCAAGAATATTATCTTTTATCTTGGTAGCTTCTTCAAAGCCCAAGCTACCATCGATAAAATCATTTTGATAATCAACAACAACTAAAAGATTAGCCATTATCCTTGACCATAAAAAAGCTATCCGTGTGGATATTTTCAAATGCAGTTTTTAAACTTGTAAATAATTTTGGATTTTCTTTTTCTAAATTTGCTAAAAGCTGCTTAGCTTCTTCTCTTGCATGAGGAAATTTTACATTTTTTTCACTTAATTTCATGCCAGGACAAAATTCATTACCAATTACTTCTAATTCATTATTAATAGCATTTTCTCTTAATTGTCTTTCTCTTACAAAAATCAAAGGACGAATAACCTCTACACCTCTTTTGCTTTTATACTTGGGAGCTAGACTCCTAAGAGAGCCATTATAAATAAAATTCATAAAAAAACTCTCTACCGCATCATCTAAATGGTGAGCTATAGCTAATTTATTAAAACCATTTTCCAAAGCATAAGTATATAAAGCACCACGTCTCATTCTTGAAAAATAGCTACAAAAACTTGAATTTTTTCTAATCGTATCGCCTGAAATTTCATAAATATTAGAATCAATCACTTCATGGTCAATACCATGTTCTTTGCAGTGATTATGGAGTTTGGTATAATCTTCACCCATGCCATAGCTTAAAGTTACTGCTTTAAGTTCAAATTTAAAAGGCGCATGTGCTTGCATACGCTTTAAAAGATGTGCTAAAGCTAGAGAGTCTTTCCCACCACTAAGTCCTAATAAAACTTTATCATTGTCTCCTATTAAAGAAAATTTAGCATTAGCTTTAGCTACTTCTCTGATTAGTTTTTTACTAAGATTTATCATAATTTCTCACAAATTTTTAAAACAAAATTAGCTGAAATTTTAGCTGATTTTTCTACAAACTCATCAAAGTCAAATTCAGCTTTTTCACCTGCTTTATCACTCATAGATCTTAAGATCAAACATGGAATTTTTAAAGCATCACACACCAAAGCCACACTAGCTCCTTCCATTTCACAAGCATCTGCATTAAAAATTTCTCTAATTTTTGCTTTTTTATTCTCATCACAAATAAACTCATCACCCGTAGCGATAACACCTGATTGTAATTTAACACCAAGTTCTTTAGCAACTTCTATGGCAAGATTATTTAGCTTATCATCTGTTTTTATAAAAATTTCATTTCCAGGAACATAGCCAAGCGGATGTCCAAAAGCTGTGATATCTAAATCATATTGAGCTAATTTTGTAGCATAAATTAAATCCCCTATTTCTAAACTAGGATTAAAAGCACCAGCCACACCCGTAAAGAGTAAAAGCTCGGCTTTAAATTTTTCTATCATAATAGTCGCACTAAGAGTGGAATTTACTTTCCCTATCTTAGAATAAGCAATAATTAATTCATGATTTTTATATTTTGCAAGATAATAAGTATTATTTGCATATTCTATTGTTTGATACTCTTTTAATGTTTCTAGTAAAGGAGTAACCTCTTCAGGCATAGCTCCTAAAATAGCTATTTTCATTTAATTACCTTTAAAATTTCATCAATATCTTCTATTTTACTTAAAGTATAAGTTTCTTTTTGAGTGATTTTTTTATTTAATCCCTTTAACACACTTGCACCAAATTCTATATAAAAATCTACTTCTTCATCTATTACTTTAATACTTTGTTTATAAAGAACAGGTTTGATGAGTTGCTCGCTTAAAAGCATTAGAGCTTGATTTTTATCATTATACACTTTTGCGTTAACATTTGACACTACGCTTTTAAAGCTCTCTTTTAAAATAGGTTCTAATTCTTTTGTAAGTTTCAAAGACGCATTTTTTAATAATGGACAATGACTTGCAACGCTCATGTTCAAAAGCATAGCTCTTTTAGCTCCTGCATTTTTAAACTCACTCTCATAAGAAGCTAAATCAGGCTTTAAACCTGCTACTACAATTTGTCCATCACAATTATAATTAGCCGCAAAAATGTTTTTTTTCTCACTCAATGCTTTTTGACAAAGTTCTTCTACCACTTTATCTTCAAGCCCTAAAATCACCATCATACCAGCTTCTATTTTAGAGCAATCTTCTTGCATAAACTTACCGCGTTTATTAACAAGTGCTATAACATCTAAAAAGCTAAATGCATCTTGGGTTGCTAAAGCACTGAATTCTCCTAGCGAATGACCTAGGCTGTACTTAGCTTCTATATCAACTTGCTCTTTTAAAACTTCATAAGCCATTAGTGAGTTTAACACTATGGCCATTTGTGTAAATTCACTTTTATTTAAATTTTCATTTTCCTTAAAAAGCAAATTTTTAAAATCAATTTTACAATAATCACTTGCACAATCTAATAATTCTCTTGCTTTAAGTGAATTCTCATAAAAACTAAGCCCCATGCCAACACTTTGAGAGCCTTGGCCTGGGAAAATAAATGCACTATTCATTAGTGTCCACCGCAGCAACCGCCACCACCATGTCCGTGGCCACCACAACATCCGCCACCACCATGTCCGTGATGATGATCATGGTGATGTCCTCCACCACCACATCCACAACTTCTACTACCTACAATAATTCCTGTTAAAATTTCATCTTCACTTGCAGCTCTAACATCTACGATATTGATTGAAAACAACAAGTCTTTTCCTGCATAAGCATGATTGTAATCAATAGTAACTTCATTTTCGGTAATTTCTCTAACAATTACTCTTACCGTATTACCATCTTCACCTTCGCCAAAAAGCTCCATACCAACTTGCAAATCAATCCCTGCAAACTGCTCTTTTGGTAAAGTTTGTAATGCATTGGCATCATATTCGCCCAAAGCATTTTCTTTTTTTATCACAATATCAGCATTACAAGGAGCATTAAGCTTTTGAATTTCTTCTTCTAATCCTTCTAAAATTTGACCCTTACCTAAAATAAAAGAAATAGGTTCAGCATAAATATTTGATTCTAAAACTTCATTAGTATTTGCATCTTTTAATTCATAAAACATTGAAACTACACTATTTTTTTCTATAGCCATTTTATCTCCTTTGTTATTTTCTATCTGGTGAAACTTTTGCTTCAGGACTATCAGGATAAGCCGTCTTTAAAGCTTTATAAAATTTATTTGCACTTTTTGGATCCCCAACCTTATCTAAGCTAATAGCTGTATGATAAAGTAATTTTGGTACATAATCGCCTTTAGTGCTTATAGCAGAACTTTTCTTATAAAATCCCAAAGCACCTGCGTAATCTTGCTGTTTATATCTTATCTCTCCAAGCCAAAAAGTAGATCTAGCAGGTTTGTAGTGAATACTTATTAGATGTTCAAATTTTTCTTTTGCATCCTCAAATTGATTTTTATTAGTTTCTTCTATCGCTTTTTTCAAAATTTCACTAGATTGCAATTTTTTCCAACTATCATCTTTTGCTTCAATCACTTCATCTTGAGTTTCATTTACATCTTGAATGATTTCTTCGGTTTTATTATCATCACTTACAACAGGAACAACTGGAGTAATTTTTGTTTGATTTTGCACTCTAGCTATTTCAGACTGAAAAAAGGTTATGGTTTTATTCATATCTTCTTTTGAAATATAATCATCATTGATTTTATTAATCAAAGTTGTAATTTCACTTAAAACTTTTTGAATTTCTTGATGATTTTTTTCTTGAATTTGCCTATTTTCCTCCACATAAGCTCTTAAATTTTGAATTTCTTGAGTTATGTTTGCGTCAAAATTTTGATAAGTTTCTTCTAATGAAAGCAATTTTGTGTTAGCTTTTGAATATTGAGCATTCAAACCCTCTGTTACACTTTGCAATCCTTCTATATTCTCTACTGCTGTATTTATTTTACTTGTTAAATTTGTATAATATTCATTCAGTGCTCTTAGGCGTTCTTGATTTTCATATTGTAATTTTTCATTTTGAGTTAAACCATAAGGTGTTTTTGTATCTACTTTTCCTGCATCAAAAGCTGAAATTTCAGCGTGTAAAAAAGTAGCTCCTAAAAGAGCTACTGATAATAATTTTAATTTCATTTATTTAAAACTTATTTTGATAATTTAAATTCTGCACGGCGATTTTGAGCATCGCAAGTTTTTGTTCTTTCAGTACATACAGGATTAGTTTCTCCGTAGCTTTTAACGCTAATTCTATCTGCGCTAACACCTTGAGCTACTAAAGATTCTTTTACTGCTTTAGCTCTTTTTAAACCTAAAGCTTGATTATACTCATCAGTCCCCCACTCATCGCAGTTTCCTTCAACTACTATTGCAGCATTAGCAGCTTCTTTATTGAAGATTTCAGCATTATTTACAATAACCTTTTGCATATCTGATCTAACATTAAATTTATCAAAATCAAAATATACATTTGCTACAGAATTTAAAGATTCAAGATTTTCAAATCTATCAGATCCACCGCTACCTTTTGAGCCATCTACACTACTTGAACTACTAACGCTAGTGTTTTTAGTAGCACAACCACTTACAATAACAGCAAATGCAGTAATTGAAGCAAAAATGATTTTTTTCATTGATTTCCCCTTTTGTTTATTTAAAAATCATAATTTAATTATAACAAAAAAAATATGATTTTAGTATTTTACCAATCAATTGATTGAATTTTACCCACTTTTAAGCCATAATGAAAAGCTTTATTTGCATTAATTCGAATAACACCTAAAGCACTTTGAGAGCCTAAGTACTTAATAAACACAACACTTTCTCCATCACTTGAAAATCTTGGAAAAAGATTTTTACCATTTGCAGTGAGTTGTCTTATGTAATCGCTTTGGGTTGACATCAAATAAAGATTAAAAACTCCGCTTTGATTTACTTCTCTACTAGAATAAACCATGTAGTGTTTATAAGTAGAAACCGAAGAATTATTTTTACCATGAAAAACAACTTGTTCTGTTAAATTTGAATCTAAATTTTGCATAAAAATATTTGGATAGCCTAAGCGATCAGACACAAATACAATTTTTTTATCACCATCAACAAAATTGCCATTTACATCAATACCCATATAGTTTGTAATTTGTGTCAGATTTTTTGAATCTACATCATACAAGTATACATCAGGTTGATCTTTTGGAGCCATGGTAAGTAAAATTTTTTTACCATCATCACTCACATCAGAAGCAACCATCATACCTTTGCTAGCAATAATTTTTGTTATATTTTTATTTTTCATATTATATTTATAAAGAGTTGGAATCTCATCTTCATAGGCAGTAAAATAAAATGCATTTTGTTCTTTATTTGCCCATTTAGGAAACAAATTTAAACCTTTTGAAATCAATACTTTTTGGTAAGTTAAAGTATAATCTGCTAATAAAATATCACTTTGCTTACTACCTTGTGTTCTAGCTATTAAAATTTTATGATCCATCCAATCAACCGGAGCAAAACCTAACTTTTTATTCATTTGAGCAACACTTCTATGTGCTAAAAATGGATACTCTTCGATGGAAAGAATTTGTTCATAAAATCTTGTTTTAGTTTCATTTGCAGCTAAAATTTCAACATCAATATCTAAAAGTTTGCCGTTTTTATTTAATATATAAGAAAAAATATAATCACCTTGTTTTTCATCTTGAGTTATCTCAAAATTTGAACTTACTTTTATATCATTAGCAAGCATGTTATAAAAACTTTTTTTAAGATCTAAATCATTCAATTTAGACTGATCTTTAATATAAATTTTTGGCAATTGCATACCTTTATTAACAACAGATATTGTTGCATCTTGTCCAAATAATACTGAACAAAAAAATAAAAATACTAGTATTTTTTTCATTGTTTCTCCGTTTTAAACTCAATTATATCACTAAGTTGCATTTTAATTTTTCTTATTTTACCATTTGGAGGTAAAGTTATGTATTTTCCTTCTAAATTTTGTAAAAATTCTTTTGCTTTTTTATCAAAATTATCACTATGTGCACTAGTAGTGTTTAACAGGTAAAAATAACCATTATTATCAATTACAAATTCTACTTCTATACTTAAATTACCACTAGGATTATAAATTCTCCATCTATCTTCAAGATATTTTCTAACAGCGCCTAAGAATTGATCATAAACCCCTACTTTTTGCTCCATGACAGATTGACCTAATTCTTGATTTATTTTTAAATTTTCATTGAGTTGCTTAGAAAAATCATTGATTTTTTCTCTTTGGGCAAAAGTAGGTTTTTTCGATGGCATTGAAGATTGCACTTTAGTCGTTTTTTCTTCTTGATAGTCTTCTATTTTACCAAACAACTCATTAAAAACACTTGCTTGTTGTTCTATATTTTGGGTGTTAACGCTTTTATTGGTAGTGTATTTTTGTAAAAGATTTTCTTCAAATAAACTTTGTAGATTTTCTTTTTGTAATTCTTGTATCATATTTACTTGATTTTGATTTATGCTATCTCCAAATTCTATATTGATAAAACTATTAGGATCATCAGTATATTCAATGGCTTTTGGTTTATACTCAACCAACTTAAAAAATACCAAAAAAACAACAAAAAAATAAACTAAAGTTGCATAAATAAAAGCTTTAAGATTATGTGTAGAATTTTCTTCCATTTTTTACTCAGTTTGCAAAGCAACTTTTTGGAAACCTAAATGTTTCATTGTTCTTAAAACACTCATTACATCATCATATTTTAGATTCTTATCCGCTCTGATAAAAACTGTCTCTTGAGTATTATACTGAACTTTTAAAGCATTCATATTATCCGCAAAACTTATAAAATCAAATTTATCTTTTCCTATAAAAATTTCTTTTTTTGCATTAATTGTTATAATCAAACTTTTAATATTTGGCGCACTTGAAGTTTTTTGCGAACCTTGAGGAAGTTGAACTTTTTCTTCATATGTGATACTTGGTGCTGTTACCATTAAAATAGCAAGCAACACAAGCATAATATCTACCAAAGGTGTAATATTGAGTTCAGGTTTTTCTTCTAAAAACATTAACTATACCTTTGTAGAGCTTACCAATACTTTGATCTCGCTATCTAAGATATTAATCAATTCATAGGCTTTACGTTTAATAATCAAATGAAAACTGTATGCAGGAATCGCTACTAAAATTCCACAACCTGTAGCCACTAAAGCTTCACTGATTTTAGGAGCTATAATGCTTAAAGAATTTTGCATCTCTAAGCCACCAAAAGTTTCAAGTATAGAAATAACCGTACCAAAAAGACCTATAAAAGGAGAGGTTGAAGCGATAATGCTAAGCCAAGTTAACCCTACCGTAGATTTTTTTTCTACAGAATTTTTATAAATATTCATCTTTGTTTCATCAACTTCAACACATTTTTTTAAAATTGATGCACTTTGACTTAAATCTTTTTCGCCTCTCATTAAAGCTTCTAAAGCCTGACTTTCATTTTGAGTCCATTTATTAATAAGCATCAACCTTGAAAATAATATACTAAAACTAAGTATAAAATACACCGAAAGCCAAGCTAATACTATATAAGTGATTAAGCTTGTATTTTCAAAAAAATGAAAAATTGCTTGAAAATCCACTATTTTTGCCTTACATTATTATCCATTTTAGCAAAAGTAGAAGCAAGTGCAATACTATCACTGCTCATGGATTTAATTAAATCTTTTGCTTCTTCTAATCTTTTTGCTATTTCACTATCACTATTTCCTCCAACCCATACAGCGCCTTTTGCTAAAACACTCACTTTAGTTTCAGAAACTTTTGCATGACCTGAATCAATAGCAACTAATTCATGAGTTGAATCTGATTTTTCTATATCTATAATTCCTGCTTTTAAAGAAGAGATTAAAGATGCATGTCCTTTTAAAACACCAAATTCACCCTCGCTTCCAGGAAGAACTACCAATCTTGCATCCCCTTGATAAATCATACCAAGGGGTGTAATGATTTCTAAAGATATTAAATCTTGCATAAATTAACCTTTTTTAGCCTTATCCACTTTACAATTATCTAAACAAACGTCTTTTCTGCTAACTTCTTTAAGTGTTTCAGCTTTTACTATAGCTTCATCTATATTACCAACCATATAAAAAGCATTTTCTGGTAAATCATCATATTTACCTTCTAAAATACCTTTAAATCCTGCAATTGTATCTTCTAAGCTGATATATTTTCCAGGGCTACCTGTGAAAACTTCAGCAACGAAGAATGGTTGAGATAGGAATTTTTCAATTTTTCTTGCTCTTTCAACAATCAATTTATCTTCTTCGCTTAACTCATCCATGCCCAAAATAGCAATAATATCTTGCAAATCTTTATATTTTTGTAATACTGATTGTACTCCACGTGCTACTTTATAGTGCTCTTCACCAATAATTTGCGGATCAAGCATTCTTGAAGTAGAATCAAGTGGATCAACAGCTGGATAAATACCTTTTTCAGCAATTGATCTATTTAAAACTGTTGTTGCATCCAAGTGTGCAAAAACTGTTGCTGGTGCAGGGTCTGTTAAGTCATCTGCTGGTACATAAACTGCTTGAACTGAAGTAATAGATCCTTTTTTGGTTGAAGTAATTCTTTCTTGGAACTTACCCATTTCGCTAGCTAGGGTTGGCTGATAACCAACAGCTGAAGGAATTCTTCCTAAAAGCGCTGACATTTCTGAACCTGATTGAGAAAATCTAAAAATATTATCAATAAACATTAAAACATCAAGTCCCATTTCATCTCTAAAATACTCAGCCATAGTAAGACCTGTTAACGCAATACGATTTCTTGCCCCTGGTGGTTCATTCATTTGACCATAGCACAATGCAACTTTATCCAATACGTTACTTTCTTTCATTTCATTATAAAGGTCATTACCCTCACGAGTTCTTTCGCCAACACCTGCAAAAACCGAATATCCGCTGTGTTTAAATGCAACGTTGTGAATTAATTCCATAATAATAACGGTTTTACCAACACCTGCACCACCAAAAAGACCAACTTTACCACCCTTAGCATAAGGAGCTAGCAAATCAACAACCTTTATACCTGTTTCAAAGATTTCACTTTTTGTACTTTGCTCTTCAAATGGAGGGGGATCTCTATGAATTGACCAGTGTTTATCAAAATTGATTTCTTCACCCTCATCAATCAAATCACCCGTTACATTAAAAATTCTTCCAAGAACTTTTTCGCCTACTGGAACGCTAATTGGATTTCCAGTTGCGACAGCTGTTAAACCTCTAACAAGACCATCCGTCATATCCATAGCGATGGTTCTTACTTTATTATCACCTAAATGTGCAGCTACTTCAAGAACTAGCTTGCATTCTTTTCCTTCTAATTCATAATTAACAATAATAGCTTCATTAATTTGTGGAAGATAGTCTTTAAATTCAACATCAACCACTGGTCCTAAAACTTGAGAAATAAAACCTTGCATCATCACTCCTAAATTTATTTCATTGACTCAACACCGCTGATGATTTCTATCAACTCGGTGGTAATAGATTCTTGTCTTGCTTTATTATAAGCTAAATTAAGCTGCTTAACTCTAGCTTTTGCATTATTGGTTGCATTATCCATGGCTTGCATTCTAGCACTATGTTCAGCTGCCAAAGAATCAACTAAAGAAAAATACATGTTATATTCAAAATAAGTTTTTAACAAATCATTTAAAATTTCTTCATCTTCTGGTTCTAAGTCCATTAAAGATTCAGACTTTTGTTCTTCTTTACCAACAATAGCTTCTACTGGCAACAACTCATTAATACGAATTTCTTGAGAAATCATATTTTTATAACCATTGTGAATGATTACAATTTTATCTGTCACGCCATTTACAAAATCATCAACAGCTTTTTGGATAATAGCACAAGCCTTATCATAATCTGGACTTGAACTTGTATCTAAATATTTTTCCAAAATTTCTATATTTTGAAAATTAAAATATTCTATACCTGTTTTACCAATAGCTCTTAATCTTACCTTGATTTTTTTTGTTTTGCAATCTTCAAGCATTTCATTTACGGCTTTAATGGTTTTAATATTAAATCCACCACACAAACCCTTATCAGCTGTGACAAAAATAATATCCATTTTTTCTATATTATCTTTTTTTCTAAAAAATGGAAGTTTGTCATCAAGCCCATCGTATTGATTGATCTTGAACGCAATTTCTGATAAAACTTCATCGATTTTTTGAGCAAAAACCTTTGATTTTTTAGCTGCCTCTTCTGCTTTTCTTAGTTTAGCAGTAGAGACAAGCTTCATCGCATTGGTTGTCTTTTGTGTATTGTGAACACTTTTTATTTTTCTTTTAATTTCTTTTAAATTAGACATTTAAAAACCTTATATATGGTTTGCTTTAAACTCACTCAATGCTTTAGCTAGTTTTTCTTCTAAATCTTTATCTAAAGCTTTTTTAGTTCTAATTTGCTCAAAAATTTCTGGATACTTAGCCTCAATAAATGGATATAAAGCTGCTTCAAATTCTCCAATTTTCGAAACTGCAACATCATCTAAATAACCTTTAGTGCCTGCAAAAATAATCACAACTTGATTTTCTGGTGAAAGTGGAGAATATGGAGGTTGCTTTAAAACTTCAACCATTCTTTGTCCGCGCTCAAGTTGTTTTCTACTAGCTTCATCCAAATCACTTGCAAATTGTGCAAAAGCTTGCAATTCTCTATACTGAGCTAAATCAAGTCTTAATGTACCTGAAACTTGTTTTGTTGCTTTAATTTGCGCAGCACCACCAACACGAGATACAGATAAACCAACATTAATCGCAGGACGAATACCTGAGTTAAATAAATCTGTTTCTAAGAAAATTTGACCATCTGTAATTGAAATAACATTGGTTGGAATATAAGCTGAAACATCCCCTGCTTGAGTTTCAATAATAGGAAGTGCAGTCAAGCTTCCCGCGCCAAGCTCATCGCTTAACTTACTTGCTCTTTCAAGCAATCTTGAATGTAGATAGAACACATCACCAGGATAAGCCTCACGACCTGGAGGACGACGTAAAATCAAAGACATTTCACGATATGCAACAGCATGTTTACTTAAATCATCATAAACGATCAATGCATGTCTTGAATTATCTCTAAAATATTCACCCATAGTTACCCCAGCATATGGCGCAAGATACTGTAATGCAGCAGGATCTGATGCACCCGCATTCACCACTATAGTATAATCCATTGCACCATATTCTTCAAGCTTTTTAACTACTTGAGCTACAGTACTTTGTTTTTGACCAATTGCAACATAAATACAAATAACATCTTTACCTTTTTGACTAATAATTGTATCAATTGCTACAGTTGTTTTACCTGTTTGTCTATCACCGATGATTAACTCTCTTTGTCCTCTACCAATTGGAACTAAAGCATCAATAGCTTTAATACCCGTATGTAATGGTTCATGAACGCTTTTTCTAGCCATAATACCTTTTGCTTTTTCTTCTACAAAACGATATTCGCTCGCTTCAATTACGCCTTTAGCATCAATTGGCTCTCCTAAAGCATTTACAACACGTCCTATTAACGCATCTCCAACTGGAACTTTTAAAAGTTTTTTTAATCTTTTTACAGAACTTCCTTCTTTAAGTCCAAGTCCTTTACCTAAGATAACAATACCAACACTTGATTCTTCAAGGTTAAGAACCATTCCTTTTTCGCCATTTTCAAATTCAACCATCTCTCCAGCCATAGCATTTTTAAGGCCATATACCTTAGCAACACCATCGGCAACTGAAATAATTTTACCGGTTTCTTCTATTTCAAGATTAAAGTCAAATTTTTCAATTCTTTCTTTTATAATAGAACTAATTTCATCTGCTTTAAATTTCATCAAATCTCCTTAAATTGCTTTTAATATATAATCATTCATCTTAGCTTTTAAGCTTTGCATTGAAAATGAAATTTCATATCCAAGTCCATCTAAGCTAATTTTTACACTGTCATTATCACTTATTTTACTATCTAATCTAATTTTTGCATTAAATTTAAGACTAAGTTTTTCCTCTAAATTTTTAATTTCTTCTTCGCTTAATTTTTCTTTTGAGTAAACCTGTCCTAAAAATGTATTTTCTTTTGATGCTTTTTGTTCACTTAATTCTTTAGTGATTTCTGGAATTAACATTTCTCTTTTATTATCCACAATCAAATTTATAAAATTTTTAAAAGCATCACTTGGATTATTCAATAATGAAAGTATTAACTCTAATTTTTTGTCTTGCTTTATTTCGTATGAATTTAAAATATCTATAAATTTATTAGATGCAAAAGCTGAGCTTAACTCTAACAAATTAGAATAAAAATTTTCAAAATCATTTCTTTCTAATATTGCCTTTGCATATGTTTTAGCAATTACTTTTTCCATCAAGACACCTTTTTCATCATGATATTTAAAATTTCTTTTTGTTGTAGCTGTAAATTTTGATCTTCAAAAATTTCTTCTAAAACTGCCTGCACAACTTCTTTTTCCATTTTTCTTATTTCATATTCTTTGTGCTCTTCGTAAGTTTTTTCTAGAGCTTTAATTTCCATTTTTGTTTCATTCTCGATTTTTTCAGTAATAATTTCTGCCTCTTTTTTTGCAAGAGCAACTGCATTAACAGCTTCTTGTTTGGCTAAATCTAATTTTTTCATCATTTCTAATTTATGATTTTTACTTGCAATAAGTTTTTCTTGAATTTCATTCATTCTAGATGCAATCTTTGCAATTCTACCATTGTAGAAATTTTTCAAAGGTGTTGCTATGAAATAATACAAAATAGCAGCAAATAAAACAAAATTAACCGCTCTTGGAATAATATCATACTCACCACTTCCATTACCTGCTGCAAAAGCATAAAAAGGAAGTATTGATAATAATGTAATTTTTTTCAACATTTATCTTCCTTAAATTTTACTCAAGCTATTTTTAAAGCTTTGTTTAAATTCTGGCATTTTTAAACGCATTTCTTCTTTTAATTCTTTTTCTTTTTCTCTTAGACTTTTAAGAAAAACAAGCATTTGATCTTCTAATTCTCTTTTTCTTGTTGATAATTCTTTTTCTTGTTTTATTTTAGCTTCTTCTATTGCTTTTGCTTTGATTTGATTGATTTCATCTCTTGTTTGGATATGAATTTTTTCTAATTCACTTTCTACATTTGAAACATCATCAGAATTTTTTTTCATTTTTTCTTCATCATTTTTTATAGTTAAATCCCTAGAATCCATAAATTTAATCAAAGGTTTATAGAGCATAGAATTTAAAATCGCTATCATAAGCAAAAAAATGACACCGGTGGCTATCATAATGGAAAAATGTACATCATTAAACATTAATACTCCTAAATAAATCTAAATAAAACGCGAAATTATAGCAAAACATACCTAAAAACATATTTAATTTAATGTCTTTAGAAATTCCCTAACCTCATCTTCATTTTCAAAATTTATAGTAATTTTTAAATCTTTTGCATTTACTTTTAAGCCTAAAGATTCAATTTTTTCTTTTAAATTTATTATAGATTGATATTGTTTGTTTGAAGTTGCGTTTTTTTCTAATTGGTTTGTGTTTTTAAAATTTTTAATTAACTTTTCGGTATCTCTTACATTGAGTTTTTGCCCTATGATAGTATCAACTATCATTTTTTCTTCTTCTTTTTCAAGTCCCACTAAAACTTTTGCATGTCCTTGTGAGATTTTACCTTCTATAATGAAATTTTGCGTTTGCTCGTTTAAATTTAAAAGTCTTAAAGTATTAGCAATTTGAGGTCTTGATTTGTGAATAAGATCGGCTAATTTTTCTTGAGTGATATCATGAATTTCTAATAACTCTTTATAAGAATGTGCTAATTCTATAGGGTTTAAATTTTCTCTTTGAATATTTTCTATTAAAGCAAGCTCACGTAATTTTATATCATCTACATTTAAAACTACAGCTTTAATCTGTTCTTTTTCTAAAAGCTTACATGCTCTAAATCTTCTCTCACCTGCTATTAAAATATAATCAAATTCATCTTTTTTAAAAACCACAACAGGCTGAATCAAGCCATATTCTTTAATAGAACCTGCAAGTTCTTCTAAAGCTTGGGTATCAAAATTTTTTCTTGGCTGATAAGGGTTTGGGCTAATTAAATCTATATCAATTTCTTCTATTCTGCCTTCATTAGAGCCTAATTCTTTTTCATAAACCTCATCAATATCAGCCAAAATGCTACTTAAACCTCTTCCTAATGCACTTTTTTTTGCCATTTTTTATCCTAATATAGAATGTGCTAAATTTTGATATGCCACTGAACCTGGAGATTTTATATCATAAAGTATAATAGGCTTTCCATAGCTTGGACTTTCAGCAAGTTTTACATTTCTTGGTATGATGATGAAATCATCTTCATTATCACCTGTTCTAAATAGCTTTTGTTTGAAATTTTGCTTTAAATCTTCCACAGTATCTTTTGAAAGATTATTTTGTGAGCTATACATAGTTGGCAAAAAGCCTTTTATTTTTAGTTTTGGATTGATAGTTTTTTTCACAAACTTAATAGTGTTTAAAACCATCGCAACGCCCTCAAGTGCATAAAACTCACATTGTATAGGGATAATAACACTATCACTTGCTGCAAAAGCATTCACTGTAATGCTTCCAAGCGCAGGAGGTGAGTCAATGATAATAAAATCATAATCTTTGGCAATTTCTTTGATTTTTTCTCTTAAAATTGTTCTATATTCTCCGCTTTCTTTTACTACTTCTTGCTCAATTCCAACCAAAGAAATATTTGATGGAGCTAAATATAATTGCGGAAGCTCAGTTTTTAAAATGATTTCAGAAAGTTTTTTCCTACCTATAAAAACATGGTAAATATTATATTCATAATTACTTCTATTAAAACCAAGTCCTGTTGTAGCATTAGCTTGTGGATCAATATCTATCAAAAGAACCTTTTTTTCAGCTACTGCTAAAGAAGCCGCTAGATTAATAGCGGTAGTAGTTTTACCTACCCCACCTTTTTGATTTGCAATAGTTATTATTTCACTCATCTTAAACTATATATCCTTTTATTATCTAACAATATAGAACCATCTTTATACAACAAAGCATCTTTTAAAGATAAAATCTTACCTTCATTATGTATAAAAAAATTTCTTGATTTTTCAAATTCTAGCATATACTTGCTAAAAATATTCTTCCATAAAATTTTCTCATCTACATAAGAAAAATACTCATTTAAAAGTTTTGCTATATCTATTTCTATGTCTAAAATTTCAGCATTAAATGGAGCATACTTAAGATTAATCCCCATTCCTACAACCAAAAAATCATTGATTTTAGAACTCATCAATCCGCCTATTTTTTTATCTTCTATATAAAAATCATTAGGCCATTTAATCCATACTTTCGAATTTTTTCTTTGCAATACTTCTTTCATTAAAAATGCAAAGTATATACTAGCAGAAGCCAAAGGAAGATCTTGTGCTAATTCTTGAGTTTTTATGCAAAAAGATACATGTAAATTTCCTTGCTTACTTTGCCAAGTATTGTCCCTACTACCTATACCAGCACTTTGAATAAAAGCACAAATGGCTGTATTGTTAGTAATTTCTCCACTACGAATTTTATCACTTAAATAAACTTGAGTTGATTCAAGTTCATCAAAATAAACTATCTCCAAGTTTTAACCTTTTTCCATTTAAATAAGTCTTAGCATCTAAAGCTTTTTTTCCACTTTCTTGTAAAGTTTTAATCCTTAAAATACCTTTTGTACATGAAAGCAAAAAGCTTTCTTTTTCTACTTGTAAAATCACACCTGATTTTTGAGTTTTTTCATTATCGATTAATTCTATGTCTAAAAATTTCATACCATTTTCTAAAAAAATTCCAGGCCAAGGTGTAAAAGCTAGAAATTTTTGATAAATTTCACTTGCATTATCTAAAGCAATCAAGCCATCTTCTTTTTTGATTTTTTTACAATATGTAACTAAATTTTCATCTTGCTTTTTTGGGATAATTTTTTCAAAATTCAAAAGCGTAGAAATAGTAAGCTTAGCTGCTAAATTTGAAAGCATGATAAAAACTTCAGCTGAATTTTTACCTTCTATATCACATTCTATGCTTTCTAAAATTGCACCACTATCAAGCCCTTCTTCCATAAGCATAGTACAAACCCCACTTATTTTATCCCCATTTAAAATAGCACTTTGTATAGGTGAAGCACCACGATATTTAGGAAGCAAGGAAGCGTGCAAATTGACGCAAGGAGCAATATCTAAAATTTCTTTTGGTAAAATCTTCCCATAAGCAGCAACAACTATAAAATCAGGTTTTAAGTTTTTTATTCCATTGATTATATTTTCATCTTTTAAGCTTTTTGGAGTGAAAATTTCTATATTTAAATTATTTTCTAAAACAAATTTTTTAGTATCACTTGGAGTTAAAATTTGTTTTCTTCCCACAGGTTTATCAGGTTGAGTAAATAAAGCTTGGATATTAAATCCTTTATCGACAAGCTCTTTTAAAATACATGTTGCATAAGATGGAGTCCCCATAAAAATGATATTTTTCATAACGCCACTATCCTTTTTTGATAAGTTTTTATAGCTTTTTGATATGAAAGCTCAAGATAATCTTTAAAAATTTCAAAATTTTTTCTTGAAGGATTGTTAATACAAATATATCCCATATAAGCATAAATTGGATGAGGCATGATAAGATCAAGCATAGAAAAATCATAATTTAAACTAACAATCTCACCCTTTAAAGCTTTTTTAGGTTTTTGACCAAAAAGATTTTGGTAATCTTGATCACAAAGAGAGCAACTTAGACGAAACACACCTTCTCTATTTAATTTCGAAGCTTTATCGTTTATGCCATCATTTTCTTTAATAGTACAAAAATAAACTCCGTTTTTTAAAACCCTATCGGGATTATAAAAAAAGCTATGCTCTTTATAGGTAAATTTATATACCAAGCCTTTAAAATTAGACTTGATATATTCTTGGATAAAATCTATAGTTAAATTTTCACTCATCAAAGATTATTTTGATTTCTAATTTTTTTAACTTCTTCTAAAAGCATAAATTTAAGCTCTTTTAAACCTGTTTTTTCAAGACTTGATACTTTAACAAAAAAGCTTTGTGGATTATTTTGACTTTGTAAATAAGCTTTTAATTCATTATAATCATCTTCCATTTTTTGTGCAAATTCTTCGCCTAAATTTACACTATCACTTTTTGAAAGCATTAAGCCAAAATTTCTTGCATAAAGCTTGCTTGAAAATTTTTCTAATTCTTTTCTTAAAATACAAAATTGCTCTTTTAAACTCATTTCTCTTAATGGATCAAGCACAAAAAGTAAAAAAGAAGTTCTTTCTATGTGTCTTAAAAACTCAAGTCCCAAACCCCTACCATCGCTCGCGCCTTCTATAATACCTGGGATATCTGCCATCACAAAAGAATTATAATCATCTACTTCAACCATACCAAGTTTTGGAGTTAAAGTAGTAAATTCATAATTAGCTATTTCAGGCCTTGCATTAGATACTACGCTTATAAGAGTGGATTTTCCTACATTTGGAAAGCCTACAAGTCCAACATCTGCTATGAGTTTTAGCTCTAAACGCACACTTAAGGTTTTTCCTGCCACACCTGGTTGGGCATAATCTGGGCGTTGATTAGTAGAGTTTTTAAAGTGAGTATTACCAAGACCGCCTTTACCGCCTTTTAAAAAGAGTTCTTTTTGGCCTTCTACTAGCATATCAAGCAAAACCTCTCCACTTTGTGCGTCAATTACTTGAGTGCCTTGAGGGACAATCAACTCTAAACTTTCCCCTCTTTTACCATTTTTATTACGGCCCAAACCCGGCTGGCCATTTTGTGCTTTAAGTTCTTTTTTACCTTTAAAGTGTGCTAGAGTATGGGTATTGTTATCACATATAAAATACACATCGCCACCATTTCCACCATCGCCACCATCAGGTCCACCGAGTGGAACATGTTTTTCACGACGAAAACTCACAGCACCTTTGCCACCATTACCTGAACTTAAAACTAATTTCACATTATCTATAAACATACAATCACCAAAGTATAAATTTTTAAAATGATATTATATTTTTTTTAATATATTAAGACTAAAAAGAAGAAAAGGCTACAAAGTAGCCTTAAAATTATGCAGGATAAACAGAAACTTTTTTTCTATTTTTATCTTTTCTTTCGAATTTTACGAAACCATCAATTAAAGCAAAAATTGTATGATCTTTTCCTATGCCTACATTATTACCCGCATGAGTTGCTGTTCCTCTTTGGCGGATGATGATGTTGCCAGCGCGAACAAATTCTCCACCAAATTTTTTAACACCTAGACGACGACCTATAGAATCACGATTATTCTGAGTTGAACCTTGACCTTTCTTGTGTGCCATTCTTTACTCCTTAAGCTTTAATATCTACAACTCTAACGCGAGTAAATTGTCTTCTAAAACCGCGTTTTAATTTTGAGTCTTTTCTGCGTCTTTTTTTATAAATCACAACTTTTTTGTCTTTTCCATGAGCAATCACTTCTAAAACAACTTTTGCACCCGCAACAAACGGCGCACCTACCTTTAATTCTTTATCGCATACAGCAAGAACTTCACTTACTTCTATGCTTGATTTTGCTTCAGCTTCAAAACGATCTAGTTTAAGCTCATCACCTTGGCTTACTCTGTATTGTTTTCCACTGTGTTTAATAATAGCATACATACAGCTATCCTTTCTTAAAATATTTTGGTAGCACCATAAAGCATTATGTATAAAACATAAATTTAAAAAGCTTTAGTGGTTAAAACTTGAGATTATACTCAAAATAATTTTAAATTTAGGTTAATTACCAACCTAAATTTACTGTACCATTTGGATTTACACTATGTTGTTTTTCCATTCCAACACCGCTATCATCTAAAGGTCTACAAATATCATCTTTTTTAACACTTCCTTCAAGAATTTTAGCATATGATAGTTTTGGTGTTGAGCGGATAATTTGAACCTTTCCACTTTTTGTTTCTATTCTTGCTGTATTTTCTTTAGTATAAGCATCCTTTATCACTTCACCCAAAGAATAACACTCATAGATTTCATCATTACTCAAAATTTGCGAGAAGACTACTTCATTATTACTAACTTGTGCAACTTTTAAAGGATAAATAGCGTTTAAAATATCATCTGAAATTTTCTTTGCAATTTTTTCACTTAGCTTTTCACTAGCTACTAAAGAATCACCTTTAACAAAGGCTGACATGGTTAAAGTATTTGAAAATTTAATTTGTCTGGTGGCAAATAAAAGCACGCGATAATCCACCACAACATCTATTTTATTTTTATTTCCTTTGGTTTTAAGATCTACCCCACCTACATGAAATAACAAAATATAATCAGTAGCTAAAACATTCTTAAGTTTGTAAATTTCATCTTTATGCGTATTAGATGAATTTATCAAAGCTTTCTCCATTTCATAATAACCTTTAGAATCTCTATCTAAAACATTAAATTTCCTACTTTGAAGTAAATCTGTGATAATTTTTTGCTGTAAAATATTTCCAAGCTCTTGGTATTTAGAAGAGGTGTTAAATACCGTAATACTTCTTCTACTATCTGGCTTATAACCTGGTATTTGATATTTTTTATGAGTAGTAGTTTTAAAAATGGTTACATTTGCTATGTATTTATCGTTTTCTTGAACCACACTATCAATTTCATATGCATCAACTCTGCCTTTTGTAGCTTTTATGATTTGCTCTTTATAGCTATCTTCTATATTAGTCTTTTTATTATTTGAATTTACCCCGACAAAAGACTGCTTGGTTGAGTCGATATTAACACCATTTAATTTACCAATAGCTTCTATTATGGCATTATTTATTGCCTCTTCTCTGCTAGCTCCTATACCCTCGCCCGTACTTGAATTGGTAGTGCTTGTGGTGATTATTTTGGCATATAAACTCAAATGAAAACATAAAATCAAAATACAAATTTGTAATATCTTCATAAATTTTTCCTAAAAATCATCTATATCATTTACAACATTAGAACTTCTTTGTATATTAGAAGACTTTTTAGGTTCAGTTTTTGAGACACTAGTGTTTGAATTTGATTTTAAAGCTTCGTTAATATTTGCCACATTATCATAAGAATAAAATCTTACAACACCTACATGTTCTATACCATTTTCGCTTGTATAATTCCATCTTTTAAGTGTTCCTATGCCTTTGATTTTTCCGCTAGCACTTGCTTTTATTTTTGTATTGATTTTTTCTACAATATTTGTAAAATCTTTAATTTCTTCTTGAGTAGTGTTGTCATTGATATTTAAGCTTTGCTTGATGATTTCTTCATAACTTTCACCTGTAGTTTTTTCATCTTTTAAACTTAAATTGGTATTGATAAATTCAATTATAGCTGCATCGGCCATAGTTGAAGCTGTATCTTTAGCCCTATCTTCTAATATATTTGTCTTCTTGGCATTATTTGCATCAGCAATATAACCCCAATTTCCATAGCTTAAAATAACCGGTGAACCTTTTTCATCATAAACTAAGCGAATACCATATTCATTAAGAAAGCCTTTATTGTCTTTTGGTAAATACTCGTTGATATTTTTTCCTTTACCTTTGATGTTACTTTGACGCGCTAAAGACATATCTTTAGCAAGTTGACGAGTTTTTTTAGAAACAACTGCAATTACACCAATATCATATTGCCCTCTTCTTTGCGTAACTATAGTTTGCACAGGAATTAAACCGCTCATTGAACCAACTGCACTAGTAATTGTTTTATTAAGAAACTCTTCTTTTAATAAAATCTTTTTTCTTTCCTCTGTTAAACCTTCTACATTAATGCCCAAATCTCTCAAAGCTTTATCTAATTTTGCACCACTTAATTGAACCAGTTTATCAAAAATTTGTCCTACAACACTTCCTTTTGGTAGTTCTTCAAATTCTTTTGCATTAGTAGAATTATCAGCTTCGTAATTTTGAATTTTACTCACTGCCATTCTTCCAAAGGCATCTTCAATAAAATCAGACTGTAAATTAAGCATAGCTTTTTGGTAAGCATTTTGCAAAGCTTGAGCAAATTGAGGATCGCTATCGCTTAGCGCAACTACACTTCTACCCGTATAAAAGGTTTTTCCATCTTTTGTAATACCATATTCTATACCAAAATTATCTGCAAATTCTTCAAAAAAATCATCTAAAGATTTTGGAGTAATATCTTTAGAGCTAGCATCTGACATTTCATTTTGAATTTTAATATCTTCTTGAGTAATTTCAACTTGTGGAGTTGCTTGAGCATAAAGAAAACTCGCTACCAATAATGATCCAATAACAAATCTTTTTTTCATCATATCTTTCCTTGTTGTTTTATATTACCAGCTTACAGTTTTACTAGATCCTAGTTTATTGATTCTATTGGTTTTTTGCCATACTACCAAACCACTGCCCTTTTCAGCTAATTTCATAACAAAAAAGTATTCAACTTGGGTTTTACCATTACTTAATTTTATATTTTGCTGACCAATTCTTCCCTGTAAAGTCAAAGAAGCGCTAATTTGCGTATGATTTTTAGATACTGTGGCTTTATCATATCTATCATCATCTTTATCGCTCGTTACATCATCCATATTATTTTGAGTAGCACTATCATTGCCTTGAGTAGCTGAAGCTGCAAATTTACCTGAATTTATAAGTTCTTCTACCATCAAATCAGTCAAATTTCTAGTATCTATTCTTAAAGCTGTATCATTTACCACATCATAAACTGCCACAATAGCCTTACCTGAATTTCCTATTTTATTCACAACATAACTTGAATTAAACAAACTATTTAACATCTCTTTAGCTGTATTGTCAAAATCTTCACCAGTTAAAGCCATGCTTAAAGAATCGCCTTGTTTTACTTTTGCCGCAGTTCCATCTACATAAATAGGTTGTTGCATGCACGCACTAAATAAAACACCTATAGCCACTACACTTGTTAAAATTTTAATTTTTTTCATTATTTATCCTTTTTTATTTAATATATATTTTATATTTTTTTGCTTCCTTATTACTAGCTATATTTTGTATAATATACTCTTGTTTAGCTAATAATCTTATATTTTTATAGTTTTTATCAATAGTATTTTTTATAACAAATCCATCCTTATCAAACCATTCTATTTTATAAGAAAGCTTTTTATCAACAGAACTATAAAAAATAATCTGCACTTCTAATAATCCTGCATTATTTATTCTTTCTTTTATACTTTTTACATTTGTATGTTTAAAATTTGCATCAAAAGTATCTTGCGAAACCAAAAACATATAATTTAATAATAATAAAAAAATTAACTTTTTCATTTTTCTATGATATTTATACTTGGAGCAATACTAGGTGCAAAAGAACGCACTACAACCAATACATTTTTCTTTGGATTAATCTGTCTTTCAAATAGCACATCATCACTTGGAGTTTTAATAATAATTTTACCTGTATTTTTAATCATAACAACTCCTATGCTTTGTGGCAATCCTCTCCAAGATCTAACATCAGCTTGAGTAGTTGCTGCATTCATGATACCACTAGCAAGGCTTAAAAAACCTCCTGTTGAGTCATTATTAGCTACTGCTGCATTGATAGTAGTTTTTAAGATAGTTGAAACTATTGCTTTTGTAACTATTGATGGTTGCTCGAACTTAAACTCGCTTGCTACAACATTATCCAAATCAACTAATTTTGTAGTATTAGTATCATTTACACTTAAATACTCAAAAGACTGACTTCTTTTTTTTAGCTTAGGTAGAGCAATAGAAGTTGTCGTAAGAGTGTCATTTAAAATCAAAGGCAGAGTTAATTTAAACTCATCCTTTACCACACCAAAACCATTCTCATAAACAATAAAAACATATTTATTTTTTGATTTAGCGTTGCTAATTGCTTTCCACTCTTTATTAATTTCTTTATTTTTTGGGTTTAAAATCTTTATTTCTTTAAATAAATCTTTAGCCAAAGTATAATCTTTGCTCATATAATAAAAAATCGAAGCTAAGTAAGTTGCATAAGGATTGGTAAAATTTTTACTTGTTGAAAATTCTTCAAACAAAACTTCATATTGAGCATTTATTTGTTTTGCTGATTCACTAAAATTTTTATTAAAATTTGGATCTTCTTTTTTGGCCTTTTCTAATTCTGCTTTATTTTTAGCAATTTGAGCTTTAAAATAATCTTTTGCTCTATCTTGACGCAATAAAGCTCTTTTAAACTCCACTCTTGCATTATTATAATCACCCTCACTCATAAAATTTAAACCCTTATATGTATTTACCATTATTCTTTCATATAAAGAGCCATCATAGTCTAATATAGAATCATTTATTAATGTAGTTACAGCTGTTTTAGCAATTTTTTGAGCGCCACTTCTTAAATCCACATCAACTTGATAAGATTCCTCAACCTTATCAAAAAATTCATTACTAAGATTAAAATATCCACAATTTTTTGCGATTAAACCTGCATTTAATCCTACATATACTGGATCATCTTTTTTATCTACCTTAGTCATTTCTTGAGTAAAAAATTCATCAGAACATATCTTTTGGGTTAACTTTTGCTCTAATTCATTGTTTACTTTTGCATGATTAGCACACGCACTAAATAAAATAGCTGTTAATGCAATCACACTAAATAAAATTTTATTTTTCATAAGCCAATTCCTAATTAAAAATTAAGAATGTATTATATATAAAAAATAAACAAAAAACAACATTCCCTAAAGAAATATCTTTAGGGAAAATTTGATTAAAGCTCTGGTTTTGGAGTTTTTTCAGTAGCTTTTGGAAGTTGAGGATAAGTAATGCTTGGTTTTTTACCTGTTAGAGCATGTAAGAAAGTTTCTATAGAAGCTGCTTCTTTGTCAGAAATTTCTATGCCAAGTTGCACACTACCCATTTCTTTAATCGCATCTTGTAAAGACCAAATAGCGCCATTATGGAAGTATGGAGCTGTTTCGGCAATATTTCTTAAAGTTGGAGTTTTAACTAAACCATTTGCATCACCTTTAAAATCACCTACATTTGCAAATTTATATTTAGCTGCCACTTGGAAAGCTTGCATACTACCACCTAAATTTACTCCTGTATGACAAGCTGTACAGCCTTTATCGATGAAAGTTTTTAAACCTTCTTTTTCTTTTTTGCTTAAAGCTTTTGTATCACCTTCTAAGAATTTATCAAATTTAGATGGAGTTAGAAGTGTTCTTTCAAATGTAGCAATAGCATCTGCTATATTATCAAAAGTTACCCCATCATTACCATATATTTTTTTAAATTCTTTAACATATTCTGGCATAGAAGAAATTTTTTCTACTGCTAACTTAGCAGGAGTTGCCATTTCAGGTTCTGCCTCGATTGGTCCTTTTGCTTGATCTGCTAAAGTACCTGCTCTACCATCCCAAAATTGAGTTGAATTTAAAACAGAATTATAAACTGTTGGCGAATTTAAATGATGAGGATTAGCAGTCCATTTGTGTCCTACAGCTGCTGCTATACCATCAGCACCACCCATACCTAAATTGTGACAGGTATTACAAGAAATCAAACCACTTTTAGAAAGTCTTGGTTCAAAATACAGCTTTTTACCAAGATTAGCTTTTTCTTTAGAAAACTTGCTAGCTTTAACGCCCATTTCTTTTAATAGTTTTTCAACGCCTGCTTGATCCTTTGGCAAAGGTGCTAAACCTGCTACTTTTGCTTCATCAAGCAAAGCTTTATCGTTAGCAAAAGCAGTTGATGCAACTAATAATGATGATGCAACTAATAATGAAATTTTTTTCATTATTCACTCCTAAATAAGATAAAATAAAGCCTATTTAAAATAAACTTATTGAAAATATATCTATAATTTTCTTTAAATAAAATAAAAAATTTCTATTTAAAAATAAAAATTATTATAGGATAAAATATCTCTTAAATATTTATTTCAGAGTTTTTTGCTATCATTATTATAAATCTTTATAGAATTAGGATAGAAAGTAAATGGAAAATTTAATAATTTATCTTTTAGCTTATCTTATAGGTGCTATACCTTTTGGTCTTTTACTAGCTCAAATTTTTGCCAAAACAAATATCAAAAATGCAGGCAGTAAAAGCATAGGCGCTACCAATGTTTTAAGAGTAGTAAAAGAAAGCGACCCTAAGCTTGCCAAAACACTTGCTGTTGCAACAATTGTCTTAGATGCACTTAAAGGAATTGTACCTATATTAGTAGCAAAAATTTTAGGCTATGATGAAAATATCTTATGGACTATGGCGGTTTTAGCAGTATTTGGCCATTGTTTTTCTCCTTATTTAAAATTTGAAGGTGGCAAAGGAGTAGCTACTGGAGCTGGGGTTTTAGCAGTATTTTTACCTTTTGAGATTATATGTGCACTTTTGGCTTGGTTTATTATAGGTAAGGTATTTAAAATTTCAAGCTTAGCCTCACTTGGAGCTTTAATTGTTTTAATTGCAACTTCTTTTATGTTTCATTATGATATGCCTATGATTAATACCCATGCGCCGATATTTATCATCGCTTTTATAGTAGTTTATAAACACATACCAAATATTTTAAGGCTTATTGGAAAACAAGAATGCAAAGTCATATAAAAGTTAGCTTAGAATTTAAATGCATTATAGGGCTTTTGGATTTTGAAAGAATTCAAGAGCAAAAAGTCCTAATAGAATTAGAAGCTAAAAGTAAGAAATTTTTAGATTATGCAAAGTTATGCACTAGAATAGAAAAAATCTATAAAAAGAAAAAATTTAAGACTATAGAAAAATCTTTAAAATATATATGCAAAGATATCAAAAAACATCATAAAAAACTTCAATTTATAAATATTACTTGTTATAAGCCCGATATCATCAAAAATGCGTGCGTTGGAGCTAGTTTAAGCAAAAAATATTAAAAATTTTTTAAAGAATTTTGAACATTTGCTTAATTTGTGTTATACTTTTGCACTAAAACTATCTTCAAAGGAATAAAATGCGTATTTTAGTTGTAGAAGATGAAGCATCGCTTAATAAAACCTTATCAAACACTTTAAATGAGTTTGGCTACCAAAGCGACACTTCAGAAAATTTTAAAGACGCTGAGTATTTTATAGGTATTAGACATTATGATTTAGTATTATCAAATTGGACTATAGGCAATAATGATGCAAGCGATTTGATCAATGCTATCAAACAAAAATCTCCAAGAACTGCTATAGTAACAATGTGTACAAAAGCAGACAAAGAAAATGAAATCAAAGCTTTAAAAGCTGGAGCAGATGATTATATAAAAAAACCTTTGGATTTTGAAATTTTAATGGCAAGAATCGAAGCTAGACTTAGATTTGGCGGGACAAATGTGATTAAGATTGATGATTTAGTGATTGATCCTGATGAAGAAAAAATCACTTATCAAGGAAAAGACATAGAGTTAAAAGGAAAGCCTTTTGAAGTTTTAACTCACCTTGCTAGACACTCTGATCAAATCGTATCAAAAGAACAACTTTTAGATGCTATTTGGGAAGAACCTGAACTTGTAACTCCAAATGTTATAGAAGTTGCAATCAATCAAATAAGACAAAAAATGGATAAACCTCTTAATATTTCCACTATAGAAACTGTGCGCCGCAGAGGATATCGCTTTTGTTTTCCTAAAAAAACTAACTAAAAAATTTTTAGAATGATTTGATCATTCTAAAAATTAAATATTTTTATCTCTTTTTAAATTAGCTATAAGTTTTTATATAGTATAAGTTTGCTTTATTATCAATAAAAGGAAAAGTATGTCACTTTTAATCACTAGAGAATGTATATCCTGTGATGCATGCAGAGAAGAATGTCCAGATGAAGCAATTTATGATAATGATCCAATCTATGTCATAGATCCTGATTTATGTACTGAATGTGTGAATGAATTTTCAGAACCAGCCTGTATAGTGGCCTGTCCAGTAGATTGTATCATACCTGATCCTGATAATGTAGAAAGTATTGATGAGCTTCGCTTAAAACATAAAAATAAAGATATTTAATGGCTAAAAAAACAGCAGTAATTGATCTTGGCTCTAACTCCGTTCGTATGGTTGTTTTTGAAAGAACCTCAAGATATGGTTTTTTTATTTGCAGTGAACACAAAAAGAAAGTAAGACTTGGAGAAAATGCTTATAATAACAACAAAATCCTCCAAGAAGAAGCCATGTTTAAGGCCGAGAAGGCACTAGCTTATTTTAAAGAAAAAGCTGTAAAAGAAAAATGTAGGAAAATTATTGCTGTTGGAACTTCTGCGCTAAGAGATGCGCCTAATGCAAAAGAATTTATTACTAGAATATCAAAAAATGTAGGTTTAAACATAAAATGCATTAATGGTAAAACAGAATCATTTTTAGGTGGTCTTGCTGCGTTAAATTTACTATCAAATATTCAAAATGCCACCACCATAGACATAGGTGGAGGATCAACCGAGCTTTGTTTGATTAAAGAAGGTAAAATTATAGATTGTATTTCGCTTGATCTAGGAACTGTAAGATTAAAAGAGATTTTTTATGATACTAAAAGATTAAACGCTCTAGATCAATTCATACAAGAAGCTCTAATGCAAGTTCCAAAACATTTTCAAAGTGAAAATATTATTGCCATAGGTGGAAGCTTAAGAGCATTGTCAAATTCTATAATGAAAAAAAATTCCTATCCTTTAAAAATAATCCATAATTTCAGCTACAGCTTTGAAAAAGAAAAAAATTATATAGAAAAAATTCAAAATGCAAAAAATTTAATAGATTTTGATATCAAAAAAGATCGTTTTGATACTATAAAAGAAGGTTGTGTCATATTTTTAGCCTTAGCTAAAAAACTCAAAGCTAAAAATATCATCACTTCAGCAGTAGGTGTCAGAGAAGGCGTATTTTTATCTAATCTTTTTCAAAAATACGCCAAAATAAAAAACGACACTAATGACTTTTCGCAATTTAATGCCAAATTTCCGCCAAATTTCAACCCAAGTTTAAAATCCTTACAAGATCGCTTTGGTGTTGATTATAAAGATAAAAGTGCTTATTTTGCAAGTAAATTATTTGATGTATTTTTACCTATTCACAAAATAAGTTTAGATTTTAAAAAAGATCTTTTAAGCGCTGCTAAATTAGCCCATATAGGTGAAAAAATTAATTTTTATTTTGCTAATGAACATAGCGCCTATATGGCAATGAGTGGCTTAAACTTTGGCTTTTCACACAAAGAAATTTTGCTTATTGCAACTCTTTTAAAAGCCAATGGTAAAAAAATAAATCCCCTTGCCATAGAACATGTTAAAGAATTATTACCAAATAACCATATATTAGCTTGGCTTAATTTTATTCTAGCACTAGCAAAAAAACTTGCTAAAGATAGTGATGAAAATCTTGATTTTACATTAAAAAATCATACCTTATATATTTATTCAACAAAAAAACAAATTTATTTTTCAAGAGAAGAAATCAAAAAAATTTCAAAGCCAAAACTTATTGTTTTAGCTTTTAATCAATCTAATTAAGCATTTTGTTTTAAAAGTAAATTTTGCAATCTTTGTTTATTTTCTTCAAAATAAGAATCAAAGTCTTTTTCTTTTGGTTTTTGGGATGTTTTGTTTTGTTCCTCATTTTTCATCATAGCTTCACTTGTTTCTAATACCACATTAGAATTTCCTATGATCATAGTATAGCGTTTTAAGCCATACTCAAAAACTACAAGTTGATTATGTCTATCAAGCGGTCTTTGAAAAATCAAAGTAAAATTTCTATCTAAAGGATGTTTTTGTCTTAAATACATTTTTAAAAACCAAAGTCCAACAAGCAAAAGTATCAAAACACTTACAACTAAAATATAATTTGTAAAATCATACTCTTGCATTTTTATCTCCTCATTTTTTTCTTCTAAGCTATTTTTAGTTGCTAAATTCATACCTTCTTTTTGAGCGCGTAGTCTTAATCCATATTCACCAATCGTATCTGCATTAATTTGTATCTTATCGCCAACACTTAAGGCTATAAAAGTTTTTTTACCTTCTGAAAAAATTTTTATTTTTTTAATTATATTAGAATTTAATGTCTTATCTTCTTCTTTAACACTTTGAGCATTTAGTGTAAAGATAATAATATCGCCTTTTCTCTTTTGACTAATGCCTTCTTTATAAGGAATATCAAATGAAAAAGTAATATCCACCCTATCTTCTCTAGGATAGATATTATAATCAAGAATTTTTGCCCCAAAAAGAGGCAAAGCAAGTAGTAAAATCCAAATAAATTTCATTGCAATTCTTTTTTAAAATACTGCAATACTGATTTAGAATCTAAAATCTCATTAATTCTTATGGCAAGGTTTTTTTCATACACCATCACCTCACCTTTACCAAAAATTCTTTTATTCAAGTAAAGCTCCACACTTTCGCCTGCTGGCTTTTCAAGATCTATCACAGAACCAACTTCTAGCTTTAAGAGTTCTCTCACGCTCATATTAGTTGTGCCAAGCTCACTAACAAAATCAACACTAATGTCTAAAATATCTTCATAAGATTGTAATAATCCTAAATGATCTTCTATCATATTTTTTTATAACCTATTCTAAAGGAAGCATTTTTTACTTCATAAGTAAATTTTTCTTTGAGTTTAATTTTTGAAAATCCATCAATACGCCCTAAATACTCAGGAACACCTAAACGATACTCATCTTTTCCATTGGTATCATTAAGTAGCTTTTTAGCATAGCCTATGATTTGATTGGCCACTTCTTTAACTAAATCTGCCAATCCATCTTCTTTTAATTCTTCATGCAATAAAAATTGTGCAATTTCATTTAAAGCTTGTTTTTGAAAAAACAAATAAAAACTATATTCCTCATCTTTAAAATACAAAGGTATAGAAGCCCCATAAAGTTCGCCTCTAATCACGCTTTTTTGTGAAATTTTTAATTTTAAAATATGCTCAAAAAAATGATAAATCGAATACTCAAGTGTTTTAGTCATAGCTTTTCCTTAATAAACTTATAATAAATTTATTTTACTAAATAAACCTTTAATCATAATTAATAATTAAAATATAAAATACTATAATTTTGATTTGCTAAAAGGCTTTTAATGTTTATAGAAAATTTTAATTTAGATGAAAAAGTTTTTATCGTTGCCGAGCTTTCAGCTAACCATGCAAACAGCCTTGAAGTGGCCTTAAAAACCATACAAGCAGCTAAAAAAGCAGGGGCTGATGCTATAAAAATTCAAACCTATACCCCAGATAGCTTAACGCTAAATTCAAACAAAAAAGATTTTATTATCGAAGGTGGTTTGTGGCATGGACGTAAACTATACGAATTATACGAAGAAGCTAAAACGCCTTATGAGTGGCATGAAAAACTTTTTGAATGCGCCAAAAATGAAGGGCTAATCTGCTTTTCTAGTCCTTTCTCTAAAGAGGATGTGAATTTTTTAAGACAATTTAATCCCCCAGCTTATAAAATCGCTTCTTTTGAAGTAAATGATTATGATTTTGTGCGTTATGTAGCTAAAGAAAATAAACCTACTTTGATTTCTACAGGTATAGCTTATAAAGAAGAGCTTGAAATGGTTGTTAAAATTTTCCAAGAAGAAAACAACCCAAATCTAATTTTGCTTAAATGCACTTCGGCCTATCCTTCACAAATTTGTGATTTAAATTTAAATGTCATCAAAACTTTACAAGAAAAATTTAAAACCATAGTAGGCTTAAGCGATCATAGCGAGGGCTTTTTAGCACCTACTTTAGCCGTAGCTCTTGGAGCAAAAGTCATAGAAAAACATTTTATATTAGATAAAACTTTTAATAGTGCTGATGCTAAATTTAGTCTTGATTATGAAGAGTTTAAGCAAATGTGTTCTATGGTGCGTTTAAGCGAGCAAGCGCTAGGCAAATCTAGCTTAACAATAGATGATAAAACCTTAAAAAATCGCCATTTTGCAAGAAGCTTATACGCTAGTAAAGACATCAAAAAAGGTGAGGTTTTTACACAAGAAAATGTAAAAAGCATAAGACCAAGCCTAGGCTTACATCCTAAATTTTTACCTATCATACTTGGCAAAAAAGCAAGTTGTGATATAGAATTTGGACAAGCGTTAAAAAAAGAAGATTTTTTGGAGTAATTATGCAAGAAAATATTTTTAATAAAAATTTAAAAGCTCTAAGTAATAAAGATTTAAAAGAAAAACTAACAAATTTCAAGCAGAATAATTTTAAAATAAAACAAGGATCTGATCCTTTGGATATTAATTTTATTCATCATAAAAGAGAACAAGCGTTGTATAATAATACACTTGATGAGTTAAACGAAAAAATAAATCTATACAATGATAAATATTTATTATATCCAATATTATATTTTTTTGGTTTTGGCAACGGAATTTTGTATAAAATTCTCTTGCAAAACAAAAATAGACAAAAAATTGTTATTTTTGAAAAAGAAATAGAATTTATTTATCTGAGTTTTCATCTTTTAGATTTTAGTGAAGAGTTAAAAGACTGTCGACTAATTATTTTAGATATAAACAATATAAACTATACACATTTTCAAATTTTATGCAATAGCTCGCCGTTTTTTAATTTCTTAAGAACTTATTTTTTAGATATCCATTGTGATTATTATGAAAAATTTCACAATGATATTTTAAAAACAAACGAAACTATGCAAACTTATATAAAAAAATCTATTTTAAAATTTGGCAATTCTTCAAAAGATGCTTTAAAAGGTATAGAAAATTTTATTTATAACCTACCAGATCTTTTTTTAAATCATTCTTTTAAAGAATTATTATCAAAACGAAAAAACACCTACCAAAACGCTATTATAGTTTCAACGGGTCCTTCTTTAATCAAACAACTCCCTCTGCTTAAAAAATATGCAAATAAAGCAACTATCTTTTGTGCTGATAGCGCTTATCCTATACTAGCAAAACATAATATAAAACCTGATTATGTTTTATCTTTAGAGAGAATAGAAAAAACAAGTGAATTTTTTAATAATAATTTTGGAGATTTTGATAAAGATATATTATTCATCTTAACTGAAATTGTATATAAAAACACCCCTAAATATTTAAAAGAAAACAATAGGGATTTTATTTTTATACAAAAAATAGGTGATTTTAGTAAACTTTTTCATTTAAAAGACCTGGGTAGCTTAATAAATACTCCAAGCGTGGCAAATATGGCTTATTTCATAGCATCTTGCTTACAACACAAAAATATCATTTTAATAGGACAAGATTTAGCTTATTCTGATGATGGATTTTCACATCCTCAAGATTATCATTATAAGGCAGACTGCGAAAGTCATTATGAACATATTCAAACTTTGGGTTATGGTGGTAACAGCATGGTGAAAACACACGAAATATGGATGGTGTTTAAACATTATCTAGAAGAAGCTATTGCTGATAATAAAAAACAAAACATCCAAACTTATAATGCCACTGAAGGCGGAGCTAGGATAGAAGGAACCATAGAAAAGCCTTTTAAAGAGCTTTGTGAATCTTTATTTGAAAACACCACACCAAAATCATTCATACAACTTGATAAAATCACACAAAATAAAAAAAATGTACTCATGCTTAAAACGTTTTATAAAACACAACAAGCCATCAAGCTTTGTGAGTTTTTGCATAAAGAAAATTTATATATGCTCAATCGTATTTGTTTTTTAATGAGTGATGAAAAAAATTTTATTAGTTTAATACAAGAAATAGAAAATTATAAAATAAAACTTATCAAAGTAGATATTTTAAAAGAGCTGACAAGTGCTATTAGTGTTCAATTTGAGCTTAATTTAGCAAGAATTCAAGTGCTTAACCCTAAAACACAAGAAGATAATTTTAACAAAATGCTTCTTTGGATTAAAGAATACTTATCTTTTATTGAAATTATTAACGAACATATTATTGCATTAAAAATAACCTTAGAAACAAATATATTAAATTTAGAAAATTTTCTGATCAAAAATAACTTTGAAAAATATGTAAATAAAATAAAAGCAACAAAACTACAAAGCTGTTGATTAATATAAAGTACATTCAATATAATTTTGTTATAATTAAAATAAAAACGGATACCTATGAACAAAGAATTATTTTTAAAAAACACCCAAGCTCTTTTTGAAGTTGATCAAATATTAGCTTACGAATTAAGAAAGATAACCAATACTCAAAGATTTCAGCTTATAGAAAACAAAATTTTTGATACACAAAATCAAGTTTTTTTAGATGATAATCATTCTTTTGATTATGAAAAATTTGAGCTATATCCAGTGTTATTTTTTTATGGTTTTGGCGATGGAAAATTTTTCTTAGAACTTTTAAAAAATCAACACTTAAAACACATCGTAATCTTTGAAGATGAATTAGAAATTTTATATTTAGCCTTTCATATGATTGATTTTTCTGCATTTTTAAAAAAGGAAAAATTGATTTTATTTTTTACACCAAATATTAACACCGCTCAAATCAAAGTTTTATTTAATTATCCAAATATCAAACATACATTAAAAATTTTTAATTTTCACTTTTATAATGAATTTTACACCAATTTTTACTCATCTAACGCCCAAAATATAATGCAAACTTTACTAAATATAATCAAAACACTCATGCTTACTCGAGGAAATGACCCAAAAGATGCTTTAATAGGAATAAAACATAATGTTATAAACCTGGAAAAAATCATCACCCACACCCCTTTTAAAAGTCTAATAAAAGACAGAAAAGCAAAGGCAAAAAACGCTATAATAGTTTCAACAGGCCCTTCTTTAATCAAACAACTTCCTCTTTTAAAAAAATACCAAGAAAATGCTGTTATTTTTAGCGCTGATAGCTCTTATGCGATTTTAGCAAAAGAAGGAATCAAACCTGATTATGTTTTTTCGCTAGAAAGAGTAGACTTTACAAGTGAATTTTTTAATAATGATTTTGGAGATTTTGATAAAGATATATTATTTATAATTGCTTCTTTAACCCATCCTAAAACCATAGAGTATTTAGAAAAAAATAATAGAAATTATATGCTTGTTTTAAGACCTTTATTTTTTGAAAGCAAGCTTGGTTTAAATGAGTATGGCTTTTTAGGAAACGCTATGAGTGTTGCCAATATGGCTTATGAACTTGCTGGTGCTTTAAGATTTGAAAATATCATTTTAATAGGACAAGACTTAGCCTATAGCGATGATGGCAAATCGCACCCGAAAGAACATCTATATGGTGATCAAGGAGATGAGGAAGTAGTCTATAAGGAAATAACTGCTTATGGTGGCAACGGAAAGGTTAAAACACAACTCACTTGGTATTTGTTTTTAAAAAGTTTTGAAAAAGATATTGCTCTTGCAAAAAATATCCTAAATATAAAAACATACAATGCTACAGAGGGCGGAGCTAGGATAGAAGAAACTATAGAAAAGCCTTTTAAAGAAGTTTGTGAAGAAATGCTAAAAGAAAAAATTGACAAAAATATCGCTTTAACAAAACCAAAAAATCCTCAAAAAAAAATCAAACAATGCAAAGAAAAACTTATCAAACAAACAAAACAATGTCAAATATTTATCAATGAATGTAAAAAAGCTATTAAAGAAAAAAACTTAGAAAAACTAGAAAAACTGAGATTAAAACTACCAAAAAGTGATTTTTTTTCAGATATTGTGCAAGCTAGGTGTTTTCAAAACGAATGTGAAGTTTTAAAACACAAAGTTACGAAAGTTAAAGATTTAGAATTTTTCTTAGCTCAGCAAATTGACTTTTTTGAGGAAATCATTTTATACCTAGAAAAATACAATGAGACTATTAAGGAAAATCTTGATAATAAATAATCAACATATTTAAATTTTATTTTCTAAGTAAAAAACCACACTATTTTTATTTGAAAAAATGACGATTTTCTTTAGGCGAAAGGGTAATATGAAAACAGAAATTTTTAAAAAAAATATCAAAGCTTTAAAAGGAAGCGAACACCAGAGCTTAAAAAGAAAATTAGGTAAAATCAAAGAAGCAAAAGATTATATTTATGTTTTTGATAAAGATCCTTTAAACTGCAATATTTGTTATAAAAATCTAAAAAACATATATAAAGATCCACTAAAAGAATTACAAGAACAAATAGAAATTTTTAATAAAAAATACCTAAGATACCCTGTGTTATTTTTTTATGGCTTAGGTAATGGAATTTTTTATAAAAATTTATTAACCAATAAAACCCATGAAAGGGTTATTGTTTATGAAAAAGATATAGAACTTATATTTTTGGTCTTTAATATGATTGATTTTTCCAAAGAGCTTTTAGAGGGAAGATTAATTGTTGTTCATACTAAAGAATTAAATTATGTTAAGGCGGATTTAATTTGTAGTTTATTGGGTTTGTTTTTAAGAACTTATGATTTACATATTCACTCATATTTTTATGAAGATCAAAAAAAAGAAATTCAATACATCAACACCTTAAATTCCAAAGTGATTAAAAATATAGCTTTGCGAAAAGGAAATGACCCAGTAGATGCTATGCAAGGAGTGGAACAATTTGTTTTAAACTTACCCAAAATGCTAACACACCCAAGCTTTAAAGAGTTAAAACAAAAAAGAAGTCATAAAAGCAAAAATGCTATATTAGTGGCTACAGGACCATCACTACAAAAACAACTTCCTTTACTTAAGAAATATGCAAATAAAGCAACTATCTTTTGCGCTGATAGCGCTTATCCTATCTTAGCAAAAGCAGGTATAAAACCTGATTATGTTTGTATGCTTGAAAGAGATGATATAGTAGCTAAATGTTTTGATAATGATTTTGGTGATTTTGATAAAGATATAACTTTTATTTTGGTTTCTTTAGTCTATCAAGATAGTATTAATTTTTTAGAAAAAAATGAAAGAAAATATATTTTAGTTTCTAGAGCTTATGCGTTTGCTTATTCTTTGGGTTTGCATGATTTTGGTTATGTTAGCGGAGGAATGAGTGTTGCTCATCTAAATTATGAGCTAGCTCAATTATTAGGACATGAAAATATCATTTTAATAGGACAAGACTTAGCCTATGCTAATGATGGCAAAACACACAGCGATGGCTTTTTACACGAAAGTTATCATGAAGGAGATTTTGAGCGCGATCATGGCAAATATGAAACCCTAGCATATGGCGGAAAAGGCTATGTACAAAGCTCTGAAATATGGCTTATTTTTAAACAAATTTTTGAAAATTTATTCCACAAACAAACAAAGGTAAAAATTTATAATGCTACAGAGGGCGGAGCTAGGATAGAAGGAACCATAGAAAAACCTTTTAAAGAACTTTGCAAAAATTTACTTACTAATGAAATCAAAAAGCCTTTTTCAAAAATACAAAAACCAAAACGCAAAGATAGTAACGATCTTATGTTACAAGCTTATAAAAAAATCAAACAACACATCAAAGCAAGTAATAAATTTTTTAAAGAGTGCAAAAGATTACACAAGGCACTTAATAATAAAAGCAAAATCCGCTACACTCCTCAAGAATTAAGTGCTCAAATAGACACTCTCAAAGCAACACTAGAAAGTCAAAAATATATTTTTTTAAGAGAAGTTATCTCTCCTTCTTTATTTCATTTAGAAAGTACTATTTCTCAAATTTATGTTACTCCTATACATAATGAAAGTGATAAACAAAATAAACTTACAGCTTGGATACTAGCACATAAAACTTGGCTTGAAGACATTGCGGAATTAACCTTAGTTCAAGAAAAAGCTTTAAAAATTGCTATTATGCCTTTACAAGATATCTTAGAAAAAAGAAAATTAATATAAAGTGGGTTTTTACCCACTTTGGATTTATTGTAAAAGTTTTAGAACATTTTGTTGTACAGCATTAGCCTGACTCATAGCATAAGATCCACTTTGAGCTAAGATGTTATACTTAGAAAAGTTTGCACTTTCTGCTGCAAAGTCTACATCTCTGATGTTTGATTCAGCTGATTTGATATTTACTTGAGTTACACTGATGTTATTAAGTGTTGCAGTGATTTGATTTTGCACCGCACCAATGTCAGCTCTAATAGCATCAAGATTTGCTGTAGCAGTTTCAACTATATCCATCATAGCCATAGCACCTTTAAGTGTAGTAACACCAGGAGCTTGATCATTTGCC
>NZ_JAKMSR010000039.1:0-663 GCF_025772765.1 Campylobacter sp. CNRCH_2015_0814 | reverse complement strand
TGCTAAAGATCAACAAGCTGGTGTTACTACACTTAAAGGTGCAATGGCTGTTATGGATATAGCTGAAACTGCTATTACTAATCTTGATCAAATCAGAGCTGACATTGGTGCGGTGCAAAATCAAATTACTGCAACACTTAATAACATCAGTGTAACTCAAGTAAATATCAAATCAGCTGAATCAAACATCAGAGATGTAGACTTTGCAGCAGAAAGTGCAAACTTTGCTAAGTATAACATCTTAGCTCAAAGTGGATCTTATGCTATGAGTCAGGCTAATGCTGTACAACAAAATGTAATGAGATTATTACAATAGTAAAGAAATCCAAAACACCTTGAATATTCAAGGTGTTTTTCTCACACTTTTATTTTATCTCCCATTTACTTTCTTATATTTGGAACACTTATTGCTTTTATAGAAATCAAGCAATATTTTGAAAGGATTTAAAATGGGTTTTAGAATAAACACCAACATAGGTGCAATGAATGCACATGCAAACTCAACTATAACAGCAAGAGAATTAGATAAGTCTTTATCTAGACTTAGCTCAGGTCTTAGAATCAACTCTGCAGCAGATGATGCTTCTGGGATGGCTATTGCAGATAGCTTAAGATCTCAAGCTGCAACTTTAGGCCAAGCTATTAACAATGGCAATGATGCCA
>NZ_JAKMSR010000038.1:0-703 GCF_025772765.1 Campylobacter sp. CNRCH_2015_0814 | reverse complement strand
CGTGAATCCAAACATTTTTTTCAATCTTAAATTTTATTTCTTGATCATTGTATTTTAAAGTAAAATCATATATCCCATTTGGAATTGAATGATCATTTACTCGAAAACCAATTGGATCAAAATTTATAACATTATTTTCAATATCGTAATATTTTTCTCCTGCTGTTGACAAACGATGTAAAATAAAATGTCTTTCCGTAAATCCTATTTTTGGATTACTTGACTTAACTAGAATTTTCTTTCCTAACATTTTCGTAGGAAATCCTGAAAATACGAAATCCGCACGACCACACGAAACTGGACAAAATAATTTATTTAAACGAGCAAAGTGTTCATCAAAATAAAATCCTAAAAACCTTGTTGCATTTCCGATAAGAATTATTTTTTCCGGTAAAGTTTTAATTTTAATCTTTGTACTGATATTTACATATTCATTCATTTTGCACTCAATATCTATAGCATTAAAATCTTGATCTGAACTTAATTTTGAAAATCCACTTGCAAGGGCTTCACCATTACTATTAAATTTTTCATATTTATAATTTAAAATTCCAGACCCTTTTATATTCCATGTTATTTTAGTATTTGGCTTACCACCTTTTACAAAAATATGAAATTCTTTATTATCTTCACTAATTTCTTTCACACTACTTTCTATACTTAATTGATACTGATGAAGCTGAATCTTATCTAGAGGGAATTC
>NZ_JAKMSR010000037.1:0-744 GCF_025772765.1 Campylobacter sp. CNRCH_2015_0814 | reverse complement strand
CTAAGATTTAAATTAAGTATATATACTATAAAAATAAACAAAGTTTAGTTTTAGACTGATTTATATTAAGTATATTAAGTATATTTTATAAATTTGATTTTAAAAGCATATAAGAGTATTAAGTTATAGAATAATTCTTACTAGCATAAAAATAGTGTTATAATAAACACATGATTGATTGTCAAAAAAAGGAGAATCAGCATGAATGAGAACTATTTAGAAAAAAAGAATTTTTGTTTGAGAAGTATAAAAAAATGATTTTAAGCAAAAAAGAGTGCGCAAGTATTCTTGGAATATCAACTCCAACATTAGATAGATTAACAAAAAATAAGAAGATAGAATCTATGGGTGTATCTTGTTATGTATTATTTTCCATTGAAGAAATAGCTAAAGTTGTATCAAAAAAAAAAAGGGGGGGGGTTAAATCTTTAAAATGAGATTTAATCTACTTTAGCACAATTCATATAATAGTAAATATTCTATTTTTAAAATTGTTTCTTGAATATATTAAACACTTGCTTTTTATTAGTCAGGCAGTATTTTTCTTTGTTAGAATTTAAATCCACAATATTCTTTCCTTGAAATTCACACTCTAAAAATTTTAATATATCACCTATTTAGCAAAACAATATCACTTTTTTACACATTTTTACAATAAAATACAAGGTATGTGCAAAAGTATGTGCAAATGAAAAAATATTTCATTAAAGTATGGATATTTAGGGGTTTGGTTAGCAAATTACA
>NZ_JAKMSR010000036.1:0-944 GCF_025772765.1 Campylobacter sp. CNRCH_2015_0814 | reverse complement strand
AAAGCTAGCAAAACTTGGCATAAAGGTGGATTTATATATTTTTTAGCTAAAATTAATAAAATTAAAGTTAGAATTGAATAAATTTAATGTTTATTTGGGATATTTAATGGATATTAATAAGATTTTAGTTATTGGATATACATCTGATAATCTTTCAAGTTTTTTATCTTTTTTTAGAGAGCTAAAGCTGGAAAAAACTAAAAATGAAGATAAAATAGTACAAATGTTAGATACGATTTCATCTTTTAAAAAAAATACACATCAAATAAATAGTTGTAAAATTCAGAAAATGTATTATCCTCTTTTACAGGATTTTGATAAGGAATCTAAAGAAAAAAAATGTTATATTGCTAATCCCAACTTATTATATGTTGCTGAAGATTGGACTCAATTGGATCAAAATATTTTATTTATTTTGGTTTATGAAAATCCGATCGAAATACTAAAACAAAAAATATATTCAAATGATAGATTATCTATGGAAGATGCTTTAAATTACTGGTTTGAATATAATATGTTCTTGTTGGATTTTTATAAAAGAAATAAAGAAAGATGTATTTTGGTGAATTACGAAAATTTTGATATTTTGTTATATGAATATTTAAAAGAAAAATATCATTTTGATATAGTTAAGACATTTTATAAAAATAATAGTGATGAAAATAAAAATTTACTTGATTTTATTTTGGAATACATGATTAATTCTTTTAATCAATGTGTTGATAGTTGTTATAGGAGCTTGGAGATATTTTCATTAAACCCTCTTTGTCAAGATCACTTATCGTTTCAAAATTTAGAAAAAGAAATTATAAATTTATTTCAGATATTGAAAATAAGTGAATTTTTAAACAATAAAAACAAAACATTCTTAGATTTTATTTTTGAAATACAAGAATATATTGAAAAGTTATACCATGAAAATATTGATTTAAAAAAAGATAATT
>NZ_JAKMSR010000035.1:0-952 GCF_025772765.1 Campylobacter sp. CNRCH_2015_0814 | reverse complement strand
CACCATTTAATTATTATTTTATATTTATTGTATTTTAATTTTATTATTTCTTATTAGTTTTGCATTGTAGCTTGATTTTCAAAAAAACATTTTCCAATGATTTTTTAGTATTTTTGATATTTTTGCAAATTTCTTTCTTTTTGCTTTCTCCTATTTGGAGTTTATCTAAAAAAGTTTCTTCAAGAATATTAACAAGTTGTGTACATTCTTTTGTATCAAATGTTTTTGATTCATTTAAAGATGACAATGCTTTCAATAATAAATCTTTATATTCTATAAGAGCTTTAATATCTACCTCTGAAAGCTGAGCTAACAGAGATAGAAATTGCATAAAATTGTAAAATGAAAAAATAAATCCATGGTATATTATTACTTTTCAAAATAAAAAATACTGTTTTACCAATAAACCTAAAAAAATAATTTGCTTTAAATGAGTTGAGAATAACAAAATTAAAATCTCCTATTCTAGATACCATTATCTTTCCTTATCTTTTAAAATTAAAGATGAATTTGATACTCTACAATAATTTTCATATTTAGGATACAACATTACATGAGGCAATCTTTCAACATATTTTATAATCGTACTATAAGTATGGCCCATGGCTGCAGCATAAACACGAATATCTTCACCATTTGGAATTAATCCCTTTAGTTTTAATACTGCATAGCCTCTTATTCCTTCAGCTGAAATAAAATGATCATCCTTTTGCACAATCTTCACAGGACCAGAAACTACCCATTTAACTTTAGATCCTTTTTTTCCATAATCCAAAGTCATATAATCCGTATCGTAATATTTTATAATCGAACGATAAACAAATAGCTTTGGAGTATATTGAAATATATTAATTTCCTCAGAAGTAAATTCTTTTTCTCCAGTTCTATCTATATAAGTAAATTTAAACAAAGATTTATTTTTTAAATAATCTGTAACACCATTAAATTCAAT
>NZ_JAKMSR010000034.1:0-1042 GCF_025772765.1 Campylobacter sp. CNRCH_2015_0814 | reverse complement strand
AAGCGAGAGTTTATCGGTTAAACAAACAAGAAATTTTTATTAGCCAGACAAGACATTTATTATCAAGGAGTTTTATGAAAAAAATTACTCAAACTTTAACAAATAAACTAACTTTTTTTGTGGGACTAGCAATAGTAGGAATATTATTAATTGCAAATGTATTTAACTATTTAGAAATAAAACGTGACACTAGAGAGCTTATCAATAATTTACAAATTAAAACTATACAGGATGTTGCAAAAAATTTTGAAGACTACAGTGAATCAAGAAGTGATGCTGTAAAAGCCATTGCGCTTGAAATGAAAAAAAATCCAAGTGCAAGCACTAAAGAAATTTATGATATGGTTAGAGTAACCAAAGAAGCAAGCCGTTTTGATGTGTTATACGTAGGACTTGCGCATAATGGTGCAATGATAAGATCTAATGGAAACCATCAAACGCCTTCTGATGGTTATGATCCAAGAACTAGAACTTGGTATACAAGTGTTGCTTCTGGAAATGACAAAGTTGTGATTTCAAAACCTTATATGGCTCCGAGTTTAAAAGCTCCTTCTTTAGCTTTTTCATACCCTATAGTTGTTAATGGTAGTTTTATAGGAGCTGTTGGCGGAAATTATGATTTAACTACATTTTCAAAAAATGTACTTTCTATGGGAAAATCAGCAAGTGGATTTGTTGTTGTTATAGATGATGATGGAGTAATATTATTTCATGAACTTGAAGAGCAACTGCTTAAAAAAACTGCATTATCCGAAAACATAGTAAAAACATATCTTAATAGCCCTGAAGGTAAAACAGGAGAATTATCAAAAAATTTTTTTGTAGTTAAAGATGAAAACAACAAAAATAAAGCAGTTATTTGTCAAGAAAATTCATTAGGATATAATATTTGCGCAATCGCGGATGAAGAAATATATACAAAACCCGTAAATGAAGCTCTGATTAAACAATCATTTATTGGTTTAATAAGTTTAGTTATAGCTCTAGTAATAATAGGATTTGTTATTAAATACAATATTTCACCGCTTAAAAAAATACAAAA
>NZ_JAKMSR010000033.1:0-1322 GCF_025772765.1 Campylobacter sp. CNRCH_2015_0814 | reverse complement strand
TCATTAGTTTTATTATAAAGTACTTGCAAGCCTACTGCATCTAAAAAATGCTCATCTGCTAATCTACCCCCATCTTTTTCATACCAAGCATAACCTATATCATAAAAAGGAGTAAAATAAAAATTAGTATTTGGTATATTCATTCTTATACCAAAGTTAGCTATTATGGTATTATCTCCATCCCCATCTCCATTATCATAAGCTCTTACTCCATAAGCTCCACCTAAAGAGGAACTCTCAGAAGGATCTAATTCAAAATTCCCTAAGACCTTTTGATAGTTTATATTTAAAGTATGCGTAATGTATTCATTAATACTATAATAATTATTCACACTAGCATTGAGTTTTCTAAACCAACCAAAGCCTCCATTTTTAGAAGTATAAGAACTTAAAGAATTACCATCATCATATACCTTACCTATGCTTATCTTAGCACTATAACTTAAGGTATTATTCTCAAATCCTCTAAACAAACCTTCTAAACCCATACTACCTACATTAGAATGTTTTTCAATACTATAACCTTCAAATATATTTGAGAAAGGTTCGTCTTTTAATATTTTATGATAAATACTTGAAGTAAGATATAAAGAGGAATTAGTATTAATCCACATAGGATAAGAAAAGTCTATACCAAAATTTCTAGAAGTACCACTAAAACCAACTTCTTTATAATCTCCACCTAAAGAATAAGATCCTTGAGATATACTTGGAGTAATTTTTAAATTTCCTAAAAAGAAAGTATAACTAGCTCCATAGTTAATTTGTTTTTCATTACTTGATTGTAAGTAAAAATTATAATAATCTCCCATATTAAATATAGAATTAAATCCCATACTAATACCAGCTCTAATATCCCCTGCACTTTCAATACCATAATTATCAGCATATAATAATACATTAGCCTTAGTATCAGGAACTACTTCTATAACTACATCAGTTTCTCCTACATTCTCTCCTGCTTGTAAACCTGCTAGGGTTTGTACTCCATACATTTCATTGACTTTATATACACTATCTTCTATTAATTTAGTAGAGATGATTTTACCTTTGATTCTTTCATTAAGTTTACTTTCAAAAAAATAATCTTTTATAGTAGTTTTATTCTTTATTATATACTTACCTAATGTTCCTAAGGCTATGTTTATTTGTACACTATCTTCAAATTCTTGTTGGGGTACATAAGCTGTTGCTGCAGGATAGCCATTAACTTGGAAATAATAAGCAATGATATTAGATATATCTTGTAAATCTTGTAAGCTAAATCTTTTAGTGCTAAACTCACTAATAAGTAATTGTAAATCTTCTTCTTTAATACCTAG
>NZ_JAKMSR010000032.1:0-1532 GCF_025772765.1 Campylobacter sp. CNRCH_2015_0814 | reverse complement strand
GTTGATTATTTTACCCATTCTTCCTAATTCATCATCGGCTTTAATCTTTATTGTTTGCACTTCTTTGGTTTCATGATTTAAAAATTTGAAGAAATTTTGTAAAGAATGAAGTATAATAGGAATTCTAGCACCTACTATTTTATTTACACAAAAATAAACAATGGCTAAGATTATAACAACTATAACTAGTGCTATAATAATTAAAATAAATTGTAATTTATATAAAGGTTGTAAAACAGACTTTTTTGGTGCGGTAACTATTATACTCCAGTGACTAGAGTCTCCTAGTGTGCTAAAAGGAGTGATACTAGCAAAGCTGAGATTTCCATTTGAATCAGTATAATTGTCAATAATTATATCTTTACGTTCTTTAACGGCATCAATAATAAATTTTGTCGAAGGATCTTTATTGATTTCAGGTAGAGTTTTTAATATAGCATCTTTGTTTTTGTGAATAGTAATAACCCCTTGATCAGTCATTAAAAATCTTAAATCACCTTCATAGGCATCTAGTTTTGGATCAAGCATTTCTTGTGATATTTCTAAGAAATCAAAAGTATATCCAACAACACCTACAAATTTGCCTTTACTGTTAAAGATAGGCATTCCTAAATTAATACCTAAAAAATCATGTCCATCATAATTTAATTTTGATGGAGCGCCAACAAATAAAGTATCTAAATCACCATATTTTGCGTTTTGCTCAATTTTTTGCAAAATGTTCAGTTGAGAAAAATTATTAGGAACTTTTATAGATCTTATACCACCTGCTTTTCCTGTAGTTTCATCGAAAAAAATCATAGCAAAAGTTTTACCATTAGAGCTTTTAAAATTTGAATCTAATGCTTGGGTGTCAGATAAAACAGAAGGATCTTTTAGCCAAAGAAATGAATAAGCTGCATAACCACTACTGTCAAAGGTATTTTTTAATAAGCTTTCTATTAACGCAACATCTACTTGGTCATATTTCGAAAACATTTCATTAAGCGATGTAGCCATTCCTTTTGTAAGAACAACTTCCTCATTTAGAATGCCTTGCATAAAATTTCCGTATCTTTTCGCAGAAAGAAAGATTGAATTTTTAGCTTCATTTTCCATATTAGAAGCAACTTGAATTGATAAAATAGTCACCAAAATGGCTATTCCAGCGATTATACTAATAGCAACTGATAATACTAGTTTTAACCCTATATTTAAAGATTTAAACATCAATAACTCCTTTTTTTGATTAGCATTAATTCTATTTTTTTATATAAAACTATTTTTAAACTATTTTAAAAGATTTAATTTTTTTAAAATTGGTTCAAATACACACACACAAAAATAAATTAAAAAATGATATAACAAATGAAAAATACATACTTTGTATAATAAAATAATAAAAATATTTTTTTATAAATATATGATTAAAAATTGCAGCTATTGTGAAAATATTTTTATTAAAGTAAACATAAATTGTTATGGATAAAAATTAGACTAAATAAAATACAGATCTTCCAACTAATCAAACTAAACCCATTAAGGGTTTAGTT
>NZ_JAKMSR010000031.1:0-1540 GCF_025772765.1 Campylobacter sp. CNRCH_2015_0814 | reverse complement strand
ATGGGTTGATTAGTAAGCTAATTAGCTTAGTAAGACTTTCAAATTTAATTTCTTCAAATTTAATCTATCAATTTCATAATCTTTTTGTCTTTTGTGGAATTTACAATATTAAATCACAATTAAATTTTCATTGTAAAAATTTTATTTATAATTACAAAAATATTTTAGGAGAAAAGTAGTGAAAAGTGTTAAAATAAAAGTTGCTTTAATTGCAAATATCATAGCAATTGTATGTCTTTTGATTCTAGGAATTGTAACATTTATTTTTGTTAAAAATGCTCTTTTTCAAGAAATTGTTAATTCTGAACAAAATCGTTTAATTTCTACAAAAAATCTTATGATTAATTTCAAAGATGATACGTCTGATTCGTTAAAAAAGCTAAGCGAAACTATACTTAGACACCCTTATTCTGATTTAAATTCTGCCGAAAAATTAATGGACAACATAGGCTATCAATTAAGATCATTTAGAGATTCTGGCAATTTTCTAGCTGTTTATCTAGCCCAACCAAATGGAGAATTAATAGTAAGTGATCCAGATAGCGATAGTAAAGGCTTAGACTATGGAATTTATGGAAAAGCTGATAATTATGATGCAAGAACAAGAGAATTTTATATAGAGGCAATGAAAAATAATAGCCTATATATCACTCCTTCTTATATTGATGTTACAACAGGCTTGCCTTGCTTTACTTATGCCATGCCAATATACAAAGATGGTAATTTTATAGGAGTATTGGCAATTGATGTTTTGGTTAAAGATTTAGAAGATAGTCTTAAACAAATGCCAGGTGCGTCTTTTATTTATGATAAAAATCGTTTTTCATTTGTTTCAACAAATAAAAATTATATTGGAAGCGATCCAAATGTTGCTATTGTGGCGGATGGATTTAGTAAGGTAAAAGATGGTGAACCATTCTTTTATACCAGCAAAGAAGGAAATGAAAGACTTGCAATGTGTGATAACATAGATGGATATACAGTATGTAATATGGCGTATATTGATACAATTTCTCAATCAAGTGAGAAAATAGCCTATATACAAGCCATTATTGTTATTTTTACAAGTATTGCAAGTATTGTTTTGCTTTATTTCATCATCTCTTATTATCTATCACCTTTACAAGCTATACAAAATGGTCTTAGTTCTTTCTTTGATTTTATCAATCATAAAACTAAAGATTCTGCTATGATAGATGTTAAAAGCAACGATGAATTTGGAGTAATAGCAAAAGCTATTAATGAAAACATCACTAAAACTAAAAATGCATTAGAACAAGATGCTAAGGCAGTAGAACAATCAGTAGAAACCGTTAGAGAGGTTGAAGGTGGCAATCTAACAGCAAGAATTAGTGCAATTCCTGCTAATCCTCAATTAATAGAATTAAAAAATGTATTAAATGAAATGCTAAATGTATTAGAACAAAAAGTTGGTTCTAATATGAATGAAATTAATAGAATTCTTGATAGCTATAAAGCCTTAGACTTTACCACTGAAGTTGCTAATGCTAAGGGACATTTTGAAGTAACTACTAATGTA
>NZ_JAKMSR010000030.1:0-1553 GCF_025772765.1 Campylobacter sp. CNRCH_2015_0814 | reverse complement strand
TTAGTAGGAGAAATCTATGGGGGTAAAATCATACAAGGTAATGCTTATAAAAACACTATAGATATAAAAGACTTACAAACCTTATTAGCATTAAATACTAATGTAGAAGTAAAAGCACTCTTAGACTTTTATGCAGGTGTAACTAATAATGGTATAGCTAATGATAATAGCATTAATATTAATCTAAAAAAACCATTTGAAATTAATTCTAATTTTACAGGTAAAAATGAGTTTAATCTTTATGGTGGGGTAGCTACTAAAGGAGCTAATAATAATAGTATTAATATCAATGGGGATTTAACCCAAGGACTTACTGTTGAAAACCATCAAGATAAAATTCAAATCACAGCAGCACAAACTCTAAGCTCTAAAGCAAATAATAATAGCATTGTTATTAAAAACTCAAACATAGCTATACCTTTATACTTATATGGAGTAAGTAAGGTTAGTTTGGATAATAAAGATTATTATGCAAGTAGTGCTAATGCTAATAGTATAGTTTTAGATAATGTAAAATCAGGTAGAAACCTCACTACTATTATAGAAGCTGATAATTTAGAAAAAAACACTATAAAATATAATCTTGTACAATCTTTATCCAATGCTTCTAATATAGATAAAGGTTCTAAAATCATTTTAAGAGCCAATGAAAATGCTAATAATAATACTTTAAACATTAAAGATTATTCAAGTGCAGCTAGTTCTAATGTTTATGTTATTAATGCTAAAACTGAAAGTGCTAATAATACTTTTATCTTTGATAATCTAGCCCTAGGTACAGCTTCTGATAAAAGAGAAGGGGAAATAGTAATTAGTGCAGGTATAGCTAAGAATACTCATGATAATTATACTCATATAAATAATTTAAATATAGATGAGTATAAAAACAACAAAGCTATATTTATAAGTGCTTCTGGTGTATATAGTGAAAATGATAAAAGCTATAATAATACTTTATATCTAAGTGGTAATACTAATATTTTTAATAATACCAATATAGAAGTATTAGCAGGTAGCTTTTTACAAACTAAAGAAGATGATAACTTTGTATCAAAAGCTCTAATGCATAAAAGTGGTACTAATAATCATTTAGTATTAAATACAAGTATCAAAGCAAATACTATTAATAACTTTGATCATTATAGCTTTATCTTAAAAGATGATACTAAAACTTATTTAAGTGCTAAAGAAGCTATTAATCTTTCTAAAGATAGTTCTATTAATGTATATACAAGCAATAATGTAAAAAATAAAAGCTTTATTTTAATGCAAAGCGAAAAAGGCTTTGTAGATGCAAACAATAAACACTTAAATCAAAAAGACTTACAAAGCTTATTAGAAACTATTATTAAAAATAATCAAAGCTTACATAAAAACATCAAAGCAAAAGTTCAAAAAGCTAAATACACTCTAAGTGTAAGTAAAGATGCAAAAAGCATAGTAGTGAATTTAAACTAAAGCAATATACCAAAAGGATTAATTATGAAAAAGCTAGCAAATCACATCATACTCTCAGGTGTAACGGTATCAATGTTATTTTCTCCACTAATGGC
>NZ_JAKMSR010000003.1:0-154378 GCF_025772765.1 Campylobacter sp. CNRCH_2015_0814 | reverse complement strand
TGCCTCTAAAGAACTTAGGGAAAAAATAGCAAATAAAGAAAGTTTTAAAAGATTAGAGTTTTTATAGTTTTTTAAAGAGTTTAAAGTGTTTGAGTTAAAACGAAAATTATCGTTCCCCCCCCCATGAGGTGATTTTTAGATAAATTTATATTCATTGAAAAAGTCCTTTCAAAAAATAGTTAATGTGTTTGATGGGTTATTGTTTATTTGTATATATTTGTAACATTTGTTACTAATATTTTAATAATATAATCGGAATATTAATATTTTATTTATAAATTTTTCCTTAAAAATAATTTAAGATAAAAGTTATCTTAAATACTTTAAACATAACAATATTAATACTTTCAATAAAAATTATTGCAAAAATTTAATCTTATTTTCTAAAATACTTTTTGGGGTAAGTCCGATGAATTTTTCATTTATTTTGCCTTTTTCATCATAAAAAACTATCACAGGCACACCATAAATTCCACCCACAGCTTTAGATAAAAATGAGCTTGCTTTGGCTTCATATAAAAGTGGCAAATCTAGCTTTTTTTCCAAAAGAATTTTTTGAGCTTCTTCTTTTGAATTAGCTCCATTTAACACCGCTAAAATAGGAAAGTTTCTTTCTTTATAAAGCTCGTTTAACATAGGAATTTGTGCATTACATGCACCACAATCTTGCGTGAAAAAAAATAAAGCGTAAGCTTGATTTGCATTTTGTGTTTTTAAGGTTTTTTCAAAACCATCATATTTAAAAGTATAGTTTTGATTTGAATTTAGGGTTTGAAATTCATTATTTGAGCATGCACTAAAGAAAAAAATGCTTATTAAAGCCAAGAAGCAATAGAAGCTTTTAGTTGCGACCATGGTTTTTCTCCTATAATTTTATCTTGCACAACTCCATCTTTAATGACAAAAGTAGTTGGCACTGCAAAAACGCTAAATCTTTGCCACGAGATATCTAAATCATCTTGTAAAAATGTGATATTTTTGTAATCATATTTTGTAGCAAATTCTTCAAAATCCTTACCTTTATCTATAGAATCAAGGGCTAAAATAGTGATTTTTTTAGGGTATTCGTTAGCTAGTTTTTCCAAGAGTGGTAAGTCTTTTAAACAAGATGCACAACCTTGCTCCACAAAGGTTAAAACGATAAGATTATCAAAGTCAGCTAGTTTGATTTTCTCACCTTGTAAATTTTTTGCTGCGATTTCTGGTGCTTTTAGACCTATTTTACCACCATTTTTATTGTTATTTTCAAAACACGCACTTAAAAAAACTAAACATAAACAAGCTAAAATTATACTTTTAATTTTCACTTTTCATCACTCCATGGCTTAAAATGATAGTTCTATCAGCAAAGGTAGCTAAGTCTGGATTGTGAGTGATTAAAACTATGGTTTTGCCATCTTGTTTTAATTTACAAAAAAGTTCTAGAATGTTTTTTTCATTTGCCTCATCTAAATTTCCAGTTGGCTCATCTGCTAATAAAATTTCAGGATCATTCACTAAAGCTCTTGCTATGCATAGTCTTTGTTGTTCCCCGCCACTTAGTTGGCTTGGTAAATGCGTAAGTCTGTGTGAAAGCCCTACTTTTTCTAGCGCCATTATAGCGTCTTTTTGTTCTATGCTTGAGTGATAAAACTGAGCTAGCATAACATTTTCTAAGGCATTTAAATAAGGTATTAAATGAAATTGTTGAAAAATCAAACCTATTTTTTCTCTTCTGATTACGCTTTTTTCTTCTTCGCTTAAATTTCCAACTTCTTTATCATCTAAAAAATACTCCCCGCTACTTTGAGTATCCATCAAAGAAAGTATATTTAAAAGCGTTGATTTACCTGAACCTGATGGACCCATGATAGCTAGCCATTCACCTTGCTTTACTTCTAGGTTGATATTTTGCAAAGCTTTAACTTCATTAAAATTACGATTTAAATTTGAAATTTTTATAATATTTTTCATCACTCACCCTTTAAATTTTCACAAACATTGATTTTTAAAGCTTTTTTTAGCGGCAAAATACTTGCAAAAAATGCAAATACCAAAGAAACAAGTACCGCAAAAAATACTGAAAGCAATCTAAAATCTATACTTGCATTAAAAATCAAATACCCAAAAATATTTGCCAAAAAATATCCACAAAAAGCACCAAGCAAACTCGCACTTAAACTTAAAATAAACACTTCAGCTCCAAAGAGCTTGATGATTTCTTTATGCTTAGCTCCTAGTGCAAGGTGCAAGGCTATTTCTTTTTTTCTTGAAAAAATCACCGCACTAAGAGTGGTATTTACACTCAAAGAACTAATGAGCAAAATAGTTAAACTAATCAAAGCCATTAAAGCTTTGATCTTTTCTAAAATCACACCTTCGCTAATAGATACTGAAGCTATGACTTTAGCTTCTACATTGCCCTTGCTAAGCTCTTTTGCTTTTTGATCTAAACTTTCATAATCACCTAGCAAAATAGCTTGAGCATAATTTATCACTTCTTTAGCTGCTAACTCTTGTGCTTTTTTCAAAGAGATGATTAAAACCCCATCTTGCTCATCGTTGCTTCTTAAAATAGCTTTGATTTTTACTTTGACTATTTTAGATATACTTGGGTTATAAATTTGTAATTCTTGTCCTATTTTAAGCTCTAATTGTTTAGCTAAATCAGCTCCTACAAAGGCACCATCTTCACTAAAATCACTCAAAGAAAAGCTTCCTTTTAAAACTTCCATAAAAGGCTTAGTAAGCTTTAAATTCGCAAAATCAACTCCAACAACCACCGCACTTGAGCTTTCAAGATTATAAAAACCATATAAAAATGGGGTTAAAGCCTTTGCTTTCAAGCTTTCTTTAACTTGATTAAACTCATCCATACTTAAAAACTCATCATCTTTTGGCGTGATGATAAAATTAGCCCCATAAGCCTTTAATTCTTTAGATAATTTTGTGTCAATATCAAAATAAATATTAAAAAATGAAGCACTAACCATAGCACCCATAAACACAGCTATAAAAATAATACAAACTCTTTTATAAGAAAAAATAAGAGATTTAAAAACCTCTTGCATAAAAAAATTATTTGCCATATAAAACCTCTGAAGTAGAAAGTTTAGAAATTCCTTTGATAGAAAACAAACATCCTAAAAATACTATAAGCACCGCAAAAAATAAGCAAATTGGTAAAATAATCCAAGATATAGCAATAGCATGATCAAATATACTAAGAGCAATAACTTCTGAAACTCCCACGCCAAAAGCAAAACCAAAAACTGCTCCAACTAAAGCTACCACAACCCCTTCTAGTGCAAAAATCATATAAATTTGCAAAGTGCTAGCACCCAAAGCTTTTAAAAGTCCTATTTCACTTTTTCTTCTAAAAATATCTGCACTCATTAAAGATGATATGGCTATGGAAGCTACGATTAAACATATAATACTAACTACTGCCATTAAAGATTGAATTTTAGATACTATCAAACTTTCTGCATCTGAAATCGCACTCACTACTTTTGTGCTAGCACCTTTAAAATCTTCTGCGATTTGATAAGCAATAGAACTTACATAAGCAGTACAATACCACTGATCATACTCAAGCTGATCAAGACTATCTACATCGCGTCTTGCTTTTTGTGCTAAATCATTTTCAGGTATAGTCAAAGCCGAAACTTCTGCTTTGGCAAATAAACCTTCTTTTTTAGAAAGCTTTTGTGCTAAAAGCAAAGAAGTAATGATTTTATTTGAAAAGACTTGAGTTAAGTCTATAATACCAACAATTTTTACTTTAAAAATTTGATCATTTTGCACAAGGGTGATTTCATCATCTATTTTTAAATCATACTTTTGTGCTAAGTCTTTTCCTAGCATTATTTCATCTAAACTATCATCTTTTGGGTAATTTCCTTTGATTTGACTATATTTATATAATTCTTTAATACCCGCATAAAAATCATCATCATCTTGCACCTTTATAGCCTTATCAAAATAAGTTCCCACTAAAGAGATATTTTCATAATTTGCATTTGGAGTTTGAATTTTTACTTGAGTATCTAAAAATGGTGCAAAGGCATTGATATTATTTCTCCAAAAAATTTCTTTTATAGTATGAAGCTTGTTTTCTTCTAAAAAATTTTGATTTTTCAAAGGCTCATAGATTTTATTACCCACTTCTACACTTAAACTTGCACCTTTAGGTAAAACTAAAATGTTTGACCCATAACTTCTTAATTCTTTTGTGATTTCATTACCTATACCCAAAGTAAGATTTAACATAGTAGCCATAAGTAAAGTAGCTAAAAAAATCGTCAGCAAAGCTAGGGATTTTTGAATTTTATTTTGAAAAATGGAATTTTTTACAATCTTAACTTGCATAGTCATTTCCTAGTAAATTATGAATTCTATATTTTGAAGTCTTATTCATATCGATATATTTTAAAGGATCGTTTTTAAACTCTTCATAGTTTTTTTCATTCGCAAAAAAATATGTTCTTCCTTTATAAACATAAGATCTTGGTGCTTTTAAATTAATTAATTCAGTATGATCAATAGGATCATAAACTTTCTTTTCTACTACTTGAGTGAAAAAATTAACCCCATCTAAAATTTCTGAAAAAGGTATGATAACCTTACCATTTTCAAATTTATACTTCATAGGGATAGGATTACACCCACCTGCCTTACCTACACTTGGTAAGAAAATTCTAACATTACATGAGATACAAATTAATTCTCCACCTTTTTTAACATACCCCATATCCCCACATATACTACAAGCATCAAAAACAGCTACTGGCGAGTCTTTATCTTCTCTTTTGTTAATTAAAAAAAATCTCACCACTTTACCCTCATCACTAATATAAGCAAAGCGATGTAAGTTATTATCTCTTAAAATCGCTACATCAAAGACAAATTCATTATTTTCATTTGGCTCTACATAGGTTGGCTCGTCTATGGTTACCGGTCTTGAAGCATGCAAGTCATAAAAAAGAAAAATACAAAGACTTAAAATCATAGCACTAAAAATACTTGCACTAAAATTAGTTATAGTTGAATTTTTTGCTTGATTTTTTCTAAATTCTATATCAAAATCTTTTTTCTTGCTGTTTTCACTCACTCTTTGCTTTAGAGCTAAAACTATACAAATTCCTAGCAATAAAAACCATACATAAGTATAAAATTTAGCATAATACACACTTTTTGCCACATAGCTTAAATACAAACTTTCTGTTTCTATCACGCCTTCTCTCATAAGGTGTAATAAAATTTGAGCTAAAGCTTCATTTAGATAAAAAATCACAATAATAAATAAAAATAAATTTAAAAACTTAAATTTAAATTCCCTTAACCATCTTGTAAAAAGATAAGCCCCAAAACACACAACAAAAGCAAGCAAAATAAGTCCAAAAGAGCTAATCGCTAAAGAATCTAAAAAATTAGTGCTTAATATAGGAAAATCGATAGAAATATGTAAGTATTTTATACCAAAAGCAAAAGATAATAAAAAAAGCAATATTGCTTGAATTTTTTCTTTTAAAAAATTCTTTTTCATAAAAGAAAAAATGATAACACCCAAAAACAATAAAACAAATAAAATATCATTAGAAAAATATAACAAATCATAACTTAGTGTTTTAGCACTAATAAAAAAAGCAAAATAAGAAAAAACAAAACCCACAAAAGCAAGTTTAAACACTAAAGAATTTTTTAGATTATAAAAAAATAAAGCACTCAAAAGCGCATAAGAAAAAAATACTCCAAAAAAATGTACAAAATAAATCGACATAGGCTCTTCTTTGATAGAATTTATTTATAAAATCAATAATTTCATAAATAAACCCTAGCAAAAGCTAGGGAAAAATCACTTAGGTTTTCCTGTATATTTGAAGTTATATTTAACCGAAAATGGCTCAAACCACTTACCAACACCTGTTTCTTTATCAACATGGCGTCCAAAACCTTGTTTTTCTGGACTTTCTATTAAAAATACTAACTCGTAATTTCCAATGCCTGTATCCATTTTTAAATTTGCACCATAGTGAGGGCCATCATCTGCTACCATAGGCATAAGAGTTCCTGTTTTTACTTTACCATTGTCAAGATTAGTTAGCTTATAAGCTATAGTTAAATAAGGAATCCAAAAGCCTTCTGGAAAGCCGTTTTTATTGCCTTTTAATGCATGAATATCTGCTTCAAGGTGAATATCTGCTAAACTAGCTGCAAGGTCAATCCCTCTTGGCTCCATTTCAATTGGTTGTAAATAAACCGCTGCTATTTCCATACCATTTAACTCATAAGGATCGCCAATTGGCACCTCTGCTGCAAAAACTGAACTAGCTAAAATACTAGCTGCTGCGCCTAAACTTAATAAAGTTTTTTTCATATTTTTTCCCTTTTATTTGAAATTTGCTTTGTTATAAAAATACCCATAATGAGTAAGATTAAAACCATAAACTGAGGTATGATGCTCTCATAGTAAGGATAAATTCCAAGCCACAAAATTCCTTCAAAATCAAAAGGAAGTAAGCTTGGGGTGATAACCTTAGCTTCTATGAGCTCACCAACGCCTTTGCCCGTAAAGACAAAGACCATATAAAAAATAATGTATGAAGTTATATAGAAAAATTGTTTTACTGGTATTTTTAAAGCACCAGCTTTTAATAAATAATAAAGTATGACAAGTATAATTAATCCACTAGCTAATCCTATAAATATAAAACTATAATCTGTGCTTGTTTTTGCATCAAATAATAAAGCCTGATAAAAAAGAATAGTTTCAGCACCTTCTCTATATACAGCTAAAAATACACTAAACCATAAGGTTTTTGCTGAATTATGTGATATAGCTTCAACTGCTTGAGTTTTTATGTGATTTGCCCATTTTTTATTTTGTGCATTTGATAAAAGCCAAAAACCCACATAAAACAATAATGCAACAGCCACAAGCATAGTAATACCTTCTAGCAACTCTCTGCTTTGCCCTGCTTGTTCTTTAAAAATCCATGATATAAAAAATGCCGTTACAAAACTTAAAAATATCCCACTCCAAAGTGCTGAATATACTATATTTAAACGTTTTTTATTGCCACTTTGAACTAGGTATGAAACTATAGCTACAATGATAATTAAAGCTTCCAAACCCTCTCTTAAGATAATACCCAAAGCCCATATAAATAAAGACATAGGTGAGGATTCTTGAATTTTATCTAAAGAGCCTTCCACTAAGGCACTAAGCTCGTCAAAATTTTGTTTTAATTCTTCTTTAGAAGCACTTGCTTTAATAAGTGCAACGCCTTTTGAAAAATAACTTTCTATTTTTAATTTTAAAGCACTATCAATAGCACCAATTTTACTTTCCATACCACTTGCTTCAAAAATATCCAAATACACATTTTGTAAAGCATCTATACTATTTAAACTAAATCCCTCATAATTTTGCAAAATATCATTAAGAGCAATTTTCATATCATCATATACTTTAGTATAGTTTTTAGCACTCATAGCACTTTCATCAAAGCCTTTAACTTGAAGCAAGGCTAATTCTTCTTTAGGTAGAGCTAAAAACGCTTCATATAATAAATCTGATATGTTTGAAATTTCATCTCTAATAGTTTTTTCATCTAAAATATTAGCATTAATTTTTCTTATAATAGTTCTAAGTTTAGTTTGAATTTTTTTATCCACTCCTGCCTTAGTATATCTTGCCACTAAAACTTCTACTTTTGAATTTCTATAGTCTTCAAACAATGCTGATTGAATCAAATCTTTAGCTTTTTGATAGTCTTTATTTACAAAAGCTAATGCAGCCTGATCAAGCTTTGAAATCATAGAATCCATTAAAAATTGTAACCTTGCATCCAAAGCCGAAGCTTCTTGCAAAGCTAATAATGCTTCATCTTTTTGAGTGTCTTGCTCTTGAGCAATCAAACTTTGAGTTGAGTTTTGTGAAGTTTGTTCTTTAACATTCTCTCCAAGCAAAGCAGCAAACATCGCTTCAGCTTGTGCTTGGCGTTCTTTTTCTGCTTTTAAAGATGAGTTTTCAGCTGCTTTTTTATCATAATTTACATCACTAGCTTCAGCTTTAAGCTGGAAGCCTTTTTCTAAAATAGGAACTATTTCATCTAAATCAAAATACAAACTACTAATCAAAGCTTCTATTTTAGAAAAATCTTCTTTATCTTTATATAACTTTCTTAAATTAACAAATTTACGCTCCATAACGATGGCTTTTCTACCAACATTACGCCCAATAGAGCCTTCCATGGTTTCAAAATGCTGAAAGTATGCATCTTCTGCTTTTTTCTTTGCTTCTAAATTTTTATTTTCTTTGTATAAAATCATACTTTCATTTAAAATTAGTTTGATTGCTTGGGCTTCTTTTTGATAATCAATCTCTCTAGCATAAACAATAGTACAAAATAAAAAAATTATCAACAAGCTTATTTTTTTAAACACTATTTTACTCCGAAATGATATTCATTTTTAAAATCATAGTCGCAAGTATAGTACTAGCTTTCTTAAATTTAGATAAACATTATCATTATTTATTTCATAATAAATCAGATAAAAATACTACAAAATGCTACTTTAATCTACAAAATAAGCAAAAAAATTATTATTTTTAAGAGTATTGTTTATTTTTTATTTGTTTTAATCATAAAAATAAGTTTTTCTTTGCTAATATGTGGTGGTTTTAAAAAATTTCAAGGAGTTTTTGTGCTAGTAATTACCCATGAAAAACCAAGCAAGCTCAAAAAAATGTTAAAAAATTTAGGTTTTTGGGTGATTATAGGAATAATAGCTGGTATTAGCCTTGGTTTATTAGATAAAGAACTTGCACTAGCTAGTAAAATCGGGGTAGATTATTTTATACAAGCTTTAAAATTTTTAATAGGGCCTATTATATTTTTAACTATTGTTTTAGGAGTTGTTAGCCTTGAAAGTCTAAAGCAAGTTGGAAGTATAGGTGCTAAAGCTTTATTGTACTTTGAAGTAGTGAGTACTTTTGCTTTAGCTATTGGTATTTTTATGGCAAATATTATGGGACCTGGAAAAGGAATGAACCTTGATCCAAACACCTTAGATAAAGATAGTGTAGCTCAATTTGTCAATAACAATATAGAAATAAGTGCGCAAAATGAAATTTTACATATTTTAAAAGACGCCATACCTACTGATATCATCGCTGCTTTTAGCGAGGGAAAAACCTTGCAAATCTTAGTTATAGCCCTAGCTTGTGCTTTTATTATTTCGCTTATGAGAATTGATGAAAGAAAAGCTATACAAAAAACCTTAGAAATAATGCAAAGTTTTGTTTTTAAAATCCTAGAAATCATTATGTATTTTTCTCCTATTGCTGCTTTTTCTGCGATGGCTTTTTTAGTGGCAAAATATGGACTTGATTCTTTGTTAAATTTAGGATATTTACTTGTTGTTATGCTACTTGCTTCTTTGCTCTTTATCTTTGGAGTTTTAGGACTTATTTGTTTTATTGCCAAAGTAAATATTTTTAAATTTATGCGTTTTATTTCAAGAGAAGTTTTGATAGTTTTTGCTACAAGTTCTAGCGAATCAGCATTAGCTCCACTTATGAGAAAGCTTGAAAAAGCAGGAATTTCAAAAGCCACTGTGGGTTTGGTATTGCCAACTGGATATAGTTTTAATCTTGATTGTACTAATATTTATTTGGCTATGAGTTTGATTTTCCTTGCACAAGCTTTTAATGTAGAGCTTTCTTTAACGCATGAAATTAGCATTTTAATCGTACTAATGATAGCTTCAAAAGGTGCTGTTGGTGTAACTGGTTCAGGTTTTATTATACTAGGAAGTACGCTGGCAGCTTTATCTAATATGCATATTGCAGAAGCTAACAATGGCTTAGGAGCAAGTTTAGGCGAGGTTTTACCAGTAGCTGCTATTTCTATACTCTTGGGTGTGGATAAGTTTATGTCTGAAATTCGTGCGGTAGGAAATTTATGCGGTAATAGCGTAGCAGCTTTAATCGTAGCTATTTGGGACAAACAAATAGACTGGGAAAAGTTTCGCTACGCTCTTGATAATCCTAAAGAATTTACTAATGCGGGTTTTGATTAAAAAACCTCTTTTTGTATTTTTTCTACATATTTTTCTCTTAGTTTTTGGGTATAAAAGCCTACTTTACCATCATTAATCACCTTGCTATCTGCTTTTATAACACCTAAAATCAAAAAAGTAGCCGCAGAAATAAATACCTCATCAGCCTCATATACTTCTTTCATACTAAAAGCTCTTTGATCTACTTTAAGATCAAGTTCTTTGGCAAATTTCAAGATATTTTTACGGCGAATTCCTGGTAAGATTTCATTAGAAAATGGCTTAGTAATTAAAGTTTTATCTTTTATAATAAAAGCTGAACTACTAGAAGCTTCCGTTACTAAAGCATTTTCTACCATAAAAGCTTCAAAAACCTTAGCTTTTATAGCTTCTTCTTTTGCAAGACATTGAGCCAATAAAGAAATTGATTTTATATCCCTTCTTTTCCATCTTAAATCAGATGTTGAAATAACACTTACCCCATTTTTAGCATACTCATGCTCAATCACCTTGCATTCAAAAGCAAAAGCCATAATAGTAGGTTTTAATCCCTTCAAAAGAGCAAAATTTCTACTAGCAACCCCTCTAGTAACTTGCATATAAAGCCCACCTTCTTTAAGAGAGTTTTTAATGATTAATTGCTCTAAAATATTTTCAAATTCTTCTTTTGTATAAGGAATTTGTAGTTCAATTTGAGCCAAACTACGCTCAAAACGCTCCCAAAATTCTTCTTTGTCAGCTATTTTTGCATTTACCACAGGAACTACTTCATAAATTCCATCCCCAAAGATAAAACCTCTATCAAAAACACTCACTTTAGCTTCACTAGCTTTTACAAACTCATCATTTAAAAACACCACTTCCATTTCTTGCATAAGTCCTCCTTTTAATCAAATAAATCAACAATATCTTTTGGCAAATCAAGCTGATTAGAATAATAAAAATACTTAGCTAAAACTAAAATTCCTATATAAAATTCTATCTTTTCATCTAAAAATTGCTCTATGTAAGCATGGGCATTTTGAATGATTTCTTTTGCTCTATGCGGATTAGTTAAATAATAATCAAGCAAAGCTTCTACATTTTCATAATCATCATCAATCAAAGCAAAGTGCTCATTTGGAACTAGCTTTCCTTCCATAAACCAAGTTTCATAGCGCATTTTTGGAGCTAAAACTAAAGAATTTGTTCTCATCGCCCACTTTAAGTTGCTTGCTACGTCATTGCCTTCTAAAGAAAGTAAAAATTTAAACTGAGTTTGATAGGCTCTACTGATTTTAAAATTTAAATTTTTAATCCATTTTTCAGCTTGAATTTTTCTACCACCAACATGAGCAATATCGCAACGAGGATTATCAAAATACTTTTCAAAAAATTTAATACGATGAGGCTGATAAATCGCACCTCTAAAAAAAAGCAAGTCTTTTTTATCTTCAAATTGATTTTTATCCTGTATAAAATCAAAATGTCTGTTTTTATCTAATTTTAAAATGATGTTATTAAAACCATTTTCAACCGGTCTTGATTTAGCTATACTTGGATATTTAAGATTATAACTAATATCCCCAAAACCTTTAATCCACAAAAAATCATCATCAAAATACTTACTGATTGCATAAGCATCATAAGCATAAGAAGTTTTTTTAAAAGGAAATTTTCCTATTTTTTCATAATTTTCAAATTTTTTTATATCAAAAAAATCATTTTGCAGATTATAATAATTCAAGCGAGTAATAATATTATCTATATTTTTTAATTTTAAAATTTCTTTTAAAATATTTTGCAATTGATTTTGATAAATTTTTCTAGGTATAAAACTCTTAGCTATGCCTTTTACATTCATCATAAATCTAGAATCTGCCATTTTTCTTCCATTTTGATATTAAAATAATATAAATTTTAACACAAGATTTCATTTACAAGACTTAAAATTTAGTTTAATTAAAAACAAAAATGTTAAAATCACAAAAATCACATACTAATTGGGTAAAAAATGAAAATACAAGAATTTATTTTAAACTTTATTTTTAAAGTTTCAAACCAACCTGTTAATTTAAAAGATTTATTAGAAGCAAACGCCTTACTTAATGAAGGCATGATGGTAGATCCTGCGAAATTAAATTTTAAATTTAAGGTGTTTAATTCTTATCTTATTTATGCATTTTTTTGCATAGCTATTTTAGTTCCTATGCTTATCATTAGTCATTATTTTTTAACAATTATTGATTTTCATATTAGTATTTTAAGTGCTGTTTTTGTAACCGCTTGTGTTTTTATTGGCTATGATATTTTTAAAATTTACACTAGAAAAGTAATAAGTAAAAGATTATTAAAAAAAGCTTGGGCTTTGCATTTTCCATATTTTGCTTATGAAAAATATTCAAAAATAGCAGAAAATATTTATAACCAAGCCATTAAAGAAGAAATCCCAAAAAACCAACTCGAGCAATATGTTTTAGAAAAAATCATTCAAACACAAGATTAATCTAAAAAGTCTAAAACTTGATTTTGAAAATATAGCGCCTCAAGCTGTCTTTGAAGCTCTTTGTTTTCCTCATCTAAAACAAGTTCTTGCGATCTTAAATCCGCTATATCTCTACTTACATAATAAATTTGATTTCTAATATAAATTTGTGGGAAAAATATCAATAAAGCAAATGCTATCATCAAACCTGCATATATTAAATTTTTAGGACTTAAATTTTTATTCTCCTCACTTACTATACTATCTAAAAGTTCATATTTATCTTCTTGGTTATACTCTTGGTTTTCTTCAAGTCTTACTTTTTCTTCTAAAATTTTTTGTTCTTGCTTGGCTAGTTTTTCTTTTTCTTTTAATTCCTCTTGAGCTTTTCTTAGTTTTTCTTGTTCGATTTTTTTTTGCTCTTTTAGTTCTTGTTTGAGTTTAGCTTTTTCTTTTCTTTTTTCTTTTAAATCTTGAAATTTTGAAGTGACAAAAACATTGCTTTGGGTAAGAATTTTAGATATTTGAATAGGATCTTTATTTTCTTGTTTTTTTTCTATTTTTCTTACTTCTTGAGTTGATTTGTTACTTTTAAGCGTTTTAGAATTTGCAATATTTTTTTTATCGAATTTTTCTTTTTGCTTTTTGAAAAAATTAAGTTGTAATTTAAAAGGCTTTTTTTCTTCTAATTTAACATTAATCAAATCTTCTTTTAAATAAATAGCAGATTGCTTCTTAGGTTTTTCTTCATACTCTTCATCAAAATCTGTAAATTTAGGTCTTTTTTTACGTTGTATTCTATTTTTTAGTATACGATCGCTCTCATTAAAATTTTGCTCATATTCTTCATAAGGCCTACCTTCTTTAATAGCCCTGGAATATTTCAACATTTTTTCACGTATATTTTGCTTTTCTTTTAAAAAATCATCTTCAACCATTATTTACCTAAAATAAAAAATTCTCATTTTTGCACAACTTGATCTGCTATTATAGCTTATTTCTTCTTTGGAGGCACTTATAGCTTTTTTACTTAAAATTTTCCCAAGACTATGTCCTTTGCCACATTCGCATTTTATGGCTCTTTCATCACAAATGCAGTCTTTTTCCCATCTTTTAAAAGTATTTTTTACTATCCTATCTTCCAAAGAATGAAAACTAATAATGGCTAATTTACAATCTTTTAATTTTGCTTTTTCTATGTTTTCAAGCAAGGATTTTAATTCGCCAAGCTCATTATTTACTTCTATACGCAAAGCTTGAAATACAAGTAAAGCTAAAGACACATTGCGTCCTTTTAGCTTAGCATTTCCTATAATTTGACTTAATTCTTTTGCGCTTGCAATCTCTTTTTGACTTCTTGCATTGATGATTTTTTGAGCAAGCATTGAAGCAACCGGTGTTAAATCTCCATAATCTTTAAAAATTTGCTCCAAGGCTTCCTTACTGTAAGAATTTACCACTTCTTTAGCGCTTAAAGGATGATTTTGATCCATTCTCATATCTAAAAAATCAGAATTTAGTGAAAAACCTCTATCATTTTTGTCAAGCTGCAAAGAAGATACACCGATATCAGCTAAAATTCCTCTTAAGTTTTGCGTTGGAATTTGAGTTAAAATATCTTTAAAACCTATATGATTAAAACTTATCCTATCTTGAAATTTTTTTAAAAATTCTTTAGAAAAATTTAAAGCTTCTAAATCTTTATCACAAGCAATTAATCTTAGTTTCTCATGAGCTTGCAATAACGCCTTAGAATGCCCTCCATAACCCAAAGTGCAATCTAAAAAATCTCCACTATCAAAATCATCAAAAGCGTCTAAAACTTCTTGCAGTAAAACAGGAATATGTGGACTTTGCAAAATAAACCTTTAAAATATTTTTTAGTATAATATCTTAGTTAAGTTTAAAACAAGGTTTTTAATGAATAAAGAAAATATCATTTCTCAAATCAAAATACTTTCTACTTCAATGTTTAAAAAAAATTTTTTTGGAATTTGCCACGGATCGGTTTCAGCAAAACTATCTCAAAGTTCTTTTATTATAAATAAAAATGACACTTTTTTAAATCAACTAGATGAAAAAAGTTTAAGTATTTTAAAATTTGCAAAAGATTATAGCTGGGATGAGGCAAGTAGCGATAGTGAAATCCATAAAAGTATATATGAGAATATACCTGAAGCCAAATTTATATGTTTTGCCTGTCCAACCTATACCTTATCTATGAGTTTAAATCATGATTTTATAACACCTCAAGATTATTTTGGTGAAATTTTTTTAGAAGAAATTCGAGTTTATAATCCTAAAAATTATGAAGATTGGGAGGATAGATCACAAACTGAAATTTATCGTTATATGTTAGAACAAAAACAAAATTTTGTTGTTGTAAAGGGCTATGGTATATTTGCCTATGGTAGAACAAGTTATGAATTAGGTAAAATTATAGATTTAATTGAAAATTCTTGCAAAATTATCCATTTAGCGGAAACAAATTTATCATAATAATTTAAAATTAATCTTTTATTAATCACAAATTATTTATAATTTATAGTTTAATTTATTTAATCAGATTGGGGTAAAAATGCTCACTTGGATGCAGCATCATAAAAAATACTTAGTTGTAACTATTTGGATTAGCGTTATTGCTTTTGTTGGAGCAGGTTTTGTTGGTTGGGGGAGTTATGATTTTAACACCGACAGGTCAAATTCTGTTGCAAAAGTAGGCGATGAAAAAATAAGTTATGATGAGTTTAATCTTAAATATTCTCAATTATTTGGCTATTATTCTCAGCTAAACAATGGCAATTACACACAAGAACAAGCACAAAAAGATGGCTTAAATACCCAAGCTATTAATGAACTTATACAAGAAAAACTACTACTTTCTTATGCTAAAACCTTGGGTTTAAATGTGAGCGAGGAAGAAATTGCTTATGATTTAGCACATCAAAAAATCTTTCATAATGCTTCAGGTGTTTTTGACAAAAATTTATACTATAATCTGCTTGCAAGAAACAACTATACACCAAAAACTTATGAAAAAATCATTCACGATGAGTTATTACTTAAAAAAATCAATGCTATTTTAAATTTACAAATCAAACCCAATGAACTTGATATGTTTGGCGCAAGTTTTTTAATGCAAGATAGTTTAAAAGTTCAAGCTATAAAACTTGATAATAAAAACATAACAATAGATGAAAAAGAGTTAAAACAAACTTGGGAGAAAAATAAAGAGCTTTATAAGACGCAAAAAAGTTACGAGCTTGCAACTTATTTTTTAAACCCTGATATAATCAAAATTGATGACAAAGAAATCCAAGCTTACTATGAAGAAAATAAAAATGATTATAAAGATTTTGCAGGAAAAATTCTAGGTCTAGAACAAAGCAAAGATAAAGTTATAAAAGATTTAAAACTTTCTAAACTTAAACTTAAAGCCAATGAAAGCTATGTGGCTTTGAGAAAGAACGAGCTTAGTTTTGATAAAAATATCACAATCAGCGATGCTGATATTTATTATCCTTTAGAAAATATACAAAAAGCTAAAGAAAATGATTTTATTAAGCCTTTTAAATTTGAAAACGGCTATATGATTGCAAAAATTATAAAAATAAATCCTATACAAACTATGACTTTTGAGCAAGCTAAAAACGAAGTAAGTAAACTTTACATTAAAGAAAAAACTAAAGCCTTATTAGAAGAAAAAGCAAAACTCGCCCTAGATAATTTCCAAGGTATAGACATAGGTACTTATAGCCGTGACTCAAGCAAAAATGCAAAAGTGGGTAATATGATGAATGATACTGAATTTAGTGAGTTTTTAATGCATGTATTTGACTCAAACAAAGCTAAATCTTATGTATTATTTGATGATAAAGCAATAGTTTATGAGATCACAAAACAAACTTTAGAAAATAAAAACAAAGAAGAAATTTACAAATTTATCATAGAGCAAAGCGCTAAACAAACTAAACAAGCTTTACTTAAGGAAGAATTATTAAAAAAACTTATAGAATTATATCCAATTCAACGCTATTATAAAGGAAATACAAATTGAATATTTTAGGAATTGATTTAGGCTCAATACAAACTTGCGCCATATTAGCACAAAAAAGCGAAGAAGGACTAAAAGTCATTGGTTTTGGAAAATCAAAATCAAATGGTATAAAAAAAGGAGCAATTACTAATATAGAACTTGCTTCAAAATCCATAGAAGAAGCAGTAGCTGATGCACAAATGATGTCAGGCGTGCATTATGATAAAGTAATTGTATCTATTTCAGGTGCTTATGCAAAAAGTGTAGATAGTATAGGTGTAGTTAATATACCAAATCATGAAATAGGTATTAAAGAAATTCACAGAGCAGTAAGCACAGCAAAGCATACTGCAAATATACCTAGTGGATATGAAATCATTCATGTATTACCTTATAATTTTAAAGTAAATGATCTTGAACATGTAGAAGATCCTTTGGGAATGAGTGGAAATCGCCTTGAAGTTTCTACGCATATTGTAATCTCACAAGAAGTGCATATTAAAAATCTAAAAAAAGCTGTGGAGCTTGCTGATCTTAGAGTAGATAATATCGTTCTTTCAGGATATGCTTCTTCTATCGCATGCTTTGATGATAGTGAAAAAGAATTAGGTGCTATTTTAATCGATATGGGTGGAGCAGTTTGCGATATGGTCATTCATGCGGGTAATTCTATACGCTACAATGAATGCTTGCAAATTGGCTCAGTAAATATCACCAATGATTTATCCATAGCTTTACATACCCCACCAAAAGAAGCAGAAAAACTAAAATTAAATTATGCATCTTTAGCGCAAAATGAAAACTCAATTATACAAATTCCATACATGGGTGATGAAAAAAGAAAAAATGAAGTTTCAGTAGAAGTCATATCCAATGTAATTTATGCAAGAATTGAAGAAACTATTATTATTTTAGCTAAAATGCTAAGCGATAATGCTTGTGCAAATCAAGCAGGAGCAGGTATAGTATTAACAGGTGGAATGACAAAATTTGCAGGACTTGACAAGCTTGCTTCAGCTTATTTTGATAATAAAGCTGTTAGAATAGCGACTGCAAAAAAAGATACTATGGATGGTTTTAAAGAAATTTTTGAAGATGCAGAAAATAGCTGTGCTATAGGTCTTTGTTTATATGGTGGTGGGCATTTTACTCCTTATGAATTAGATTCTAATGAGAAACTAAGATACAAAGGAGAGCCTGAATTTATCAATAAACAAATCAAACAAAATCTTACCATAGATGAAAATGAAGAAGAAAATAAAGATTTTGAAGAAATTTTTCAAGATCAAAAAGAATTTGAAGATGAAAAAACAGAATTAGCAAAAATAGAAACAAAGAAAGATAAAAAAACGAATTTAATGCATAAATTTTGGAATAAATTAATAAACCAGTTCTAATAGGAGACACAATGAGCGAATATCTAGTGGAAGAAATGCAACACGCAAAAGGTGCAAAAATAAAAGTCATAGGCTGCGGTGGCGGTGGCGGTAACATGATAGATCATATGGTAAATATGGGTTTACATGATCTTGATCTTATTTCAGCTAATACTGATGCACAAGCTATAGCTAAATCTTTAGCAAAAACTAGAATTCAACTAGGTGAGAAAAAAACCAAGGGTTTGGGTGCTGGAATGCAACCAGAAATTGGAGCAGAAAGCGCAAGAGAAAGTTTTGAAGAAGTAAAAGCTGCTTTAAGTCAAAGCGACATAGTATTTATTTCAGCAGGACTTGGTGGTGGAACTGGTACAGGTGCAGCTCCTGTTGTAGCACAAGCTGCTAAAGAAGTAGGTGCGCTAACTGTTTCAGTTGTAACTATGCCTTTTGCATTTGAAGGAAAACAAAGAAAAAAATTAGCAGAAGCTGGTTTAGCTGAATTAAAAAAAGAAAGTGATTCTATCATTGTAATCCAAAACGAAAAACTTCTTAGCATACTCCCAAAAAAAGCAGGTATAAAAGAAGCATTTAAACTAGTTGATGATATTTTAGCTAGAGCTGTTAGGGGTATGGTGTCTATCCTTTTAGAAGATGGTGATATTAATGTTGACTTTGCTGATGTTAGAACTGTTATGAGCCACAGAGGTTTAGCACTAATGGGCGTGGGTCATGGAGAAGGTGAAAATGCTATCATGGATGCATTATCAAGTGCTATAGAATCTCCATTATTAGACGGCATGACTATGAAAGGCGTTAAAGGCGTAATCATCCATTATAAAATTGGTCCTGAATGCTCATTGATAGAAATTTCACAAGCTACTCAAAGCATTAGCGATATAGCAGATGAAAACGCAAAAGTAATCTTTGGTGCAACAACTGATGAGAGTATGGGTGATCGTGTTGAAGTTACTATCATTGCTACAGGTTTTGAAGATAAAGCTGAAATAGAAAGTGCTAAAGAACAAGAAGAAAGTAAAAAAAATAGCTATATGAATTTACGTAAAGCTAGCGGTGGATTTGATGAAGAAGTGATTTCTCAGCTTGATGTTCCTGCTTTCTTGCGTCGCCAAATGGATTAATTTTTTAGTAAAAATCCTTATATGAATTCTTCATTATTATGTGATTTTTACGAACTAAGTATGGCTTATGCTTATTTTAAACAAAATATGCATAAGCAAATTGTTTATTTTGAAGTTTTTTTTAGAAAAGCTCCTGATAATGCTTCTTATGCTGTTTTTTGTGGATTAGAACAAATCATAAATCATATTAATCATTTTTCTTTCTCTAAAGATGACATAGATTTTTTGAAAAATACTAAAAAATTTGATGATGAATTTTTAAACTACCTTTCAACTTTAAAATTTAGTGGAGATATACTAAGCGTTAAAGAAGGTGAATGCGTTTTTGCTAATACTCCTTTAATGACCATTAAAGCACCTATAATAGAGGCTTTATTGTTAGAAACTTTCATACTTTTAACCCTAAATCATCAATGTCTAATTGCCACTAAAGCCAGTAGAATTGCTCAAGTTGCAAAAGAAAAATTGCTTTTAGAATTTGGCTCTCGTAGAGCTCATGGAGAAAGTGCAGCTTTAAATGGTGCTAGAGCTGCTTTTATAGGTGGTTTTCATGCAAGTGCTTGTACTTTAGCTGGGAAAAAATTTAATATTCCTATTAGTGGAACCATGTCTCATGCTTGGGTGCAAATGTTTGATGATGAGCTAAGTGCTTTTAGAGCATATTGTCAAATTTATAAAGACAATATAAGTCTTTTGATTGATACTTATGATTATAAAAAAGGTATTGAAAATGCTATTTTAGTTTTTAATGAGTTAAATGCGCAAGATTCTATGCAAAATTATTCTATCCGTATTGACTCAGGAAATTTGCTTAAAATCTCTAAATATATTAGAAAAAAACTAAATCTTGCTGGATTAACAAAATGCAAAATCATAGCTAGTAATACTTTAGATGAGTTTATCATAGAAAAATTGCTAAAAAACAAAGCCCCAATCGATGCTTTTGGCATTGGAGAAAAGCTTATTACTTCTGCAAGTTCGCCTATTTTTGGAGCTGTTTATAAGCTTGTTGCATTAGAAAAAAACAATCAAATCATCCCTAAAATCAAAATCAGTGCAAGCTCAAGCAAAACAACCTTGCCACATTTTAAAAAACTTATAAGGTATTATAAAAACAATAAAGCAAGTTTTGATATTTTATATACACATGATGAAAGTATTAAAAATTACCAAGGTTATACATATAAAAATTTACATGAGCTTATTTTTAAAGATGGAAAATTAATCTATGAGCTTCCTAACTTGAAAAATATTCAAGAGTATCATAAAAAAAGTGTTGATAGTTTAAATTTTAAACTAAAAAAACTTCAAAATCCAAGTATTTATAAAGTAAAAATTTCTAAAAAATTACAAAATATGCAAAAAACTTACTTAGAAAAAAATTAATCTTTTTCTCTAAGTTTTACCTCATCTTCTACTTCAAGTAAAAATCTATCTACAAGCTCATCTTCTTTTAATTTGGCCACTACTTCACCATGTCTTATAACTAAACCTTGATTTTTTCCAAAAGCAATAGCCACATCAGCACCCTTAGCCTCACCCAAGGCATTTACAACACAACCCATAACACTTATATTTAATGGTTCTTTTATATGCTTAGTTTTTTCTTCTACTATTTTAATCGCTTTGATCAAATCACTTTGAATTCTTCCACAAGTTGGACATGAGATGATATTTACTCCACTTTTTTGCACTCCACTATCTTGCAAAATAGCCCTTGCTGCTTTAATCTCTTCTTCAAGCTCCCCTGTCATAGAAACTCTCATTGTATCGCCTATACCTTTTAAAAGCAAATTTCCTAAGGCAATCGAGCTTTTAACCGTGCTATGAAATTTAGTCCCTGCCTCAGTAACTCCTAAATGAAATGGATAATCACAAAGTGGTCTTAGAGCTTCATAAGCTTTTATGGTATTTTGCACATCTGAAGTTTTCATAGAAATTTTAATATCAAAAAAGTCTAAATCTTCTAGTAATTTTATATTATATAAAGCGCTCCCAAGCATAGCTTCTATATTATAACCATATTTATCGCTAAATTGCTTTTCTATAGAGCCATGATTTACCCCTATTCTAATAGGAATTTTCCTTTGTTTACAAGCTTGCACCACTTCTTTGATATTTTCTTTTGAGCCTATATTTCCTGGGTTAATTCTCACCCCATCAATAAATTCAGCACAAAAGACTGCTAGCTTATGATTAAAATGTATATCCACTATTAAAGGTAAGGGACTTTTTGCTTTGATTTCTTTTAAAGCTCTTGCATCTGCCATATCCAAACAGGCTAAACGCACTATATTTGCACCAGCAAAATAAAGCCTATTAAGCTGCTCTAAACAACCTTCAATATCTCTTGTTTTAGTAAAAAGCATAGATTGCACTGAAATAGGAGCATCTCCACCTATTAAAACATCACCTACTTTTATTTGTCTTGTTTTGTACCTTGTCATTAAAATCACTCTAAAAATATTTTTAGAGTATTATAGCCCAAAAATGGGCTATATCATTAATCTTTTTTATTTTTATTAAGAGATTTATATTTTATATCTGTATCTCTTGTTAAAAGGGTAAAAATTTGATTTGTCAAATCTTGAGTAAGTTTTTTAGCTTCCATTTGATTTTGCAATGAAAAATCAACTAAAATTTGCTTTGCTTTGTTCTTATCTTTTTTATAAAGACTTAAATATTCTTTTTCCATAGCTTCTTGTTTTAAAGATGTATCTTTTTCAAATTTAGCATAAGCATTTTTTACGATAGGAGCATATTTATTATAATCACTCATTACAAGAGTTTGCAACTTGCGATAAATCCAATAAATTGATTTATCATCAGCTTCATTTGTTCCTTGTTGATATCCTGCAATAAACTCATCATTGCCAAAATAATAAGGCAAATACACACTCAAATCAGCCATTCCTATTGCGACATAATTTAACCTACCTATTTCTTTAGGAAGCCACGGTCTAACTTGCATAATGTGAGATTCATAAGTTCTAAACACACTCACAACACGGTAAATGTTTTCATTTTCATTGAAATTTGCATATGGATCATATTTTGTTCCATCATAGTGCGATCTTAAAGCTTTTTTTAAATCATCCACACTAAGTTTTTGCTCAGGTTGCAAAAACACATTAATATTAGCGCCATTTTTTACATCTTGATTTAAAGATGGATTAAACATTTTTTGTATCCACCAAACTCTAGGATAATTATAAGTTAAATCTCTATCATCATTTCTTGTATAAACTTTAAAAAAATCAAAATCCTTATCCACTTTAGGATTATACGCTTTATGAATGACGGCAAAATTTATTAAATTTTTAGAATGTAAGGTATTTTCATCGTTGAATTTTAGTTGTTTTAGCCTACCTTGATTCGCACTAACAAAATACGAATTATTAGGAATTTTTACAGCCATCCACTGATGTGCTGTGGCACTTTCTAAATACCAAATTTCTTTAGAATCCACAAAAGCTACTCCAAAGCCCTCAGCTGCTCCTTGTTTTTCTATAATATCACCCAATAATAAAACACCTTCTTTTGCACTTTTAATTCTTGGAAGCAAAACATCCAAAATATCATCTTCGCTAATGCCATTTTTCTCATTATAAGGATCAAATTTTAAAAGCTCATCTTTTGCATAAATTGATTCAGTAGCGCTTATCCCAACACCCATTTCATTAAAACCAGTAGCACCGTGTAATTTACTTTGCCAATTAGCTATAGTGCTATATTGAAAAGATTTGGTAGGTAAAGGGTAAGTAAAATCATTCATTCCTTGATGTGCTTTAGTGCTATAAATGCCTTTTTGATTTTCAACTCTTGGATGAATTAGAAAAACTTGTGCCTTATCTGCCTTACTGTCAGCACTTCTTGCAACCAACATAGAACCATCTCTACTTGCTTCATTTGGTACTAAAATAGTAGTGCAAGCTAAAGCATTATTAAACAAAGCACCAAAAAGTACACAACCTGCAAGAAAACTAAACTTTTTCATTTTCTCTCCTTTAAATTTAAGAAATTAAAAAAGTATATTCTTATCAAAAATAAATTTAAAATTAAAAATAAAATATTGTTTTTATTATAAAATAATAATTATTTATAAATAAATATATTTTTCAAGAAAAATCAACTGGATCTATATCGCAAGTAATATTTTTAAAATTTAAAGCAAAATGCTCAAATTTTACAAGCTCTTGATGGGTATTAGCACGCAATAATACATAAAAACGCCATTTTTTATTTAGCATTTCAATACCGCAAGCACCATGGCCTACTAATTGCACTTGTTTTAATTCTTGAACTTTATTAGCTATAAATTCACATAAATTTAAAGCTTTGTTTTTATCCTCATCTTCAATAATTAGCCTTAAAAGTCTTTTAAATGGAGGGTAAAGCCCGCTCCTAGCATTTAATTCATCTTTTAAAAAGCTATCATAATCTTGTGTATATTTTTCAAAAAAAGATCTATTTTTAGTTTGCAAAAGCACCCTACCCTCACCCTTTCGACCTGCACGACCTGCTACTTGCATAGCAAGAGCCAAAGTCTCTTCCAAAGCTTTAAAATTAGGTCTAAATAAGTACTCATCAAGACCCAAAATCACACTCAAATCCACGTTGTGATAATCATGTCCTTTAGCAAGCATGGAAGTGCCTACTAAAATATCAATTTTTTCTTGATTAAAATCTTTTAAAATCATATCAAGCTTTTTTACACTGCTAATCTCATCACTATCAAATCTTTTTATGATAGGATTAAACTCAGCTAATTCTTTTTCTAAAAGCTCACAAAGCTCTGCTGTGCCCATTTTTTTAGCTTCAAGCATAACTCCATTGCAAGTTGGGCAGGCTTGATCGATTTCTTTAGTGAAATTACAATAATGACACTTTAATGCATTTTTATTTTTATGCAAACTCAAAGCTATAGAACAAAAAGGGCATTTAATGGTATTAGCGCATTCTTTGCATAAAATTTGTCTAAAATTTGCCCTTGTAGGTAAAAATACCACAGCTTGCTTTTTATTTCTTAAGCTAATTTTTAATTCTAAAAGCAATTTTGATGAGACACTAAGCTCGCTCTCATCATATAAAAACTGCTTTTTACTTTCAAAGAAAGTTCCTTTAAGTCTAAAACAAGGATGTTTATAAAAACTTACAACACTTGGAGTGGCCGAACCCAAAAGAACTTTTATATGCATTTTTTTTGCTATAAATAAAGCCAAATCTCTTGCATTGATTTTTGGATTATTAGAAGCTTTATAAGAATTATCATGCTCTTCATCAATAATAATCAAACCCAAATTCTTAAAAGGTAAAAACAAAGCCGACCTAGCTCCCACTACCAAAAGAGCTTTTGAATTTGCTAAATCTTGCAAATATTCTTGCTTTTTTTTCTTAGTAATTTTAGAATGCCACAAGAAAAAATGCTCGCCAAAATACACTTTTAATCTTTTTTGCATTTGTGGAGTTAGAGCGATTTCTGGCATTAAAAGCAAAACCTGCTTTCCTTGCTCTAAATATTCTTTTATCAAGCTAATATAAATTTCAGTTTTACCACTTCCTGTATCACCAAATAGCAAACTAGTTTGTTTGGTTTTTATAAATTCCAAAGCCTTTTGCTGATTTTTACTTAAACTAGGTGCTTTTTCTATATAAATTTTTTCATTTTTATACTCTTTAATACTTTCAAACATACCTAAAACAAAAGCTATTTTACCAGCATAATAATAAGCAATAAATTGAGCGAGTTCGTATTGATATTGCGTTAGTTTAAAACCTGTTTTTTCCTTTATAGCTTGGGTTTTAAAATCAGGCTTTGAACATTTTTGTAAAATTATAGCTTTGAGATTTTTTTTCCTTGCAAGATCAACTATTACCTCATCTAAAATTTCAAATTCTTCTTCACTTTCATAAGTTAAGGTATCTAAATAATATCCTTTAATAGCAAGTTGATAAAAATTCAAAACCCATAATCCTTACAATTTAAACTCACACATTCTAAAAAAACTTTTTCACTATTATAAGAAAAATCTATGTAATTTTTAGAATTTATAAAAAATCTATATTGAGTATTTGCTATTTTCATCCACGATTTTTTAGATGAAATGATTGGTTTTTCTAAAACGCTGTAAGTGCATTGTTTTGTATTTTTATGATTTTGAGAATGAGAACATACAAATAATTTTTGATTTTCACTATTTATCAAAGCTTCATCTAAAATTGCTGGAAAATCCTTACTTTCTTTAAATAAAAACTGATTTCTAAGTAAAGACAAAGAAGCATTGATAAGCTCCACCTCACTTTTTACTTGAATGAGTTTAGCATCATTTTTTCCAAAAGAAAAATACGGATAAGCAATTACGCTAAGAATAGCAATAATCATCATACAAAAAACAAGCTCTATCAATGTAAAAGCTTTTTTTGTTTGCATTTATTTTATTTCTTCATCGATAGTATTGATAAGTTTATTGAGTTCTTTTTTTAAGATATAGTTTTCGTAGCTAAGTTTTACAAAAGCATTAATGAAATTTGCAAGCTCTATCTTGCCTGTACCTCCAGAAATTAAAGCAATTTCATCTTCAAGATGATTTGCAAATTCATTACTGCATGTTACAACAAAGTCTTTTGCATAGACATTAATTGTAACTTTTCTTTGGTTATTGTTTGCCAAGAACTGCCTCTATTTTTTTGATCACATCTTCACTTTCAATATTTTTATTTTTAAGCTCTTCTTCTAAACGCGCGATTTGATTATTTTTAGCTTCATTTTGTGCTTTTACACTTACTAATTCATTTCTTAAATTTTCATTTATTTCACATACTTCATTATATTTAGCCAAAAGCTCATTTACTTTATCTGTCATTGTGTTGATTATTCTTTCATCATACATATTTTCTTGCCTTTATTGATTTTATATTTAGAGTATTTTAAACACATAATTGTAACAAAAAAAAATTTAATTTTGCATAGCTTTTTGTTTTAAAATTTAAATTTTTACAAAAAATTTTGTGTAAAATTAGCAAAAATACAAGTTAGGAAAATTTATGTTTGAACTTACTAGTGATTTTAAGCCAAGTCCTGATCAAAAACAAGCCATTGATGGTATAGTAAAAAGCATTAAAGCGGGTAATAAATACCAAACCTTGCTAGGTGTTACAGGCAGTGGAAAAACTTTCACTATGGCAAATATCATTAAAAACTTAAACATGCCTACTCTTATCATGAGTCACAATAAAAGCTTATGTGCGCAACTTTATAGCGAATTTAAAGGTTTTTTTGCAAATAATCATGTGGAGTATTTTATAAGCTATTATGATTATTATCAACCCGAGGCTTATATACCAAGAACCGATGTTTTTATAGAAAAAGATAGTTCCACTAATGAAGACTTAGAAAGATTAAGACTAAGCGCAAGTGCTTCGCTTTTAAGTTATGATGATGTTATTTGCATAGCTAGTGTTTCGGCAAATTATGGCTTGGGAAATCCAAGTGAGTATGTGGGTATGGTTTTAATTTTAGAACTAAATATGCAAATTTCACAAAAAGAACTTTTAAAAAAACTTGTAGATATGGGCTATAAACGCAATGATAATTTCTTTGATAGGGCTGATTTTAGAGTAAATGGAGATATAGTAGATATATATCCAGCTTATTATGAAGATGAAGCTATTAGGCTTGAGTTTTTTGGCGATGAGCTTGAGGCAATGTATCATTATAATGTCTTAGAAAATAAGAAAGGTAAAGATTTAAAAAAATTCATACTTTACCCAACCAGTCAATTTAGCGTAGGTGAGGCTAGGCTTAAAGAGGCTATAAAAGGTATAAAAGCTGAATTAAATGAACGCCTTGCTTATTTTGAAAATGAAAATAAACTCGTAGAAGCACAAAGACTAAAACAAAGAGTAGAATTTGACCTTGAAATGCTTCAAAGCACTGGAATGTGTAAAGGAGTTGAAAATTATGCTTTGCATTTAACAGGGCTTAAAAGTGGTGATACACCTTATACACTTTTTGATTATTTTGCTATTAAAAACCAAGACTTTTTAGTCATTGTGGATGAATCTCATGTATCTTTACCACAATTTCGCGGGATGTTTGCAGGGGATAGAAGTAGAAAACAAACTTTGGTTGATTATGGTTTTCGTTTGCCAAGCGCCTTAGATAATAGACCTTTGATGTTTGATGAATTTATTAATAAAAATTGTAAATTTTTATTTGTTTCAGCTACACCTGCACCTTTAGAACTAGAATTAAGCAAAGAAAATATTTTTTATCAAATCATGCGTCCAACAGGGCTTTTAGATCCTAAAATAGAAATCAAAGATAGTGAAAATCAAGTAGAAATTTTATACGATGAAGCTAAAAAAGTTATAGAACGCAATGAAAGAGTTTTAATAACCGTTTTAACTAAAAAAATGGCTGAAGAGCTTAGTAAATACTACTTAGAACTTGGCTTAAAAGTAAAATACATGCACTCAGAAATTGATGCAATAGAGCGTAATGAAATCATCCGTGGTTTAAGAAGTGGTGCTTTTGATATTTTAATCGGAATTAATCTTTTAAGAGAAGGACTTGACTTGCCTGAAGTTTCTCTTATAGCCATTATGGATGCAGATAAAGAAGGCTTTTTAAGAAGTACCACTGCACTCATTCAAACGATGGGGCGTGCTGCTAGAAATGTCAATGGAAAAGTTTTACTTTTTGCCAAAAAAGTCACAAAATCTATGCAAGAAGCTATCGATACTACTAAAGAAAGAAGGGTTTTGCAAGAAGCTTATAATAAAAAACACAACATCACACCAACCTCAGTAAAAAGAAATATAGAAGAAAGTTTAAAACATGAACTTGAGCAAGGAGAAATTTATCGCAAAGGCAAAGAACTTGAAAAAATGCCTGCGAAAGAACGCGCCAAAATAGCAAAAGAATTAAGAAAACAAATGCTAGAAGCTGCTAAAAATCTTGAATTTGAAAAAGCGGCAATGCTTAGAGATGAGATTAATAAATTAAGAACTTTATAAACTCTTACTATTTAAGATTATTTTCATATTATTTTTAATAAACTAAAAATAAATAATAAATTTAAAGTGAAACTATGCTCAAATTTCTTTTGTTTGCCATGTCAATATTTTCTTTCTATGCATGCTCTAATCCAAATGACAAATTTGATGCAATGGGGATTTTTGAAAGTGATGAGATAATTGTCTCTAGTGAAATACAGGGAAAAATTTTAGAATTTAATATCCAAGAAGGACAAAAACTACAAAAAGACCAGATAATAGGAAAAATAGATAGTGTTTCTTTGGAGTTAAAAAAGAAAGAACTTTATCATATTATTGAAGCGTTAAAACTACAAAAACTAGATATAAAAAACCAACTCTCACCTTTATTTCAGCAACTCAAAGATACCTTAGTAGATAAAAAACGCTATTATACACTTTTGAAAAATGAGGCAATTTCTCAAAAAGAATACGATGATATTAATGCAAAATATTCATTATTAGAAAAAGAGATCGATGCTAAAAAAGAAAATCTAACTCTTAAAAACGCTTCTATAGATGAACAAATTCAAACTGCATTGACTCAAATTGCTATCTTAGAAGATAGTATTGCTAAAAGCTTTATAAGATCTCCTATTTATGGCACTGTTTTAGAAAAGTATGCTTTCGCTGGAGAATTAAGTAAAAATCAAGCGTTATTTAAAATAGCAGATTTATCAAACTTATATCTTAAAGCTTATATCATCAATCAAGATTACAACAAAATAAAGCTTAAAGATAAGGTTAAAATAATTTCTGACACAGGCAAAAGCTATCAAGGTGTTATATCTTATATTTCACAAAAAGCTGAATTTACACCAAAGACCATCATGAGTAAAGACGAGAGAGAAAATCTTGTTTATATGATCAAAATAAATGTCAAAAATGATGGTTATTTAAAAATCGGAACCTATGCCGAAGTACATTTTTACCATGATTGAAGTTAAAAATCTTTACAAAAGTTACAATAATAAGAAAGTTCTAAGTGATATTAATTTTAATCTAAATGATGGTGAAATTTTAGGCATTATTGGAGCAGATGGATCTGGCAAAAGTACTTTGTTAAAAATTTTAAGCACTCTTGTATTGCCCGATACAACAAAAACTAAAATTTATGGATACGATCTAGTAAAAGACTATCAACAAATTCGAAAAATAATAGCCTATATGAGTCCTTGTTTTAGCCTCTATGGCGATCTTAGTATAGATGAAAATATAGATTTTTTTGCCAAAATTCACTCTTGCAATTGGAAAGAAAATTTACAAGAAATATTACCTATATATCAGCAACTGCAACAAGTAAAAAATAGAAAAGCAAGCGCTCTTTCTGGAGGAATGAAACAAAAGTTAGCTCTATGTTGCGCTCTCATTCATAAACCAAAACTTTTAATACTAGATGAACCTACAACTGGAGTGGATCCTTGTTCAAGAAAAGATTTTTGGGATATATTATTGTCTTTAAACAAAAGTATTGTCATAACAAGTTCTTATATGGATGAAATTGCAAGATCAGATAAAATCGCTTTTATACAAAATGGTAAATTTATAAGATTAGACAAACCAAAAACACTATGTGAAAATATTCAATCAGAAATTTATGCTCTAGAAGGAATAAAAATCAAAAATATTATGACAATTTTAAAAAATGATGATAATGTAAAAAAATTTTATGCTTTTAAAGAAAATATTCATATTGTTTTTAAAGAACATACTAATACTTCTAAATGGTTATCTATAATAGAAAAAAAATGCAATCAAAAACTTTCCTTATATAAAATCAATGCAAATCTTGAAGATTGTTTTATGGAATTAAACTATGGATAGTGTTATAAAAACTTCTAATCTTTGTAAATATTTTGGAACCTTTAAAGCAGTAGATGATCTAAATTTTGAAGTTCACAAAGGAGAAATATTTGCCTTTTTAGGAGCCAATGGAGCAGGAAAAACCACTGCTATAAAAATGCTTTGTGGCTTGAGTTTACCAACAAGTGGAAATGCTTTTATTGGTGGATATGATGTATATAAAGATAGTGAAAAAATCAAACAAAATATAGGTTATATGAGTCAAAAATTTTCGCTTTATGAAGATCTAAGTGTTTTTGAAAATATAGAATTATTTGGCACAATATATGGTTTAAACACTAAAACAATAAGAGAAAACGGGGACTCATTATTAAATTTTTTAAATATATATGCCTACAAAAACAAGCTTGTAAAAGATCTATCTTTAGGTTTTAAACAAAAGCTAGCCTTTTGCGTAGCAACTTTACACAAGCCAAAGATTATTTTTTTAGATGAACCCACAAGTGGTGTAGATCCAAAAACAAGAAGGGATTTTTGGGAGCTTATTTACAAAGCAAGCAATGAAAATATTTCTATTTTTATCACAACGCACTATATGGATGAAGCAGAATATTGCGATAGAATAAGCATTATGATAGATGGCAAAATTAAAATTTTAGATACTCCCAAAAATCTAAAAAGAACATATAATGCTAAAGATATACAAGAAGTATTTTTTCAATTAGCAAAAGAAGCAAAAAGATCTTAATATGAATATTTTTCTAGCTATTGTTAAAAAAGAGAGTTTGCATATTATAAGAGATAAAAGGACTATGTTGATAGTATTTTTCATGCCTATAGTGCAAATTTTACTCTTTGGTTTTGCGCTTAGTATGGAAGTAAATCATATAAAATTTAGCATTTTAAATTTATCAAAAGATAATACTAGCAAACAAATATCTCAAACACTAATAAATAATCCATATTTTGAATTTATACAAACCTACCACGACATTAAACAAATGCAAGATGATTTTAAAAACTCTAAAATAGATATGATTCTTATATTTGATTATAATTTTGCAAAAAATCAAAAAATTCAAATTTTAATCGATGCAAGTGATCCTAATAGGGCTAGCATTATCAATGCTTATATTGAAAATATTTTATTAGAACAATTTGATATGCAAAATTTCAATATACGTTTTTTATATAATCCTAGTTCTAAAAGTCAATATGTATTTATACCTGGACTAATGGGCATGATTTTAATATTAATTTGCGCGATGATGACTAGCATATCCATAGTGCGCGAAAAAGAAAATCAAACCATACAAATGCTACTTAGCGCCCCAATAAGACCTTTTGTAATTATATTTGCAAAAATGTTACCGTATTTTTTCATTTCTAATATTAGCTTATTTATTATTTTGTTGTTATCGGTTTTTGTTTTAAATATACATATTCAAGGAAATCTTTTTATCTTGCTTTGTTTTTGTATGTTATACATTTTTCTAGCTTTAAGCATAGGGCTTTTTGTATCATGTATAACAAAAACACAAGCAAGTGCTATGTTAATATGTGGAATGGTATTTTTAATCCCTATAATTTTACTCTCAGGTATGATATTTCCCACTGAAAGCATGCCAAAAATTCTAGAATTTTTCACCCATTTAATCCCTGCAAAATGGTTTATCATAGGCATTAAAAAAATTATGTTTATGGATGTTAGTTTAAGCTTTTTATTAAAAGAACTTATTATTTTATTGTCGATGAGTTGTATTTTCCTATTTGCAAGCATTAAAAAATTCAAAGATAGGATTGAATAATGCTGTTAAAAGCTTTATTAAAAAAGGAATTTTTGCAATTTAAACGTAATAAATTTTTACCACGATTGGTTTTGATTTACCCTTTAGTTTTAATACTTATTATGCCATGGGCAACAAATCTTGAAGTTAAAAATATCAATATAGCAGCAATTGACTGGGATAAAAGCCAGAGTACTAAAAATATAATAAATACTATTGCTAATAACAAATATTTTGACAAAATATACACATTTTCCACGTACCAAGATGCTAAAAAATGTATAGAAAACAACATTTGTGATGCAATATTAGAATTTAACTCAAATTTTGAGCGCGATTTTTTCAAAGAAAACAAATTAAGTTTATCTCTTTATATTAATGCTATAAATGGAGTAAAAGCAAATATAAGCTTAATATATATAAATAAAATCATCGCTTCAAGCTTAAATTTCAAACAAGACAAAATTAATATCTTAAGCAATTTCAAATTTAATCCAAATCTTAATTACCAACATTATATGATTCCTGCTTTAAGCACTATAGTACTCACTTTACTTTGTGGTTTTTTACCCGCAATTAACATTGTAAGTGAAAAAGAAAAGGGAAATATTGAACAAATAAATGTTAGTCCTATTTCTAAATTTAATTTTATACTAGCCAAGCTCATTATGTACTGGATAATTGGTATAGTTGCCTTTAGCATATGTCTTTTGGTTTCATTTTTTGTTTATGATTTGTATCCTAAGAGTAATGTGTTGTTACTATGTGCTGTGGTGTTTATTTATATTTTGGCTATTTCTGGATTTGGGATTATCATTTCTAACTATTCTAATACCATAGCACAAGCTATGTTTGTAATTTTTTTCTTCATGATGATTTTTATATTAATGAGTGGCCTTTTTACTTCTATACTTTCTATGCCAAAGTGGGCTTATGCTTTAAGCCATCTAAATCCATTAAAATACTTTATAGAATCTTTAAGAATGATTTTTCTAAAAGAAGTTGATATAACAAATTTATATTCTAATTTTATAATACTTGGTATATTTGCGATTATATTCAACTGTTTTGCTATAATAAGTTACAAAAAAAGAAGCTAAAAGCCTTAAAAAAGGCTTTTATTTATTTGCTCTTTCTATATATTCTCCACGCACAGTATCAACGCGAATTACTTCCCCTTCTAATACATGGAAAGGAATTTGCACTACTGCACCTGTTTCTAAAGTAGCTGGTTTTTTGTTTGAACCTTGAGTATCACCTTTGAAATTTGGTGCTGTTTCGATAATTTTAAGCTCCATTACTTGAGGTACTTCCACACCAATTGCTTTTCCATTGTGAAATAAAACATCCACCATGGTTCCATCAAGCATCCATTTTTTAGCTTCACCCACATCTTCATCACTAATTGCAACTTGCTCATAAGTTTGAGTATCCATAAATTGACAATTTTCACCATCATCATATAGATATTGCATTTGTTTTTCTTCTAAATTTGGAGATTCACATTTATCTCCTGCATGGAAAGTTTTTTCTAAAACCTTACCATCGATAAAAGATTTAATTTTAATACGTACAAAAGCAGGACCTTTTCCTGGTTTTACGTGTTGATATTCTACGATTTTAAAAGGAATACCATCAATTTCTATTTTTAAACCTTTTTTTAAATCTCCCATTCCATAAGAAGCCATATATTTTCCTTAATTTTAAAATTAAAAAATAATTGTAACAATTAAGGCTTATAAAAAGCCTTAAATTTCTGCATATTCTGCAAAAATACAAGCATCAACTGCCCTTAATTCCTCAAGTAAAGCTTTTGAAATTTTTGCATCAAGCAAAATCACAGCTAAAGCTTTTCCAAAACCATTTCTACCAAGTCTAAAATCAGCTATATTGACATTATTTTTAGCTAAAATTCCGCTAACATTAGCAATAACTCCTGGTATATCATTGTTATTTAAAATTATCATTTTCCCTTTTGGTTTAAAATCTACATCAAAACCATTTAACTCTACTATCCTTTGTTCATTTTCACCAAAAATAGTCCCTGAGATAGAAAGGTTAGAATTATCTGTAATTACCTTTATGGTGATTTTGTTACTATAACCACTACTTGGTAAAATACAAGAAGAAAGTTCCACACCCTTGTCTTTAGCTACAAAATGTGCGTTAATATAATTAATATTTTCACCTAAAATTCCTCTTAAAACACTCACTGTTGCAAAAGTTAGCAAAGACTCATTATACTCACTAATTTGTCCTTCACTTTCAAGTTTAATAGCTTTAATAGGAGTTTTATCAAGCTGAGCAGCCAAAAAGCCCATTTTAGAAATAAGCTCAATATAAGGTGCTACAAAACTTGGCAAATCTTCAGTTTTAATTGGTAAATTTAAAGCATTAGGATAAGAAATTCCTCTTGCGGCATTTAAAGCTTGCTCACATGCTTGGATAGCTATATTTTCTTGACTTTCTAAGGTATTTGCACCAAGATGAGAAGTAACAGAAACATTTTCAAAGTCTAAAAATGGATGATTAGTTGCAGGTTCTTTATTAAACACATCGATACCAAGCCAAGCTATTTTACCACTTTTTAATCCTTCACACAAAGCATCTTCATTATAAAGACCACCTCTAGCACAATTTATCAATCTTACGCCATCTTTCATTTTAGAAATTTCTTCAAAAGAAATCATATCTGTTGTTTCTTTTGTTTTTGGTGTATGTATAGTAATAAAATCACTTTGAGTTAAAATTGTATCTAAAGAATTCACGCACTCAATACCCAAATCAGTCATTTTAGAAGCTACCACATAAGGATCATAAGCTATAACTTTCATACCAAAAGCTTTTGCGCGTACAGCTACTCTTGAACCTATATTACCAAAACCTATAACCCCTAAAGTTTTGTTCATAAGTTCAACACCATACCATTTTTCTCTTTCCCATCTTCTTTGTATTTTTAAAAAATTATGAGCATTTACAAAAGATCTTGCAGAGCATAATAGGTGATTCATAGTAAGTTCAACTGCTGCTATGGTATTAGCCGTTGGCACATTCATAACTATAATGCCTTTTTTAGAACATTCATCTATATCAACATTATCAACTCCAACGCCTGCTCTAACTAAAGCTTTTAAATTAGAACATGCATTGATAAATTTCAAATCCACATCTGTTGAACTTCTAGTAATAGCTACATCCACATCACTTAATTTTGTTAAAAGCTCATCTTTAGGTAAATGCGCTGCTTCAATAAGTTCTACATCATCAGCTTTTCTTAAAAGCTCCACACCCTTGTCTAATATTGCATCACATACAATAATTTTTTTCATAACCAAACCTCCTTTAATTTTGCATTTATGTTGTAAATTTTTAATTTGTCGATCAGTGCGTTTAAAACTTTTTCATTATTTGTATCTAAATAAATTGCCACTTCATCTTTACTTTGTGTTAAAGTGTATTTGATAAAAAAAGAATGCAAAGTTTGCTTTAAACAAAACATAGAATAAACATCGTTTTTATTTACATCGAGCATATAGAATTTTTGTTTTGGTTTTACTACAGAATCATCCATATTAAAACTCATATAAAATTCATTCGCTGCTGGAGAAAAATCATTAACTTTAAGATTTGAAAGTTTATCTTGCCAAGTTTGTGGCAATTCTTTTTTTATTTCATCAAAAGAATATTTAACATTTTGTGAGATAGGTAAATTTCCAACACTTACATATCTCACCATAAAAACAAAAGCAACAATCAAAACTAGGCTTAAAAAGCCTAAAATACCATAAAGGGTATATTTTTTCATTTGTTATTATGAAAGTTGATCTTTGATAATATCACCTAAAGTTACTTTATCATTATCATTGATTTCATTTAACGCTTCTCTTTCTTTCATTCTTGCAAGACTTTTTACGCTTAAACGAATTCTATTTTTCTTTTCATCAATGAAAACAATTAAAGCTTCTATTGTATCGCCTACTTTTAAACTTGAAAAATCAATATTACCCAAATCTTCTTTGTGAATTAGTGCATCAACGCCCTCTTCAAGCTCAACAAAAACTCCAAAATCCTTAATATCTCTAATTTTTCCTGAGATAATATCATTTACTTGGTGTTTTTGAGCATAAACTTGCACAGGACTTTTTTGCAATTCTTTAGTACTTAAAGAAATTTTTTGATTTTCTTTGTCAAGCTTGATGATTTTAACTTCTATAACATCACCAACTTTATACATATCTTTGCATTTATCGTTTCTATTCCATGAAGCATCTTCATTATGCAACAAACCTTCTAAGTTTGCAATTTTTACAAAGGCACCAAAATTAGTCACAGAAGTAACACTACCTTTTACCACATCACCTACCTTATGTGATTTTAAAAACTCATCAAAAGGTTTTGCTAATAAATTTTTTAAAGAAACTCTAAGTCTTCTTTCTTTAGCATTAATCTCAATTACTTCCACATCAAGCTCTTGGCCTTCGCTAATATAATCTTTTGGATTTTTAGCATTTTTATCCCAAGAAATTTCACTTATATGTAAAAATCCTTCTATATCATTTCCCAAATCAACAAAAGCACCATATGGCTCTATATTTGAAACCGTAACCTTAATAGTGTCACCAACCTCTAAACCATCTTTAATTTCATCCCAAGGATCAGGCATAGCAAGTTTGATAGATAAAGAAAGATGTTTTTTATCTTTATCATATTTAATCACTTTTACAGGAACCTTATCACCCTCATTATATAATGAACTAGGATTTACCGGTCCTTTATAAGAAATTTCACTATAGTGAACCAAACCATCAACACCGCCTACATCAACAAACATACCATAGGTGGTGATTTTTTTAACAATACCTTCTATGATTTCTTCTTGATTTAACACATTTGAGATAATCTCTTTGCGTTTTTTTCTTTCTTCATCTACTATTTTTTTTCTAGAAACTACTATACTTTGAGCTTCTTTATCTATTTTGATGATTTTAACTTTGAAAGTTTTATTGATGATGTTATTTGAATCTTTAAAACTACTTTGTGATTTTGGTAAGAAAAATTCTACTCCATTTTCATCCACAGCTACAAAACCGCCTCTATTTTTACCAATGATTTTTACATCAAACATACTTTCATCATCTTTATAATTATCAATAAATTCTTTAACTTTTTGCTTTCTTAAAGCTTTTTTATGAGAAAGTAAAGATCTGCCACCGCGAGAACCCACTATAGCAACTTCTAATGTATCGCCTTCTTTGAAGATAAATTCGCCTTTGTCGTTTTGAATTTCTTCTATTGCCAAAATACCTTCTGATTTTTGCCCTACATTTACAAATACCTCATCGCCTTTAATCGCGACAATTATACCCTGTGTAGTTGCCTCCTCATCAGACTTGAAAGATTCTTCAAGCATTTGCTCAAAATCTTCTTCTATAATAATATCCTCTAGTCTGTTTTGAACTTTTTTGTTCACCTCGCTCATCGTGGTCCTTTGTTTTAAATTTTAATTCTTGATTATAGTATTGTTTTCTTTAAACTTAGTTAATTTTGGTGTATTCTTTGATTTTTTCCAAAACCAAGTCAATCACCCAATCAGGCGTAGAAGCACCTGCGCTAATACCGCATTTTTCTTTACCGCTAAACCATTCTTTTTGAATTTCTTTTTCATTTTCGATTAAGTAGCTATCCTCGCAGTAATTTTTTGCTATTAAAAAAAGTTGCTTAGTATTAGCTGAATTTTTTCCTCCAACTATTATCATTACATCACTTTTTTTTGCAAGCTCATTGATTGCTTCTTGGTTTTTAAAAGTCGCATCACATATGGTATTAAAAACGCGCACTTCCTTAACCCTAAGCATTAAATAATTTACAATTTCCATAAATTTTTCTATCTTTTTTGTAGTTTGTGATACCACTGCAATTTTAGAAGGCAATTTAATATCAAATAATTCTTTTTCATCAAGAACCACATAAGCTTTAGTGCTTACATAACTTCTAACCCCTTTTACTTCAGGATGATTTTCATCTCCAAAAATCACAACTTCATAACCTTCATTGCTCATTTGCTCGCAAATTTTTTGAGGTTTAGTCACAAAAGGACAAGTTGCATCAAAAATTTCTATATCTTTTTGCTTTAATTTTTCCAAATCTTGCTTTGTAATACCATGGGTTCTAATGATAGCTTTTTTTTCTGTGCTTAATTCATTGATATCGTTTAATGTTTTAACATTATAATTTTTCCAAAGTCTTGTGATTTCTTCATTATTATGGATTAAAGGGCCTATGGTAGCTGCATCTTTAATCTGTTCAGCCTTTTTAATAGCTCTTTTTACCCCAAAACAAAATCCATAGCTTTTTGCTAGTTCAATCTCCAATTTTAGCTCCTATTTGCTTTAAAATCTCAATAAAATTTGGAAAAGAAGTTTTAATGCATTCACTATCATCTACTTCCATTCCACATCTTAAACCTAAAATTAAAAAACTCATCGCAATTCTATGATCTCCAAAGCTTTTTATTTTAGCACTTTTAACTTCGCCACCTTCTACTTCAAAACCATCTTCTAATTCTTTTACTTTTATGCCACATTTTTGCAAATTTAATACAATTGATTTGATTCTATCACTTTCTTTTACGCGTAATTCTTTAGCATTTTTTATAATGCTTTTTCCTTTTGCGCAAGCAAAAGCTATGGCCAAAGCTGGAATTTCATCAATCAACCATGCGATATTTTCACTCACACTTACTGCCTTTAAGGGCGCACTTTCAACATAAATTTCTCCAATACTTTCAAAATCTTCATTGGTAATATTATAGGTGATTTTTACACCCATTTTTTCTAAAATTTTAAAGGCTTCAATGCGTGTTTTATTTAACAAAACATTTTTTAAAACTACTTTTGAATGAGGTAAAATACAAGCAGCTAAAGCAAAATAAAAGGCCGATGATGGATCATTTGGTACACATACTTCAAATGCTTTTAATTTTTCTTTTAAAGGATTGATTTTGATAAAAGTTTTTTCCTCATTTAAATATTCAATACAAGCTCCCATTTTATTAAGTATAATCTCACTATGATCTCTTGAAAGCTCAATTTCTTTAAAATAACTTTCTTTTTTGGCAAATAAAGCTGCTAAGATTAAAGCTGATTTTACCTGAGCTGAAGCAATATTACTACTAAAATCAAAACCATCCAACTTAGCTCCTTGTATACAAATAGGTGCTAAATTTGCATTAGCTCTTCCATAAATTTTAGCCCCTAAACTCATCAAAGGCTCACTTACACGTCTCATCGGCCTAGCATTTAAATAACAATCCCCACTAAGTACAAAAATTTCATCTTCAATAGCGCTTAAAAGACCTATTAAAAGTCTCATAGCTGTACCTGAATTGCCACAATCTAAAACACAATTTGGAGATTTTATATATTTTGGAGCTTTAATGCAAATTAATCCATCATTTTCTTCAACCTCAGCTCCCAAGGCTTGAATGATTGCTAAAGTATGTAAAGCATCTTGGGCTTTTAAATAATTTTTAATTTTGCAAGTTCCTTGGGTAAGCAAAGAAAAGATAGCAAAGCGATGAGATATAGACTTATCAGAAGCTATATCTTCAAGCTCTGCTGTAAAAGAACTAATAGGACTGATTTTCATCGAAGTTTTAAACCATGTTCATCATCTAAAGCTTTGATGATTTTATCAATATATTCAAGGATAATATTATCTTCTAAGGTTTTTTCAAAATCTCTAAATACCAAATTAATAGTCAAGCTATAAAAATCGCCTAAATTCTCATCTGTATATAAATCTACTACTCTAAAACTTTCTAATCTTTCAATATCTAATTTAGCAATGGTATGTTTGATTTTTTCATATTCAAAACCCTTAGGTATAACTATACTTAAGTCCCTGCTCATAGATGGAAATTTAGAATAAGCTTTAGCGGTTTTAAAGTCTTGTTTTAAGCCTTCTAAATCAAGCTCACAAATATAAGTTTTAACCAAATCTCTTTTATTTTCTATACTTAAATGCACTCTACCTATAAACCCTATACGCTTACCATTTTTATATACATTTGCTTGCTCATATGGGCTTAAAAATACATATTCTGATTTTTGCAAACTAAAATCACCTATAATGCTTTTTAATTCTGCTAAAAAAGTATAAAAATCTACCAAAACAGGCTTGGCCTTATTTGTGATTTTAGCTTCTTCTTTGTAGCCACTAAAGATCATCGCAAATTTAGCATGCTCATTTGAAAACTCATCAAAAACACTACCACATTCAAAAAGTTTGATTTTCTTTTTTGAATTTCTTAGATTAAAGCTTGCTGCATTTAAAAGGTGATTTATCAAAGTGCTTCTTAAAGTATTAAGTTCATTGGTGATAGGATTAATAAGCTTATTTTTAATGCATTTAAATCCTAATTGACTTAATTCTTCTTCATTATCTAAAACATAATGCACACTTTCAAAATATCCATTACTACTTGCTTTTAATCTTAAATTTTTAAGCTCTTGATAATCAAAATATACTTGATTTAGGCGATTTTTTTCTTTAAATTCTAAAGCTTTTGATGGGATATTATCAATGCCAACAATTCTTACTATCTCTTCACTAATATCAGCTATATTTGCTATATCACTGCGATGAAGTGGGATTTTGATATTAAATTGCTCATCATTTACTACACTTATTTCAAAGCCTAGTTTTTTAAGAATTTTTACTAAATTATTTTTATCTATAGGCATACCAATGATTTTATCAATCTCTGCACCAAAAATACCAATAATATTTGCTTCATTTTCTTTAAAAACTTGTTGACTTCCAGAAAAAACACTCATCGCACTAATTTTCAAGCACTCATTAAATAAATACTCCATTCCCAAAGAAAGCTTAGGCTCACTACCTCTTAAAGAACGATATATAGTGTCATTTTTCTTTTTATAAAAGGCCATTGCATTTGCTATAGTTTGAGGATGAGTATAACTTGCTTCTATAATGATGATTTTGCTCTCATCATTAATTTTAAATTTATCTTCTTGCTCTATACCCGCTAAAGCAATCAACTCATCTTTATAATAAACTCCATATTCTCCATGTTCTTGAGTTTTAATTTCTAAAACAATCTTTTCATCGATTTGACAATCTTGACAAAGTTTATGAAAATCATAAGCACAAAAAATCACTCCACTTGCATGAGTTGCATATGTTAAAAGATTTTCTATGTTATTATTTTTATATGCTTCAATCAAGGCAAGGCGAATTTGTATCGTAATATTTAGCTTAAATTCTTCTTTAATCTCTAATGCTTTATAAGCAAAAAAGCCTTCAACATCACTCTGATTTTTAACACTTAGTATTCTTCCTATACCTACGCTATTTTCACTTTCTTTTAAAGGATTTAATTCTTTTAAATTTAAGTCAAGTGCTGCACTTAAATCTCTAGCAACACCATATAAGCTCAAACAATCTCCGCGATTTGGAGTAAGTTCAATTTCAATTAATTCATCATTAAAAAGTTCATAATCATTTAAAGCTTTTCCTAGAACTAATTCCCCCATGCTTTCATCTAAAACCATAATGCCTTCATTGCTTTTTCCAAAACCAAGCTCACTAGAAGAGCAAATCATACCCATAGATTCAACACCTCTAAGTTTTGCAGGTTTTATCTCAAGTCCATTTGGAAGCACTGCACCCACTAAAGATACGGCTACAAATTGATCTTTATTAACATTTTTTGCACCACAAACAATTTGTAAAATTTCATTCCCAACATCTACTTTGCAAATATTCAATTTATCTGAATTTTCATGTTTAACTTTTTCTAAAACCTTACCTATTACAACTTTTTGGGGAGCTTTGACACTTTTGAAACTATCAACTTCTAATCCTATAGAATTTAAAGTATTTACTATAGTTTGCGTTGATATTTCACTTAAATCAATCCATTCATTTAACCAATTTCTACTAATAATCATCTAAATTGCTCCAATAATCTTAAATCACCTTCAAACATAGAACGCAAATCAGGAATTTTATGTAAAAGCATAGCAAAACGCTCCACACCCAAACCAAAAGCATAGCCACTTACATTTTTATAACCAACAAATTTATAAACATTAGGATCAACAACACCGCATCCTAAAACTTCAAGCCATCCTGTTTGCTTACAAACCCTACATCCACAACCTTTACAAAATACACAAGAAATATCTACTTCAGCAGATGGCTCTGTAAAAGGAAAAAAGCTAGGTCTAAAACGCACTTTTACATCACCAAACATATGTTTTAAAAAATGTTCTAGCATATCTTTTAAATTTGCAAAATTTACCTTATCGCCCTCTTCTACCACAAGTCCTTCCACTTGATGAAACATAGGTGTATGGGTAATATCAAAGTCTCTTCTAAAAACTGCACCTGGTGCTATCATTCTAATAGGTGGTTTTTGAGATAGCATAGTTCTAATTTGAACTGGAGAAGTTTGGGATCTAAGCAAGGTTTTATCTTCAAAATAAAAAGTATCTTGCATATCTCTTGCGGGATGATTTTGTGGTAAATTTAATGCTTCAAAATTATGAAAATCATCCTCAATCAAAGGCCCTTTTTCTATGCTGAAATTTAAAGCTGTAAAATATTCTATGATTTTATCCATAGTTTGCATGATTGGGTGCAAAGCACCTGCATTTGAAGTTTCATCAAAAAAGCTAAAATCTTGCACATCTTGTTTCATTTTTTCATTTAAAACTTTTTCTTCCAATTCTTTTAATTTTACTTGATAAGCTTCATTAAATTCATCTCTTGCTTTATTTAAACCATTAGCAAATTCTTTTTTTTCTTCACCTTGCAAATCTTTTAACTTTGCAAATTCCAAAGTCAAAATACCTTTTTTTCCTAAAACACTTACTTTTATATTTTCAAGTTCTGCTAAAGTACTTGCAGAAGCAATTTTTTCTATCATATCTTGCAATTTTAGCTCCAACTAAATTTTTTTTAAACATTCTAATGTAAAATTATTTAAAATTAGCAAAAATAACAAAAAAAGGACTATTAAATGAGAGAAAAAACCGTATTTGAACTAATCATAGAAGGAAAAATCCCTGCTAATAAAGTTTTAGAAAGTGAAAAATTTTTAGCTTTTCATGATATTAATCCTAAAGCACCTATTCATATTTTAATCATTCCAAAAGAGCATTTTGAAAACTTTCAAGAATTAAGACCTGAATTAATGAGTGAAATGACACAATTCATTCAAGAACTAGCTACTCTTTTAGGACTTGATAAAAGTGGGTACAGATTAATCACAAATTGTGGAAAAAATAGCGGACAAGAAGTTTTTCATTTGCATTTTCATATGTTAGGTGGATTTGAGCTTCCAAAAAATAAAGAAACCCAAATCAATCCTGAATCACTATTCTAAAAAGAGCTTAACTCTTTTTAGATAGCAGGACCAGCTAATTTAAATTCTGCTCCTTCTTTTACATCTTCATAGCGTTTGAAATTTTCTATAAACATTTTCGCAAGCTTTAATTTAGTTTCTTCATAAGCTTTTTTATCCTCCCAAGTATTAATAGGATTTAATAGCTTACTTTCTACACCTGCTAATTCTTTTGGAACTGCAAGATTAAATAAATCATAGTTTTCAAACTCACAATTTTGTATGCTACCATCTAAAATCGCATTAATGCAAGCTCTAGTAGCTTTAATACTCATTCTTTTACCTACACCATAAGCTCCACCGCTCCAACCGGTATTTACCAAATAAACATTCACATTATGCTTGCTGATTTTTTCGCCCAAAAGTTTTGCATAAACAGTTGGATGTAATGGTAAAAATACTTCCCCAAAACAAGCCGAAAAAGTCGCAACGGGCTCAGTAATACCTCTTTCAGTTCCTGCTACTTTAGCAGTATAACCACTTAGAAAATAATACATTGCTTGTTCTTTACTAAGTTTACTAACCGGAGGTAAAACGCCAAAAGCATCCGCTGAAAGGAAAATGATATTACTAGGATGACCTGCGCTAAGACTTGGCTCGTGATTTAAAATATGTTCTATCGGATAAGAAACTCTAGTATTTTCAGTTTTAGAACCATCATTGAAATCAACACTTAAATCATCTTTTAAAACTACATTTTCTAAAAGTGCATTTTGCTTTATAGCTCCATAAATTTCTGGCTCACTTTGAGGGTCAAGGTTAATACATTTTGCATAACAACCTCCTTCAAAATTAAACACGCCCTCATCATCCCAACCATGCTCATCATCGCCTATTAATTTTCTTTTTGGATCAGTTGAAAGAGTAGTTTTACCTGTACCGCTAAGTCCAAAGAAAAGCGCCACATCACCTTTTTCTCCAACATTAGCACTACAATGCATAGGAAGTTTATTTTCTAGCGGAAGCCAGTAATTCATCATAGAAAAAATTCCTTTTTTCATCTCTCCGCCATACCAAGTCCCACCAATTACTGCTATATTTTTTTCTATGTTAAAAATGACAAAAACTTCTGAATTTAAACCATCTTTTTCATAGTCTTCATTCACACATTTGCAAGCATTATACACCACAAAATCAGGTTTAAACTCACCAAGCTCTTCTTCTTTTGGACGAATAAACATATTTTTTACAAAATGCGCTTGCCAAGCAATTTGTGTTACAAAACGCACAGCTTTGCGACTTTTTAACGAAGCACCACAATATGCATCTTGGATATAAATATCACTATTACTAAGCTGCTTTTTAGCTTTTGCTAAAAGTTTTTCAAATAATTCCTCGCTAATAGGTTGGTTAATCTTACCCCAAGCAATATATTTTTGTGAAGGATCTTGTTTTACAAAATATTTATCCTTAGGACTTCTTCCGGTAAAAATTCCCGTATCCACACTAAAGGTACCATTTTTAGTACATACACCTTCATTGTTATTTTTTTCATGTTTTAAAAGCTCATCATAACTAAGATTATGAAAAATTTGCCCAATATTTTCTAAACCTAAATTTTCTAAACCTATCATTTTTGCCTCCTTATTTATAAGTCATTAAAACCTGGCCTTCACTTACACTCTCACCAGCATTTACTAAAAGTTCTGCAATTTCTCCATCTTTACTTGCACTAACTTCAATCTCCATTTTCATAGCTTCAAGCACAGCTACAACTTGACCTGCTTTAACACTGTCATTTTCTTTTACTAAAATTTTAAATACATTTGCATTCATACTCGCAACGATGGCATTAGCACTGTCATCTACTTGTGCCTTTTTCACTTCTGTTTTATCTGAATTTACCTTGACAACACTTTTAACATTAACATCTCTATCAAAACCTGCACTTACTTCCACATGATATTTATTACCATTAACTGAAACGGTAAATTGATTTTCATTGATAAGACTTGGTTTTAATTTGTTATTTTTTCTAACATTAACCTTAGCTTCACCTTTTAAGAAAGCTATACCTTTTTCTTTACAAGCTGCAACGATAAAAATATTTTCTTCACTTGTTTCTAAATTTTCTTTTTCCAATAAGTTTTTAATATAAGCTATACTTTTACTCTCATCTGCATCAGCGATATCTGTAGCTAATTTTGTAGTTGGTTCTAATTTTAATTGCTCGCTTGCAAGCTTAATTACTTCAGGATCTGGAACAACGGGAGTTTTTCCAAAATATCCTAAAACCATCTTACCATACCCATCTGCTATTTTTTTCCAAGGTCCAAACATTACATTATTAAAAGCTTGTTGAAAATAAAATTGCGATACAGGAGTAACCGAAGTACCATAACCACCTTTTTCTACCACTCCTTGCATGGCTTTTATAACTTGAGGAAATTTATCTAAAATATTATTATCTCTCATCATTTGTGTATTAGCAGTTAATGCTCCACCTGGCATAGGTGAAAAAGGTATTAAAGGATTTACCGCTGTTGCTTCAGGTGGTAGAAAATAATCTTTTAAACAATCTTTTAACACTTCTTCATATTTTAAAATTTTTTCTTCATCCAAACCAAGATCAAAATTGCTTCCCTTTAAAGCATGAAGCATGGTTAAAATATCAGGTTGGCTTGTACCACCACTAACAGGAGCTGCAGCTAAATCTATACCATCAACACCTGCTTCTAAAGCTGCTAAATAGCATGCTATGCTTACCCCTGCAGTTTCATGCGTATGTAACCTTATATGCATATTTTCAGGCAAGTTTTTTCTAGCCATTTTAATAACTTCATAAATTTTATTTGGATTTGAAGTTCCACTTGCATCTTTAAAACAAATACTATCAAAAGGAATTTGCGCTTGTAGGATTTCTTTTAAAATTCTTTCATAAAAAGGTACATCATGCGCACCTTTACATTTTGGAGGCAAATCCATTAAAGTAATAGTAATTTCATGTTTTAAACCATGCTTAACTATACATTCTCCACTAAATTTCAAATTATTTACATCATTTAATGCATCAAAATTTCTTATGGTGGTTGTGCCATGTTTTGCAAACATTTTTGCATGTAAATCAATAATTTCTTTACTACCTGTATCAAGCGCTACAGTATTAACCCCTCTTGCAAGGGTTTGCAAATTTGCTTCTTTTCCAACGATGGCTCTAAATTTATCCATCATTTCAAAGGCATTTTCATTTAAATAAAAAAATAAGCTTTGAAACCTAGCTCCACCACCAAATTCAAAATGCTTAATATCTGCTTCTTTAGCTGCTTCTAAGGCAGGAAAAAAGTCATTCATCAAAACTCTAGCACCATAAACAGATTGAAAACCATCTCTAAATGTGGTATCCATCACATCAATTAATTTTTTAGCCATAATTTTTCCTTATTTTTGCATCTTTGCAATTATAACCTTACTTTCTTAAAAAATAAATTTATAAAATTTGGTTTAACATAATGATAATAATCGCAACAGGCGCAACAAATCTGAGTAAAAAATACCATATTTCAAAAATACTTTTACTCATAAATTTAGAAAACAAATTATACATTTTCATTTTATCTACAAAAAATCCTACAAAAATAGCACTAGCAATAGCTCCAAGTGGGAGCATAAAATTAGAAGTTAATTTATCCAAAATATCAAAAAAACTAAAACCAAAAAAACTAAAACTAGCCCCATAACTAGCACTAAAAGATAAAATACAACTCATCCCTAAAAGAAAAACCACAAAACCTATAAAAACCAAAGCTTTTTTTCTTGAAATTTTATATTCATTCACAAGATAAAAAGTAAAAGGTTCTATCATAGAAACTGCTGAAGTAATCCCTGCAAAAAACAAAGCCAAGAAAAAATAAAAGGCTAAAAAATGCCCAAAGATAGCACCTAAGTTGGAAAATAAAGTCGTTAAAGATATAAATACAAGTCCAGCACCTTCTGCGGGATTGGCATTAAATTTAAATATAAAAGTAAATACAATAAGCCCCATCATTAAGCCTATGCTGATATTTAAAAGCACAATTATGGCTGAACTTGTGATTAAATTTGTATCATCTTTTAATGAAGCTGCGTAAGTAGTAATACAACCTATACCTAAACATAAGGTAAAAAAAGCAAGGCCTAAAGCTGTTAAAACAGAGTTTAGATTAAGTTTAGTAAAGTCAGGATAAAACAAATAAACAAAAGCTTCTTTAAAACCATCTTGAAAAAAGCAATACACTAGCATTAATACAAGCATGATAAATAAACTTGGCATGATCCAAACATTTAGTTTTTCTATACCACTTTTAACCCCTCTTGAGACAACAAACAAGGTAAGAAAAAAAGCAATTAAAAAATACAAACTACTTTCTAAAATACTATTTTGTATTAAATTTCCAAACAAAGCTCCTGCCTCTTGGGTATTACTAGGCAAATAATAAATCGAAGTTATCATGTATTTTAAAACCCAACCCATAATAACAAGATAAAAAGATAATACAAAAATTCCACCAAGCATAAAAAATCCCGCAAATTTCCATTTTTGAGCATACTTGGTTGCTAAACTTTTATAAGCATTTACAGGATCACTTTGACTTAATCTTCCCATAGCAATTTCAGCTAAAAATACACAAAATCCCACGCTAATAGTCAAAAGCAAATACAAAAGCACAAAAGCAAAACCACCATTTTGCCCTACTAAGGTTGGAAATTTCCAAGCATTTCCAAGCCCTATAGCCCCACCTGCAACGGCTAATACAAAGCCTATTTTAGAAAATTTATCATTCATTTTAATGCCTTAGAAAAAAAGCTGTCTGGCCATGATTAAAATCACTGCTAATGGAGAAATATATCTTAAAAAGATATACCAAATTTCAAAATATACCCCACGCATAAATGGTTGAAATAAAATTTGCAAAGCTTCTTTTTTAAGCACAAAACCTACAAAAAATGCTGTAATTAAAGCAGAAATTGGCATTAATAAATTTTGTATGAAAAAGTCTAAAATATCAAAAAAACTTTTTCCAAAGAAATTTAAACTTGGTGCGCTTACATGATAAAAAGAAAGTATAGATAAACTTCCAAGAAAATAAACAATCACACCTACAAAAACCAAAGCTTTCTTTCTTGAAATTTGATAACGATTTATAAGATAAAAAGTAAAAGGTTCTATCATGGAAATAGCCGAAGTAATCCCTGCAAAAAACAATGCGATAAAAAAGGCTATGGCTAAAATATTTCCCAAAAATCCTAATTTTGCAAAAAGTGTTGTTAATGATATAAATATAAGCCCTGGACCTTGTTGGGTAGGATCAGCCCCAAATTCAAATATAAAAGTAAATACAATAAGCCCCATCATTAAGCCAATGATAGTATTAATGATGATAATATTTAAAGCACTACTTATAAAATTTGTTTTATCGGGCAAGCTTGCTGCGTAAGTTAAAATCACACAAACACCCAAAGACATACTAAAAAATGCAAGCCCTAGTGCATCTAATATAGAATTAACACTTAATTTTGAAAAATCAGGTACAAACAAAAACTCACTCGCTTTAGAAAAACCATCCATACTAAAAGAATACCCGAGCATTAAAATAAGTAGTATAAATAAACTTGGCATCATCCAAACATTAAGTTTTTCTATACCACTTTTAACACCTTTTGATACTACATAAAAAATAACTATAAATACAAAAGTAAAACATATAAATTGAGATAAAACATCATTAGAAAGTAAATTTCCAAAAATAGCGCCTGCTTCATTTGTATCTTTAGGTAGTTCAAAAAACCCAAAATAAGCATATTTTGCTATCCAACCTATCACAACACTATAAAAAGACACTAAAATAATAGCACCGAGCATAAAAAATCCCGCTAGTGACCATGCCTTTTTATTTTTTGGTGCTAAAGTATAATAAGCATTTACAGGGTCTTTTTCACTAAGTTTTCCTATGCTAAGTTCTGCTAAAAATATCACAAAAGCCACACCTAAGGTTAAAAGCAAATACACCACTACAAAAGCTGAACCGCCATTGTTACCCACTAAAGTTGGAAATTTCCAAGCATTTCCAAGCCCAACGGCTGAACCTGCCACTGCTAATACAAAACCTATTTTAGAAAATTTTTCATTCATCTTTTAACCTTAAAAAAATAATTGTTTTATCATGATTAAAATCACCGCCAAAGGTGAAATATATCTTACAAAAAAATACCAGCACTCAAAGTATTTACCCCTCATATAAGGATAAAATAAAGTTTGCAAAGCTTCTTTTTTAAGTACAAAGCCTACAAAGATTGCACCAAATAACCCGCCCAAAGGCATCATTAAATTTGAAGCTATAAAATCTAATATATCAAAAAAACTTTTTCCAAAAAATTCCAAAGAATCTTTACTCCACTCAATTCCTGATAAAATACACAAACTTCCCAAAAAATACACAATGAAAGCTATAAAAATCAAAGCTTTTTTTCTTGTAAAATTATAAGAATTAATTAAATAAAAGGTTAAAGGTTCTATCATGGAAACTGCCGAAGTAATCCCTGCAAAAAATAAAGCTATAAAAAAGGCTATGGCTAAAATATTTCCCAAAGGTAAAAAGCCAATTGGATCAATATTTGAAAACAAACTCATTAAAGATACAAAAATCAAACCTGGACCTTGCTGAGCTGGATTGCCATTAAATTCAAATATGAAAGTAAATACAATAAGTCCCATCATAATACCAATGATAATATTAATAATAATAATATTAATAGTACTTGTAATAAAATTTGTTTTATCAGGCAAACTTGCAGAATAAGTTATAATCGAACCCACTCCAATAGATAAAGAAAAGCAAGCAAGTCCTAAAGCACTCAAAAACGCCCCTACACCAAGCTTGGAAAAATCAGGAGAAAACAAAAATTCACTCGCCTTAGAAAAACCATCCATACTAAAAGAATATCCAAGCATTAAAATAAGTAGTACAAATAAACTTGGCATCATCCAAACATTGAGTTTTTCTATACCACTTTTAACACCTTTTGATACTACATAAAAAATAACTATAAATACAAAAGTAAAACATACAAATTGAGATAAAACATCATTAGAAAGTAAATTTCCAAAAATAGCGCCACTTTCTTCTATGTTTTTTGGTAAAGGAAAAAATCCAAAATAAGCATACTTCACAATCCATCCTATAATCACACTATAAAAAGAAACAATCAAAATAGCGCCTATTAAAGAAAAACCGACTATAGACCAAGCTCTTTTGTGTTTTGGTGCTAAAGTATAATAAGCATTTACAGGATCTTTTTCACTAAGTTTTCCTATGCTAAGTTCTGCTAAAAATATCACAAAACCTACACCCAAAGTCAAAAATAAATACAAAAGTACAAAAGCTGAGCCTCCATTTTGTCCTACTAAAGTTGGAAATTTCCAAGCATTTCCAAGCCCAACAGCTGAGCCTGCCACTGCTAATACAAAGCCTATTTTAGAAAATTTATCATTCATAAAAATAACCTTAAATTTTATAAACACATAAAAAACATTTAATGTAGCTAAAAAAAACTTTAATTTATTTTAAAATATGCTTATTAATTTAAATTTCAATAATTTTAAAGCTATATTAATATATAATTTCGCTTTTATAAATCACGAGTAGGGATACGCAAGCCGAAAGGATTTAAATTTTATATCGAGGGAATACTATGAAAAAAATCGTATTTTTAATGCTAGCTTTAAGTGGTTTTGCATTCGCTGCTGAAGGCTCTATGAATCAATGGTTAGCTTCTTTTTCTATCTTAGCAGCAGGTTTAGGACTTGGCGTTGCAGCTTTAGGTGGTGCTATTGGTATGGGTAATACTGCGGCAGCAACTATAGCAGGTACTGCTAGAAACCCTGGTCTTGGTGGTAAATTAATGACTACTATGTTTATTGCTTTAGCGATGATTGAAGCTCAAGTTATCTATGCACTTGTTATTGCTCTTATCGCTCTTTATGCTAATCCATTCCAAGCATTAGTAGCAGCTTAATTTAAAGCCCTTTTTAGGGCTTTATGCGGTTATGGTGGAACTGGTAGACACGCCATCTTGAGGGGGTGGTGCGCTCAGCGTGTGCGAGTTCAAATCTCGCTAACCGCACCATTTAAGGAATTTTAAAAAATGGTTTTTTATCTCTTAATTAGTGCAATAGCTTTTTTAATTCTTTTTTTTGCTATTAAAAAATATACACTAAAATTAGATGAGCAAGCCTTACTTGAACCCATTAAAAATGATATTTATCCTGAGTTTTGTGATCTTATTAACGAAGAAATAAGAAATATCAAAAACAATCTTTTACAAAACACTTTTACACTTCAAAATGAAAATAATAAAGATGAATTTTTGGAAAATTTAAGCGATATGAGCAGAAAGCTTAACCATATTCAAACTATGAATTTAAGTAAAAAAAGCAATGCTTTGTGGGAAGAAGCTCTTTTTGACTTTTTAAAAGAGCTCGAAAAGCTTAATGAACAATACTTAAAGAATAGTGATGAGATTAATGATTCAATCAGAACTTCTTTGCAAGAAAAATTTTCTAATTTAACAAAAAACTAACACAAACAAATTATTTATTTCAAAAAACACTTTATAATTTTAAGCTATTTTTATAAAGGAAATTCATGTTTGTCAATAAGAAAAAAATCAATGAGCAAATTATTCAATTAGAACAATCTAATCAAGCTTTTCAAGATATACTTAATGCTATTAGCAAAACTATGGCGATGATAGAATTTCAAACAGATGGGACCATCATTAGCGCTAATGAAAATTTTCTAAAAACTATGAATTACTCTCTAGATGAAATTAAAGGAAAACACCATAGTATGTTTTGCTTACCTGAAGTAGTAAAGTCTCAACGCTATGTTGATTTTTGGAGAGATTTAAAAGATGGTAAATCAAGAAATGGTCTTTTTAGACGCATCGCAAAAGGTGGAAAAGACATTTATCTTGAAGCTAATTATCTTCCTATTTTAGATCAAAATAACAAAGTATACAAGGTTATTAAATTCGCCAATGACATTACTCAAAGGCACTATGAAATGCTTGATTTAAAAAACACCATAGATGCAGCTAATCGTTCTATGGCTATTATTGAATTTAATCCTTATGGAGAGATTTTAAATGCTAATGAAAACTTCACTCAAACTATGGGTTATTCACTAAATGAAATCAAAGGAAAACACCATAGTATGTTTTGCGAAGAAAAGTTTAGAAACTCAAAAGAATATACAATTTTTTGGGAAGAATTAAGAAGTGGTAAATTCCAATCAGGAAAATTTATACGCTTTGGTAAAAACAATAAACTAATCCACCTAGAAGCAAGCTATAATCCTATCAAAAATGATGATGGAGAAATTTATAAAGTTATTAAATTTGCAACAGATATTACCGAGCAAGTTGTAAGAGATGAGGAAAAACTAAAACTCATTAGCGAGCTAGCAGAACAAAATGATAATTTAACTCAAGAAGGTGATAGTGTTATAGAAAATACGGTTCAAAATATTCAAGGCATTGCTGATATGATGAATAATAGTAGTAATTTAGTTTCATCGCTAAATGAGCAATCAGAAGAAATCAAAAATATCATTCAAACTATTAGTGATATAGCTGATCAAACTAATCTTTTAGCACTAAATGCTGCCATAGAAGCAGCGCGTGCTGGAGAACATGGACGTGGTTTTGCTGTGGTTGCTGATGAAGTTAGAAATCTAGCTGAAAGAACTGGACATTCAGTAAATGAAATTACTACTACCATTAATTCTATTAGAAATGTAACAGCTGAAGTGGTACAAAGTATTAAAGATGGTTTAAGTGGTGTAAATCAAAGTGTGGATTTAGCCAAAGAAGCTAGAGAATGTATGGAAAAAATTAGAAATAGCTCAGCTCAAGTAGCACAAGCTATGCAAAATAAATAAGAGTTTTTAGCTTAAAAGCTAAAAACTTTTCCTGCTATAAAGCTTTTTTCTACCTTACCTTGCAAGGTATCATTTGCATATAAACCCTCCCCTTTAAAAGAAAGATTTTCTTCAAATACAACCAAATCAGCATCAAAACCAAGTTCTATTTTACCTTTGTTTAATCCTAAAAATTGCGCTTGATTATAGCTTGTAAAATCACATAATTCTTTCCAAGTTAAAATACCTTCTTTTACTAAATATGTAAAACATAAACTCATATACATAGCTATGGCATTAATTCCAAAGTCTGCTTCATCAAAAGCTAAATCTTTTTTAGTGCTAGGAGTATGCAAAGAGCTTAAGAAAGTAATTTTTTTATCTTGAAGTAATTTTTTAAGACCTATTAATTCATTTTTTGCTCTTAGTGGAGGTAAAATTTTTGCTTGAGTATTGAAATTTTCACAAGCGTTTTCATCTTTGATTAAATGATGGATTGAAATTTCACTATATTGATCATGTAGTAATTCAAATGATCTTGTAATTGCTAAAGAGTTAAAACAAGCTTTGTTTTTATAAAACTCCACTAATTCTTTCATTTTTGCTACTTCACTAGTCTCAGCTATATCACTAATTCCTATAAGTCCTAATTCAAAACTTGTTTGCCCATCATTCATCACCCCATGATCATCAAAACTCTCATCAAAACACTTTAAAAACACCGGAGTTGATTTCATATTAGCATATTGCATGCACTGTCTTAAATAATTTGCACCTAAAGTACTTGAAAGTTCCAAGCCTTTTGCACCCATATCAATTAAGGTGGCGATATTTTTTAATTTTTCTGTTTTATCCAATACATTAATAGTAGGTAAAACATTAATATCTAAAGATTTTAATTTATCAAAATAAAGTGCATAGCCTTGAGTGTTAGCTTCTAAACTATCTTTTAAAACAATAGTCCCTACCCCGCCTTTTAAGCATGCTTTTTCAAGATCATATAATTTATCTATACTAAATTCATTATCAAGCAAACTAACATTTAAATCAATAAACGAAGGAAGCAAAGTTTTGCCTTTTATATCAACAATATACTCATCATTATTTAAATCATTGGCAATTTGAGTGATTTTTCCATCTTCTATTTTAAGATCAAGTACTTGTTCACCATAAATTTTTGCATTTTTGATAATCATGATATTTCCTCCTTTGATGACATCAAATCTTTCAAAGATTCCCAAGCATTTTTACCCTCTAGCATTAAAACCACTTCATTGACAATCGGGGTATAAATTTGAAATTGCTTTGATAAGGCATGTATAGCATAAGCAGTTTGCACTCCTTCGGCTACCTCTCCAAGCTCCATTAAAATATCTTTTATATTTTTGCCACTAGCCAAACTCAAACCTACTCTATAATTTCTTGATAGATTGCTTGAAGCTGTTAAAAATAAATCTCCAGCCCCACTAAGTCCTAAAAATGTTTCCTCTTTAGCACTAAAAAACTGCCCAAAACGGTGCATTTCTACTAAACCTCTTGAGACTAAAGAAGCTCTTGCATTATTGCCTAAATTTAAGCCATCGCAAACTCCGCTTGCAATTGCTAAAACATTCTTATAAGCACCACAAATTTCAACACCTTTAACATCAGAACTTGTATAGGTTTTAATATAGTTTGGAAAAAAACTCGCAAATTGATTACAAAGTTCTTGATTTTTACCACTAATAACCAAAGCACAAGGTTTTTTTTCTAGCACTTCGCTTGCAAAAGAAGGTCCACTTAAAAAACAAAGTCTATCACTACTTATGAACTCACCAAAAACCTCATCCATAAATTTTAAACTTTTGCAATCAATGCCCTTAGAAGCTACAAGAATTTTTTGATTTAAATCTTTAAAATTATTTACAAGCCACTCATGTATTCCTTGAGCATATAAAGCAAAAACCAAATATTCATACCCTAAAGCTTCTTTGGTGCTAACAAAATAAGAAAGATCTTTTTCGTGAAAAGAAGTTATCACGCATTCATTTTTAACACTCAATGCATCATATAAAGCACTTCCCCATTTTCCTGCACCAATAACTGCTATTTTCATATTTAACCAAGTTTTGCTTTTAAAATTTCATTTACCTTAGCAGGATTAAACGCACCCTTGCCTGCTTTCATTGCTTGACCAACAAAGAAACCAAAAAGTTTATCTTTACCACTTTTATATTCAGCTACTTTATCTTCATTGTTTGCTAAAATTTCATCAACAATCTTTTCAATAGCACCATCATCGCTTACTTGTTTTAAACCAAGTTTTTCAATAGCATTATCAATTTCAACTTCTGTATTTTCAAACACATAAGCTAAAATATCCTTACCTGCTTTAGCACTAATAACACCTTCTTCTATACGTTTGATTAAAACAGCTAATTTTTCTTGTTTTATAGGTGAGTTTTCTATAGTTAATTCACCTTTTAAAAGTCCCATTAACTCGGTCGTAAGCCAAGTAACACAAAGTTTTGGATTTAATTTTTGATCAATTAAATACTCAAAATATCTACAAAGCTCTAATGAAGAAACAATCACTTCACTATCGCTTTCTTTAATACCTAACTCACTAACAAATCTAGCTTTTTTCTCATCAGGAAGTTCAGGTATATCTTGACTTAGCATTTCATCATCTAAAATTACAGGTAAAAGATCAGGATCAGGAAAATATCTATATTCAGCAGAATCTTCCTTGCCTCTCATACTTCTAGTAACTAAATTAACCGTATCAAATAATCTTGTTTCTTGCACAACTTCTTGATCGTATTTTCCATCTTCCCAAGCTTCACTTTGGCGTTTTACTTCATACTCAATCGCCTTTTGGATAAAACGGAATGAATTTAAATTTTTAATCTCCACTCTAGTATAAAGCTTATCATCACCCTTTGGACGAATACTAACATTAGCATCACATCTAAAACTACCTTCTTGCATATTTGCATCTGAAATATCTAAAAATCTTATAATAGAATGAAGCTTTTTCAAATAAGCCACTGCTTCATCAGAACTTCTAAGTTCAGGCTCGCTAACGATTTCAAGCAAAGGTGTACCTGCTCTATTTAAATCTACTTTTGAAAAATTACTTTCATGTATATTTTTCCCCGCATCTTCTTCTAAATGAGCTCTAGTAATACCTATGCGTTTATTTTCTCCATTTACATTAATAAACAACTCGCCATTTTCTACTATAGGAATGTCAAATTGCGAAATTTGATAAGCCTTTGGTAAATCAGGATAAAAATAATTTTTTCTATTAAAAATACTTTTTTTATTTATAGTTGCATTAACTGCTTTTCCAAACGCTATAGCTTTTTTCACTGCTTCTTGATTTAATACAGGCAAAGCACCTGGTAAAGCTAAACATGTTGGGCATACATTAGTATTTGATTTTTCTCCAAAAGAAGTTGCACATGAACAAAAGATTTTTGTTTTGGTATTTAATTGTGCATGAACTTCAAGTCCTATAACAACTTCAAACATTAAAATTTTCCTTAGAATTTTTTGTTTATTCTAGCGTTTTTTATTTCAAAAAGAGTTTAAAAAAAGAATAAAAGAGGAATAATAAAAAAGAAAAAAGCAAAAAATATTTTTTGCTTTTTAAAAATTAATGATGTTCATCAACTACAGTTGCACCCGCTAAATAAACATAAGTTAAAATCATAAAAATAAAAGATTGCAAAAATGCCATAAAAGTTAAAAGCATATAAGCAGGCAATGGCGCAACCCAAGGCACAAGAGCTAAAATAACTGCTAAGAATAAATCATCTCCTTTGATATTACCAAATAAACGGAAAGATAAAGAAATAACTCTTGAAAAATGAGAAACCACTTCTATAGGAAACATTAAAGGTGCTAGAATTTTAACAGGTCCCATAAAATGTGCAAAATACTTAAAAAATCCTTGAGTTCTAATGCCTTCAAAATGATAATACACAAATACTATAATAGCTAAAGAAGCACTAAAATTTAAACTAGCACTTGGAGCTTCAAAACCTGGGATAATTCCTATAATATTACTAAAAAACACCATAAAACCTATAGTTGCAACCAAAGGTAAATATTTTCTAGCAGCTTCATCACTACCCATGGTGTCTCTACCCATACTTAAAATACCTTCCATATAGGCTTCAGCTAAATTTTGACTTCCTCTTGGAACAATTTGCATAGATCTTGTAGCAAGTTTTGCTAAAACCAAAGAAATCACAACTACTATAGCCAAATGAAAAAAGTAAGCAAAAGTGTGACTAGAATCTATAAAAGAACTAAATAAAAATAAATCCTTCATTAAAAATCCTTAGCAGAATAATTATTTCAAAGCTAATATTATAAAAAAAAATTGCTTATATTTTAATGAAAATTCATTTTATTCGCACAAAAATATCCACCCAAAATCACACCCGTAAAACCGCCTCCAGGAAAAATAAAAGAATTTGCAAAATACAAATTTTCTATGCTTTTACTTTTATAATGCAGTCTATTTTTAGCACCTTCTTGATCTTGTGAAAAACCATAAATCGTGCCTTTATAAGCTTTAGTATATCTTTGTATAGTTTTTGGAGTAGCTAATTCTTTGTGGATTAGATGCGAACTTAAATTTGGAAAAATTTCATCTAATCTTTGAATAGTAGAATTCAACACCTCTTCTTTTTTATTTTTATAAGTTTCTTTGTCAAGATCCCATTCATCATAATTTGAACTAAAAGCTACAACACCTATGTATCTATCGCTAGCTAAACCACTATCAATTTTAGAATAATTCACAAAAGCCATAGGTCTTTTTTTGATATCTAGTTTTAAAATATTAGTATTTTCATATGAACTATTTAAAAAATCATCTTCAAATATAAAATTACAATAATCCATATTTTCATAAATTTTAGAAATATCTTTATCATAAATAAAATAAGCACTTACCAAAGAACAAGCACGCTGTTTAGACTCTATTGCTTTGATTTCTTGGGTTAAATTTAAATCTTTAAGCAAGTCTTTATATACGATTAAAGGATCACAATTTGCAATGATATTTTGCGCATAGATGGTGTGTTTTTGATTATTTTGAATGTATTCTACTCCATAAGCTTTTTGATCTTTTGTGAGTATTTTAACAACTTCAGCCTTAGCTAAAACCTGTCCTTGATTTTCTTTTATAACCTCAGCCAAAGCATCACTTAAAGCTTGTGAGCCACCTTTAATATATACCCCACCATCATAATAATGCTTTTGAGCAATGCCATGAAAACTAAAAATAAATTCCTTACTATCATGATGATAATAACTCATATTTGCATTTAAAATCTTTTTTAACTTATCATTTTTAATATAAGCATTTAAAACATCATAAACTTTTTTATTAAACAATCTATTTTTGATAAATATCCAAGAAGTGCTAAATGGAAATAACAATAATTCACTTAATTTTAAATCCCAAGGAAACCTTCGAATAGCATAAGCTTGCGTTTTTATAGCTTTAAAATATTTATCAATACCTTTGCATTCTTGTGGAAATTCCTTTTTTAAAACCTCTTTTACTCTTTCTATACCGTGAGGTAAAGTTAGATTATAATTTTTACTTTTAATACTCCATGCACTTGGTAAAGGTAAAATTTCAATTTTATTTTTTATACCAAGTTTTTCAAAAACCAAATGCTTCATGTCAGTTTTTGCTTCACCTAGGTCCATTTCATGAAGCCCCGCATCAATCAAAGCACCTTTTCTTTTAAAACAAGTAGCACAACCACCGATTAAAGAATGCTGTTCTAAAACTAAAACTTTTTTACCATTTCTAGCTAAAAAAGCACCCGCACTTAAGCCTCCAAGACCTGAACCTATAATGATTACATCAAATTTTACATCCATTCTAAAACCTCACGTAATTCTTTGGCTACAAAACATTTTAAACCAAGTTCTTCCATAGGTTTAACCGGCACTATGGCATTTTTAAATTTTTGCATTTTAGCTTCTTTTAAACGCACATCAAGCGAAAATACTTCTTTAATCTCACCATTTAAACTAAGCTCACCCACAAAAACACTATCTTTGCTTAAAGGGCGGTTTTTAAAACTTGAAATAATCGCTGCAACCACCGCTAAATCTGCCGCAGTTTCACTAATTTTCACCCCACCACTTACATTAATAAACACATCATAATGTCCCAAAGGAATTTCAAGCTTTCTCTCAAGTAAAGCTATGAGCATATCTAAACGATTTTTTTCATAGCCTGTTGCACTGCGTTTTGGGTAAGCACTCTCACAAACTAAGGCTTGAATTTCTAGTACTAAAGCTCTGCTTCCTTCCATCACTACACTCAAAGCGCTACCACTTACTGCCTTACCACGCGTAAAAAATCTATTAGCTATGTCTTTAGCACTAATTAAACCCTTAGAAGTCATTTCAAAAATACCAACTTCGGAAATATTTCCAAAACGATTTTTAAAACCTCTTAAAATCCTTATTTCTTTATTGGCATCACCTTCAAAATAAAGCACCACATCTACCATATGCTCTAAAATTCTAGGTCCAGCTATAGCTCCATCTTTAGTAATATGACCTATGATAAAAGTGCTAATATTATTAGCCTTAGAATAGCGCATTAACTCAAAAGTAATTTCTCTAACTTGAGTGATACTACCTGCTGCTGAAGTAATTTTATTAGAATATAAAGTTTGAATAGAATCAATAATTAAAATTTCATAATCTTTTTTAGAAAGCTCGCTTAAAATATCTTCCAAGCAAAGTTCAGTAAGTAAAAATAAATTCTCGCAATTTGCATTCAAACGATCTGCGCGCAGTTTGATTTGAGATTTACTCTCCTCTCCACTTACATAAAGTACTTTTTTACCACTTTTTGCCAAATTGGAAGCAATTTTTAATAAAAGTGTGGATTTTCCAACCCCAGGTGAACCCCCAATTAACACCAAAGAGCCCACAACAAGCCCACCACCTAAAACTAAATCAAGCTCATTATCGTCAGTGCTAATGCGAGTGAAATTTTCTGCTATAACGTCATTTATACATACTGCAGAACTTGGAGTGTTTGAGAGTGAATTTAACTCTTTTAAAACCTTAATTTGTTCTTGCTTTAGCTCAACAAAACTATCCCAAGAACCGCATTCAGGACATTTGCCTAGCCATTTACTTTGCTGATTTCCACAAGCTTGACATTCAAATAAAATATGTTTTTTAGCCATAAATTATGCAAAAATCTCTTCAACTAAAGTTTTAACGTATTCATTAGGATTAAACTCATGAATTTGTCCTAGCTGCTCCCCTACTCCTACATATAAAATAGGAAGCTCAAGTTCTCTTGCTATGCTAAATAAAGCTCCACCTTTAGCGGTTCCATCAAGTTTTGTAATAATCACTCCATCAAGTTTTACTAAATCATTAAAAGCTTTTGCTTGCAAAATTCCTGCCACACCTTGAGTGCCATCAAGTACAAGGATTTTTCTATGAGGAGCTCCCTGCATAGCTTTATCACTTATACGAACAATTTTTTCAAGCTCATTAGCAAGATTTTTTTGATTTTGCAAGCGTCCTGCTGTATCTAAAATAACCCTATCATAGTTTTTTGCCAAAGCTTTAGAAATAGCATCATAAGCAACTGCTGAAGGATCATGTCCTTGTGAAGTAGCTATGATATCTATATCTAATTTTTGCGCCCATAATTTTAACTGCTCTATAGCTCCTGCTCTAAAAGTATCACAAGCTCCAAGTATAACCTTTTCACCATTTTCTTTATACAAATGTGCCATTTTAGCAATGCTTGTGGTCTTACCTACCCCATTTACACCTAAAATCAAATCCACAAAAGGCTTGGCATTAGCAAGTTCTGGTTTATCATAAATAAAATAAGTCCCCATAACACGCTCTAAATCAGCCTTTTTAACCTCATCATTTGGAGGAAGATAGTAAATAATCTCTTCAACTATCTCATATGCCACATCAGCTTCTAAAAGCATTTCTTCAAGTAAATCTTTAGTAATGATTTTATTTGAAGCCTTAACTAAATGAATACTTTCTAAGGTTTTTTTCAAACCATTTTTTAAAAATCCAAACATTACATTATCGCTTTTTGTATATCTATATCTAACATTTCTTCAGGAATTATCCCTAAATACTCTTTAATCTTTTCGCCTTTTGCATTAAACAACACCATTGTTGGTACAGAACTGACATTTAAAACCTTGGAAAAAACAAAATTATTCCCCCCTATAGCCACTGGAAATTTCATTTTTTCATCTTCTATAAAAGTTAATATTTCTTGCTCCTTATTCTCTTCTAAAAAAAGCGCTATTACTTCAAATTTGTCTTGATATTTTTTATTTAGATTATTTAAATGTGGAATTTGAGCCTTACAAGGCGCACACCAACTTGTAAAAAAAACAAACAATTTAGCTTTAGCTGTATCATCAAAATTAAATGCTTGCTCATGATATTTTACATACATTTTTCTACCATCTAAAAATTTTAAAGTAAAATCAGTATTTTCACTTTGAGTTAAACTTGCATTGTCTATATTTTCAATGCTAGAATTTTCTTTATCACTCGAACATGAAGTAAAAAATATCATAATAAAAATTACTAAAAAAATTTTAAATTTCAAATCTTATCCTTATGATTTTTTAAGCTTAAAAGTATAACATAAAAAGTTAAAAACTTTAAGGAAAGCCTTGATAAAAAACAATTTTAGAATAAAACAAAAATCCAAAATGCATTTAAAATTAAAGTATCAATACAAAAGGGATTTTTTGGTTTTTCAAGAAATAAAGAAAATTCTAAATTTATGCAAAAATTGTAGAAATATCCTTATATATATCCCTTTAAAATATGAAATTAATCTTTATAAATTCAGGCATTTTCTAACAAAAAAATATCAAATTTTCGTCCCATTTATGCAAGATAAAAGTTTAAAGGTAGTAAAATTAAGATTAGCTCTTGAAAAAAAGAGCTTTGGGGTGTATGAGCCAAAAGATTCTTTTTTGCAAACTCGCATTGATGTTGCGATTATCCCTGTAATAGGCGTAGATGCAAAGTTAGGAAGAATCGGTCATGGTCAAGGTTTTTACGATAGGTTTTTTGAAAGCATTTCTTATAAAAAACCTTTGGTTATTTTTACGCAAATGATCGATGCAAAATCTGATCAATTTTTTAGCCAAGATCATGATATAAAAGGAAATTTTTATATAAACCCTTATAAAAAATATTTTAGGAAAGTTAAAAACAATGATAGAAATATTAGTCGCATTAATAGCCGTTTTTATAGGCGGAGGGATTGGGTATATAGTCGCCAAAAAGATTAATGATGCAAATTTCAATATCTTTTTAGAGCAAGCAAAAGCAAAAGCAAAAGCCATTGAATATGAAGCTGAACTAACACTTAAAGATGCTAAAAATTCAGTTGCTGAAGCTGAATTTGCAGCAAAGAAAAAATTTGATGAAAAAATTCAAAAACTTCAAAAAGAACATTCTATTAAGCTAGAAGAGCTTAATAAAAAAGAACAAAATCTTCATTATCAAGAAAAACTTCATGAGGAAAACAAAAACAAGCTGGCAAAAGAACAGCAAGCTATAAAAGCTTTACATGAGGAAAATGAAAATTTAAAACAAAATTATGAAGCAAAACTTAGTGAGGTATTAAAAATTCTTGAACATTCAGCTGGTCTTACACAAGAAGAAGCAAAAAATATAGTTTTACAAAAAGTAGAAGAAAACTCAAGAGCTGAAATTGCTCATATTGTTAGAAAATACGAAGAAGAAGCTAGAAATGAAGCTAAAAGAAAGGCTAACTTTATCTTAGCGCAAGCTACTTCAAGATTTGCAGGAGAATTTGCCGCTGAAAGATTAATCAATGTAGTAAATATCAAAAATGATGAGCTAAAAGGTCGTATTATAGGTAAAGAAGGAAGAAATGTTAAAACCTTAGAAATGGTTTTGGGTGTTGATATTATCATCGATGATACACCTGGAGCGATTATAGTAAGTTGTTTTAATCTTTATAGACGCGCCATTGCTACAAAAGTGATTGAACTTTTAGTTGAAGATGGCAGAATACAACCTGCAAAAATAGAAGAAATTCATGAAAAAGTTTGCAAAGAATTTGAAGATAATATCTTAGAAGAAGGTCAAACTATAGTAATGGATTTAGGACTTAATAATATACATCCTGAAATTGTCAAATTAATAGGAAAATTAAGATATAGAGCAAGTTATGGCCAAAATGCTCTAGCACATTCTTTAGAAGTGGCACATTTAGCTGGAATCATAGCAGCTGAGTGTGGAGGGGATGAAAAATTAGCAAGAAGAGCTGGGATTTTACACGATATAGGTAAGGCTTTAACACATGAATTTGAAGGCTCTCATGTGGATTTAGGAGCTGAACTTTGCAAAAGATACAAAGAACATCCTGTTGTGATTAATGCAATTTATGCTCATCATGGGCATGAAGAAGCTATAAGCATAGAATCAGCTGCAGTTTGTACAGCAGATACACTAAGCGCTGCACGCCCTGGTGCAAGACGTGAAGTTTTAGAAGCCTTCTTAAAAAGAGTGAGCGAACTTGAAGATATAGCAAAGAGTAAAGAAGGGGTTAAAAAAGCTTATGCTATTAATGCTGGCAGGGAAATTAGAGTTATTGTTAATGCAAAATTAGTCAATGATGATGAATCTGTGCTTTTAGCTAAAGAAATAGCTGAAGAGATTCAAGAAAAAGTACAATACCCTGGTGAAATAAAAGTCAATGTCATCAGAGAACTTAGAGCTATTGATTTTGCAAGATAAGGTTTTTCATGCAAGAAATGATAGATAATCTAAGCACTTATGGCTATTTGATTTTATTTTTTTATTCTTTTGGTGGAGGTATGGTTGCTATACTTGCTGCAGGAGTGCTTTGTGCAAGTTCTACTAAACTTGATTTGCATTTATGTATATTTTTAGCCTTTTTAGCTAATACCATAGGCTCAACCTTGTTGTTTATCTTGGGAAAATACTACAAAAAAGACATAATGCCTTATTTTAAAAATCATAGAAGAAAAATCGCTCTTGCTATGATGAAAATCAAAAAATACGGCGACTTGCTTTTAGTGGTGCAAAAATTTATCTATGGAGTAAAAACCATCATTCCTATAGCAGCAGGTCTTTGTAAATTTAGCTTTGTAAGATTTTTTATCATCAATACATTAGCTAGTTTGATTTGGGCTGTTATTTTAGGTTATGCTGGTTTTATTTTTGGAAATACCCTAAAAGAAGCTTTTGAAGCATTTGCCAACTATCCTTACATAGCTCCTGTTTTTATAATCACTTTAATTTTTATTATATGGTTATATTTATCACGCTTTTCTAAGAAAAAATGAGTTTAAAATTCTCTATAAAAGAAACTTATAGAGAATTTTTTATTTTATTATTGTGTTTTTTAGCAATTTTTAGTTTAAATCTCATCTATGAGTATAAAAAATATCAAAATTTTAAACTTACTAAGCATTTATTACTTAAAGATAACATTGTTTTGTCTTATTATGAAAAAACTAATAAAAAAGGTAAAAAATATCAAGTTTTAAAACTCAAAAATTCTGATTTTATTTTTTACACCACTAGCTTTAAAGATCTAAATTTAAGCAAAAATGATGTAATAAATCTTAGAATAATTACTAAAAATATTAACTTCAAAGATTATCTTAGTAAAAGTTTTTATGCACCAAGTTATGATTTTAACAAAACTAAAACACAAAAAGAAAACTCCTTAATAAAGTATTTTCTAAATCAACATCAAAATGAAAAAATCAAAGAATTTTACGGTGCTTTATTTTTTGCCAAAAATGTATCAAGTGAGCTTAGAAATGATGTAAATTTTTACAATATCGCACATTTAATTGCTATTAGTGGATATCATTTGGGCTTGTTATTTAGCTTTTGCTTTTTGATTTTTGCTCCTTTATATGCTTTTTTTCATAAACGATACTTCCCTTATAGAAGTTTAAAACTTGATATTAGTATTTTTGCTTTCTCACTTTTAATTTTTTATATATTTTTAATAGACTTTAGCCCTTCTTATACAAGAGCTTTACTGATGAGTCTTTTTGCTTTTTATTTATTTAGTAAAAATATTAAAATACTCAGTTTTAAATTTTTATTTTTAAGTATAGCATTTTGTATTAGCATTTTTCCAAAACTTCTTTTTAGTGTTGGATTTTTATTTTCTATTTTTGGGGTTTTTTATATTTATTTATATCTTCACCATTTTAAAGATCAATTTTCAAATTTTACTCATGTTTTTTTGCTAAATATTTGGACCTTTTTAGCAATGATTATCCCCGTCTTATACTTTTTTCCTCTACTTAGCTTTCAGCAATTTTTAGCCATACCTTTAAGCTTAGCCTTTATAATATTTTATCCTTTGGTTTTAATCTTGCATATTTTTTCTTATGGAAATTTATTAGATTTATATTTAATGCATTTTTTTGAGTTTAAAATGCATGCGATTAATCTATCAATATCTTTTATGTTTTATTGTATTTATTTAATTTTATCTTTAATCGCTATATTTAATAAATACTTAGCTCTTTTTGTAGTTTCTCTTGGGTTTATTCCCTTTATTTTCTTGATTTAAAAGTAAATAAGCCTTTAATCCCAAAAGATAAATAATCCAAGATATATAAATCCACAAAAAGAAAAATAATATTACAGAAAAAGAACCATATACATTTAAATAAGTTTTATTATATACAGCATAATACACAAAAATCATCTTAGAAATATACCAAATCACAGAAGCACCAAAAGAACTAATAAGCAAAGTTTTTAAATCACCTTTTTTGCTTACTGAACTTGAATAAGATACAAAAAACAAAGCCCATACAATCACATAGGGTAAAATCTCAAAAAAATTTAAAGCAATATTAAAATCATCTAAGGTTTTTTGTATAAAACCTGAAATATAAAAACTCACCCCAAGTCCAAGTGGAGTTAAAGTTGCCAAAGTCCAATAAGAACTTATACTGTGCCAAAGACTTTTAGAATCTTCTTCTAAAAGCTTATTAATCACATAATCATAACCTGAAAAAAACGCCAAAGAAGTCAAAGTCATAGCAAAAAGCCCTATAAGTCCTAAATTTACGCTGTTTTTTAAAAATGTATTGATATATTGTATGATTAATTCTTGTTGAGTTGGGATTAAAAAAGTAAAAATTAAATTTTTAATTTTTTCTTGATACATTTCAAAACTTGGAATTTGAGTAAAAACCCAAAAACACAAAAACAAAAGTGGTATTAAAGATAAGATAGTATAAAAACTCAAGGCCGCAGCATAATTTAAAATTTCTTTATCTCTTAAAGCCAAAAGAATTTTAAAAAAGTTTTTAAAATTCATCAAAGTCCCATTTTGAAAGGATTGAGTATATTATTTGGATCAAATGCTTTTTTGATATTTCTCATTAAGTCCATTTCAGCTTCGCTAAAAGCAAGCTTCATAAAAGGAGCTTTTGAAATGCCTATACCATGTTCTCCACTTAAAGTCCCACCCAAAGAAACTGTAAGCTTAAACACCTCTTCTACAGCTTCATAACCTTTTTTAACTAACTCAGGATTATTTTTATCACTTACCATTACATTAGTATGCACATTCCCATCACCAGTATGACCAAAACAAGGGATTTTAAAACCATATTTTTTAGAAATTTCAGCAATACCTTTTAAAAGTTTAGGTAGTTTTGAACGCGGTACTGTGATATCTTCATTAAGCTTTAAATTTCCATACATTGCTATGCTTTGAGAGCAATTTCTTCTAGCAAACCAAATATTAGCTGCTTCTTGCTCATCTTTTGCTATTTTAAACTCTCTTACGCCAGATTCATAAAAACTCTCTTGCAAGATTTTTAAATCTGCTTCAATAGCCTCTTCTACATTACCATCTACATCGGCGATTAAAATCGCACCCGCATCCATAGGTAAACCTTTTTGGAATTTTTGTTCCAATGCTTGTATGCTTAATTGATCTAAAAATTCCATAGATACAGGAGTTACACCTTTAGCTAAAGTTTTATAAACTGCATTCATCGCTTCATCAATGCTGTTAAAAATCCCCATAGCTGTCTTTTTAAACTTTGGCAAAGCAACTAGTTTTAAAGTAATCTCGCTAAGCACAGCCAAAGATCCCTCACTTGCTATTAAAATTCCAGCTAGATTATAACCTGCCACATCTTTTATGGTTTTTTTACCTGCTCTAATGATTTCTCCATTAGGTAAAACTGCTCTTAAAGCCATTACATAATCTTTAGTTATACCATACTTAGCAGCCCTCATACCCCCTGCATTTTCGCTTACATTGCCCCCTAAAGAAGAATACTCCATACTAGCAGGATCAGGTGGATAAAATAAGCCATATTCTTTTACTTTTTCTTGTAAAGCCACATTTATCACACCAGGTTGTACCACTGCGACTAAATTTTCAAGATCAATTTCTAAAATCTTATTCATATGCTTTTCAAAGCTTAGCACCACTCCGCCATTAACAGCCAAGCTTCCACCGGTAAATCCGCTGCCTGAGCCCCTAGGAATGACGATGATTTTATTTTCATTACAATATTTTAGAATTTGACTAATATCATTTTCATCTCTTGGGAAAAGCACTCCATCAGGCAAATAATGCTTTTTAGTAGCATCATAACTATACGCTCTTTTATGGATAGGATCAAAATGTGCATTTTCAACCCCTAAAAGATCTTGAAAGAATTTTTGATGAATTTCTTGCATTATTTTTCTCTAGTTAAGCTAATTAATTTTTCATAATATACATAATAATTTCCAATAGCCTCATCATTTAAGCTAAAAATATCACTTTTATAACCTGTAATTCTTGAATAAAATGGAATTTGCAAACTTTGAGCTTGCGGTATGGCAAATTCTTCTACCTTGCCAAAATCTTGACAATCAACTATCTCAGCTTTATTTTCTAAAGCTACTACTAAAAGCCCTACAGCATTTTTTGAACAAAAAGATCTAAAATCTGATCTTCTTGGAGTTTGGCGGTATTCTTGTATCATATGCGCACCAAATAAATCAGGATGTAAAAAATAAATTCCATTTAATTTTTGAGCTATAAAATCATACACACTTTTATCAGGAGCTACAATCAAAGCTCTATCGTATAAATAATTTAAAACTATTTTATCCCCTACTTGTGGCAATACATTTGGCAAAGGCATAGCATCTTGAGCTAGCATATCAAAAACTTTAAATTGTAATTTAACCAAGCCATTTTCACGCCCTATTACACTAGCTCTTGCAATGATAGATTTTTGTGTATCAATTTCATGCACAACTATACCACTTGAGTGCAATAAAATTCTAGGATCATCTTTTATATAACCATAAATATCATCTACTTTTTCAAGTTTTGTTTGTATTAAATCAAAATTTTTAGCTTGTAAAAATGCTAAAAAACAGCAAAGCATTAAGATAATTCTTGACAATTTATACTCCTTAAAAAGTGTAAAAAATAAATTATATTGTTTTTTCCTTACAAAATTGTAAGAAAAATTAAGTAAAATACAAATTTATGTTTAAATTTTAGAAGGCTTTAGATTATCATGAAAAAAATTTTCATATCTTTACTTATATCCATAAAACTTTTTGCTATTTCAAGTGTTGAAGAACTTTCTTGGGAAAATGGCAAAACTTTACTTGATTTTTTACAAGATCATTCTATACCGCTTAATTTATATTATAATCTTGATGGAGAAGATAAAGAACTAAGTGCAGAAATCACAAGTGGTGTTAAATACCAAATGCTAAAAGATGAACAAGGTGAACTTGAGCAAGTTTTAATCCCAATTAGTGATGATTTACAAATTCATATTTACAAAAATATAGAAAATAAATTCGTATTGAGTTTTACCCCTATTTCTTACACTAAAGAAAAAAGAACCATTCGCGTAGCTATTAACAACTCAGCTTATCAAGATGTTTATGATGAAAGTGGCAGTGTAACCTTAGCAAGAGCTATGGTGAGAGCTTTTAAAAATAGTGTTAACTTTAAAAATGTCAGAAAAGGCGATAGCGTAGTATTAATTTATGAGCAAAAAAGAAGACTAGGAAGACTTTTTGGCGACATTAACATCCAAGCAGCTTTAGCTAACATTAGAGGTAAAGAATATTCTGTGTTTTTATATAAAGATTCTTATTATAATGCTCAAGGAAAAGAGCTTGAAAATTTCTTTTTAACCAAACCTGTTAAATACACAAGAATTTCAGATCGCTTTACTAGAGCAAGATATCATCCTATCTTAAAACGCTATAGAGCACATTTAGGTATTGACTATGCAGCTCCAACGGGTACTCCAGTTAAAAGTGCAGGAGATGGAACGATTAGCTTTGTTGGGACAAAAGGTGGTTATGGTAAAGTTGTTCAAGTAAAACACATGTCAGGCTATATGACTTTATATGCTCACCTTAGCCGTTTTGCAAAAATCAAACGTGGTCAAAAAGTCAAACAAGGACAAGTGATTGCTTATGTAGGCTCTACTGGTATGAGTACTGGACCACATTTGCATTTTGGACTTTATCTAAATAACAAAGCAATTAATCCTGAAACCATAGTAAAAATTCCAAAATCAAGCCTAAGCGGTAAAAATAAAGAAGAATTTTTAAAAATGGCAAAAGAGTATGAAAATCGCTTGCAAAGCATTGATGAAAACTATAAAAATCCACCAAAAGAACAAAATATAGAAAATTCTATGGAGCTTTGAGATGATGAATGATTTTTTAGAAGCACAAGAACTTTTAAAAAATATTTCCAAAGATCAAAGCACCTATGAAACCAATGAAGCCCTAAAGACTATCAAAAGATATAACGAAGAGCTTTATTTGCAAACTCTTAAATCTTTTGATACTTACACACTTGCAAATGTAGCTACTATAACACCTGAACATATCTTAGAAGATATTTTAGAACACTTAAGTATTATAAAGATTGCAAAAGCGGTAGAAGAGCTTGAAAGTGATGATGCAACAGACTTAATTAAGCGTTTTGAAGAGCTAAATCCACAAAAAACTTTAGCCATTTTAAACCGCTTAAGCTCAGAAGATAAAGAAGAAATTTTACGCCTTAAAAATTATGATGAAAATACTGCTGGTGCTTATATGCAAACAGAAATTTTCACAGCTTCTATTGATGAGAGTATAGAAAAAGCTATTAAAAGATATAGAATTTTAAAACATTCAGGACAAGTAGATCAAATTTTTCAAGTTTATATCATAGATAATCAAGGAAAGCTTTGCAATGCTATCAACCTAAGCGATCTTTTGCTTTGGGATTTTAAACTAAGTTTTGCAGATATTATTAAAAACAATAATGAAAGATATAAAAGCTATAGCATAAAAGATCATGAAGACATACAAAAGGCTATTGATATAGTGGAAGATTATGATTTAAGTGTTTTAGCAGTTGTAAATGATGATGGAGTGCTTTTAGGTAGAATTACCTATGATGATATCCATGATTTAATCCAAGAAAATGCAACAGAACAAATTTATAACTTAGCCGGAGTTGATGCAGATGTTGAGGAAGAAAGTGCTTTTAAAGCGGCTAAAGCTAGAGCTTTTTGGCTTATGATTAATCTTACTACTTCATTAATCTCAGCTAATATCATTAGCCTTTTTTCAGGTGAAATAGAACAACTTGTAGCCCTAGCAGTACTTATGCCTATCGTAGCTTCCATGGGAGGCAATACAGGCTCACAAGCTTTAGCAGTAACAGTTAGAAAGCTCTCACTCAATGAAGTAGAATTTAAAGATGCTAAAAAAGTTATATTAAGAGAGAGTGGAATTTCTTTACTCAATGGATTTATATTTGCTAGTATTATGAGCATTATAGCTTTCATATGGTTTAAAACAGCTCTTTTGGGACTTGTTATAGCCTTATCAATGCTAATTAATCTAGCCTTAGCCGGTTTTGTAGGTTCTTTTGTACCTCTAACTTTGAAAAAATTTAAAATCGATCCTGCGGTAGGATCAAGTGTAGTGATTACTGCGATTACTGATGGTTTGGGATTTTTTAGCTTCTTACTTTTAGCAAAAATGATTTTATTATAAAAAAGGGAAATTATGTCAAGCATTACATATAAAGGTCAAATTATAGAACTTGCAGGAATTGAATTAGAAGTTGGAGATAATGCTCCAAGGGTAGTTCTAAGAACCAAAAATCTTGCCCCAGTAGAAATAGCACCACCTGGGAAAACTCAAATTTTATTAACTCTACCCAGCTTAGATACACCAGTATGTTCAAAACAAGCCAAAGAAACCAATAAAAGACTAGCTTCTATGAAAAATATTGAAGTTATTATTGTTAGTATGGATTTACCTTTTGCTATGGATCGTTTTTGTGCTACCGAAGGAATTGATAATATTATAACCGCAAGTGATTTTGCCTTTAAAGATTTTGGCATAAACTATGGGGTATTAATAAATGATAGTATATTTGCAGGATTGCTAGCAAGAGCAGCTTTTGTAATTAAAGATGGAAAAATAGTATACAAACAGCTTGTAAAAGAGCTGATGGGAAAAATCGATTTTAAAGATTTAGAACTTTTTATGCATAGAAATTATGGTTACCCTTTGAATTAACCTTCAAAGTTTGTAACCACAAAATCTTCTTTTGGAGCTTCAATAAAGCACGATTTTTCTTTCAAAAAAAGCAAATCCACATGCCCTACAGGGCCATTTCTATTTTTACCTATAATGAGCTCAGCCTTTTCTTGCACAGGATTTGGCATAAATTTTCTCTCATAAGTCTTGCCTTCATTTTTGGCTTTATTTTCTCTTTCTTTTTCTTCTTGCTCTCTATAAACTTCATCTCTATATACAAATAAAATCGTATCTGCATCTTGTTCTATAGCACCACTTTCTCTTAAATCACTAAGCATAGGACGCTTGTTTGCTCTACTTTCTAATGAACGATTTAATTGCGAAAGTGCCACTACTGGCATATTTAATTCTCTTGCTAAAAGCTTTAAACCTCTTGAAATTTCACTCACTTGCAAATGCCTATCATTAAAAGCTGAATTACTCATCATAAGACCGATGTAATCAACTACGCAAAGCTCGATACTCTCATCTTGAGCTTTAATTTTGCGTAAAATCGAACGAATATCAGCTATACTAGCATAACCGCTATCATAAATATAAAGATTTTTTTGTGCATATTCATTACAAGCATCACCCACCCTACTCCACTCATCATCATTTAAATCTGCGATTAGAATTTTTTGCAAAGGAATGGAAGTTTTTGCACTGATTAATCTTTGCATGATTTGTGTAGCAGGCATTTCTAGTGAAAACATTACAACGCCTTTATTTTGTCTTAGTGTTTTTTCTATAAAATTTAAACAAATTGTAGTTTTTCCCATACCAGGGCGTGCAGCGATGATTACAAGATCGCCAGGTTTAAAGCCTTTTGTCATTTTATTAAGCTCACTAAAGCCTGTATCAAGTCCCAAAATATCTTTGTTTTCAGCTTCTTTTTGCTTTTTAAACTCATCCATAAGCTCAGACATAACCATAGTCATATCTTTAATACTATTACTATTTACACGGTTGGTGAGATTAAAAATCTCTTTGCCTATTTCATCTGAAATTTGAGAAATGCTTTTATCTTCATTTACCCTTGTAGGTATAGTATAAGCAAAATTTAAAAGTTGGCGTCTAATAGACTTTTCTCTTAGCTCATAAGCATATTTACTCACATCTGCTATAGAAGTAGTGGCTAAAACTTCAGCTAAAATTTGCTCATCTATTTTTTTATGTTTTCTTATAAAACTTGCACTTATAGGCTCGCCTGCATTCACACAAGCTAAAATAGCTTTATAAATATCTTGATGAGCTTTGAGTGAAAAATCATTAATCTCAATATCTGAAGAAATACTAAAAAAAGAATCTTCACTATATATACAAGAACTTAAAATCGCCCTTTCAAGATCTAAATCAAAATGCTCATTATTTTGACTCATATTCACTCCAAATTATAAATTTGCAAATAAATCAGTTGATAAATACCGCTCGGCTGTATCATTTAACATAGTCAAGACTTTTTTATTTGGATTTTCTAAAGCAATTTTTCTAGCCATATATACATTTGCCCCGCTTGAAATTCCTGCCATTATGCCGTTTTTACCAAGCTCTAAGGCTGTATTTATAGCATCTTCATTGCTTACACAAACTATCTCATCTATGATTTTTTGATTTAAAATTTTAGGGATAAAATTTGCACCTATACCTTGAATTTTATGGCTTGCAGCGGTATTTTGGCTCAAAAGTGGTGAAGATGCAGGTTCTAAAGCTATGATTTTGATATTAGGATTGTGTTCTTTTAAAATTTCTCCTACCCCACTAATAGTTCCGCCTGTGCCAAAACCTGCTAAAAAAATACCAAGATCAGGTAAAACTTTTAAAATTTCTAAAGCGGTATTTTTTCTATGTGCGTTTTTGTTGTTGATATTTTCAAATTGACTTACCATAAACGAATTTGGAATTTCACTCAAAAGCTCATTAGCTCTATCAAGCGCTCCTTGCATACCTTTGCTTGCCTGAGTAAGCTCTAACTTTGCACCAAAAAAACTCATCATTTTTCTACGCTCAATACTCATAGACTCAGGCATAGCTATAATAAGTTTAAGCTTTAAGCTTGCACAAATCATTGCTAAAGCTATGCCGGTATTTCCACTTGTAGCTTCTATAATGGTTGTTTCTTGATTGATCTTACCTTCACTTAAAGCTTGTTTTATCATCTCTACAGCCGCTCTATCTTTTATAGAATGACTTGGATTAAAATACTCACATTTAGCATAAAGATTTGGAGCAAATTCTTTTAAAGAAACAATCGGGGTATTACCTATACAATCTAAGATATTCTTATAAATTGACATTGTTTTCCTTCTAATTTTTTAAAACAATATCAAAAGAAAATTAATACTTAATCTATGAAGAAAAACGCAAAAGTTAGAAACTTTTGCGCAAAGAATTATTTTTTAGCTTTTTTAGCAGTTTTAGCAGCAGCAACTGCGTCTTTAAGGTTTTTACCTACTTTAAATTTAGCAACTTTAGTAGCAGGTACTTTGATAGTAGCACCAGTGCTTGGTACTCTAGCTTCTCTAGCAGCTCTTTCAGCTACAGAAAATGTACCAAAACCGATAAAGCTAATGCTATCACCTTTAGCTAATACATCAGTAATAGTAGCGATTACTGCATCAGTAGCTGCAGTTGCATCTTTTTTAGTTAGCCCAGCAGTTTGAGCAACTTGAGAAATAAAATCTGCTTTAGTCATAAAAAGCTCCTTGATTAAAAATGATTGTTAAGTTTAACACATTTATCAAGCTTTTGCAAGAGGTTTAAACCCAAATCACAAAGAAAAATATGCTAAAAAAATGTTTTTGCTAAATTTATTACCACTTCAGGCTTTAAATCTTTCATACATTTATGATGTTTTAAAGGGCAAACCTTTTGCATACAAGGCATGCAAGCTAAATTTAAATGTGCTATTTTAGCATTTTCTTGCCAAGGCGAGGTTTGACTAAATTTAGTCGAGCCAAAAACAGCCACCGTTTTCACCCCATAAGCTGCGCCTATGTGCATAGGACCACTGTCGTTTGTGATGAGCAAATCAAGCATAGAAATATTTTTACATAAAGTATAAATACTAGTTTTGCCACAAAGATTTTTTGATTTGATACCTTCTTTTAGAAAAAAATACTCAATTTCATCACAAATTTCTCTCTCACTTTCCACTCCAAAGATTAAAATTTGATGGGTGGAGCTAAATTCTTTTGCTACCCTTGCAAAATAGCTCGCTTCCCATCTTTTAGCACTTCCAAAATGCGCACCTGGGTTTATACCTAAAATTTTTTGAGTTGATTTTGCTTTTATAGGGAGTTTTAAAACATTTGAAGTTGCTTTAAAATTTAAGGCTTTTTCTATGAAATTTAAGTATTTTAAGACTTGATGTTCTTCTTTTAGAATATTTTTATCAAAATAAAATCTTTTCTTTGCTTTGATTAGATTTAAAATAATCTTGCTTGAAAATGCCGAACGAAACGAAAAAGCTAGATCAAATTTACCAAGACTTTTTCTAGCTTGTAAAATTTGCTTATATCTTTGCTTTTTATTTTCTACTAAAATTTGAGCATTTTCAAAGCGTTTAAAAAGCTCTGTACTTACAAAAGAACCATAAAAAGTAAATTTGGCTTGGGGATATTTTTCTTTTATAGCATAAATAGCCGCACTAGCCATTACTGCATCGCCAAGCCAAGTGGGAAGATTGATAAAAATATTCATGATTTTCCTTAAAAATAAAAGCTATAATTATATCAAAAAATAAAGAGTTAACATGAGTCAAATTTCCATCATACTGCCAACTTATAATGTGGAAAAATATATAGCTAGAGCGTTAGAAAGTTGTATTAACCAAACTTTTAAAGATATAGAAATTATTGTAGTAGATGATTGTGGAAGTGATAAAAGTATAAATATAGCTAAAGAATATGCTAGTAAAGATGATAGAATAAAGATCATACATAATGAAGAGAATTTAGGAACCTTTGCTAGTAGAAATATAGGCGTATTAAATTCAAGTTCACCCTATATAATGTTTTTAGATCCTGATGATTATTTAGAGCTTAATGCTTGTGAGCTTGGGCTTGAAAAAATTAAAAATGTAGATATGGTAGTGTTTGATGCATATGTACATAGAGTGAAATTTAAGAAATTTTATAGATTTAAACAAGATGAGCTTTTTAATAAAGATGATTTTTTGGAATTTTTACTTAAGCAAAAACATTTTTGCTGGAGTGTTTGGGCAAAAGTATATAGGAAAAATTTGATTTTAAAAAGCTTTGAATATGTTGATTTCAAAGAAAGGCTTTGCTATGGGGAGGATGTGCTTTTTAACTATATAAATTTTATGATTAGTGAAAGTTTTTTTATATTACAAGAATGTATATACCGCTATGAATTTAATGAAAATGGTAGATATGAAAACAAAAATAAAGAAATTTTATGGCAAAATTACGAGCACAAAAAGCAAAGTTTAAAATGCATTAAAAAATTAGCTAATATTTTTCCACATAAGCATTTTAATGAAAAAATATTAGAAATCTTAGAGAAAGAAATTTTAGGGCTAAAGAATAGGGTAATTTATCTATCTTGAATACTTCTTAGAAAAATATTTTTTTATAGCACTCGGTGTCTTTAAAATATCATACACAAATTTTACAAAACTATTGGATAATAAATACATTCTTTTATATCTCTTTATAGCTTTTTCACTTGGAAGTAATTTATTTTTAATAGCTTCTTGCGGTTTAGCTATAGGTTTATATATATTATTGTTTATACCTTTTGCCAAAGGAATAAAATTATTAATAGGGCTTTTTGGGCATATAGAATAAATTTTTACATTATATTTTTTCTGCAAAAAATTAATAATTTCAATATCTTTGTTTTTATGATGTATAACAGTCTCTTTTAAGTCCATTTTATAATTGCTATAAAAATGAGAATTTCCTTGTTCATAAAAATCCATCCCTGCTAGGTAAATTTCTTTATAACCACTAGCAACAGCACAACAAATTGCATAAGTGCCTGTTAACATTTCCACTCGTTCAAAATTATAACAAACATCAAAATCTATAGCGGCGCTAAGATATTTTAGCTTTGAAAAGTAAGTATCATATCCATTAGTAGCCATAGGAAAAAAATATTTAAAATTTTCTCTTAAAACCTCTTCTTTCCTATCTTGAAAATTATACATCTTGCATACTATATCTTCACACTCATAATCTCCATTTTGTATAAGCTTTTGCATCATATAATATTGTTCAAAAAATTCCCGTGCAATAAAAAAACATGCTTTTATCTTTTTACCTAGGTAATACTTATCCTCTAAATAAAAATGATTACATCTAAATACATCATAATCATCAGGTAGTAAAGAATAGTCAATTTCTTTTACACTAGGTCCATTTCCCGCTACGACAACGGCATTTTTCATTTTAATCCTAAATTATTGAAATTTTATTAACTTAAAAATTATATATTATTCCGTAATAAAATACAAGTTAATTTTACTTTACTACAAGAGAAAATATGAAGCAAGAAGTTAGTAGTTTTTGGTATACACCCAAAGGTTATAAAGGCATAGGATTAATGGAATTTTTGTCTATAAAGTCTTTTATGGATAATGGTTATAAATTTATTCTTTATACTTACAATCTTGACAATAAAATTTTTAGAAAACTAGATGAATTATTTGATGATTTTGAATTAAAAGATGCAAATGAAATAGTTCCTTTTGAAAACTATTTTAGTGATGATAGAGGAGCAGGTGTAGCAGCTTTTAGTGATTATTTTAGATTTAATATGTTACATAAACAAGGTGGAGTATGGGTGGATCTTGATATGGTTTGTTTAAACTATATAAATTTAAATCAAGAATATATCTTTACACAAGAAGTAGATAAAGATGACACAAAACCAAGAATCACAACTTCTTTTTTAAAATTTCCAAAAAACAGCGAATTTGGTAAAAATCTAATAATGCAAGCTGAAAAAATAATAAATAATCAAAAATTAATCAAATGGGGAATTATAGGACCTAATTTCTTGGCAAAGGAAGTTAGTAAATATAATTTAGAAAATTATATTTGGGATTATAAAAAAACTTGTCAAGTATCGCACCTACAAAGTAAAAAATTCATAAAAGAACTACATTTAGATGAAAGTCAGCCTTTTTTACATTTATTTTCAGAAATGTGGAGAATATATAATTTAAATAAAAATTATTTTTATAAGAAAGGAATTTATGGGAAATTATTAAAAAAACATAAAATAGAAGACTTGATAGAAAAACTTGATTATCAACCTTCATTTAAAGATAAATATTATTTTTTATCTGTTATATATCCTACTATTAAATATTATATTTGTCACCCAAAAAGAATATTCAAGAAAATATAAAATGGGTCAAATTTCCATCATACTGCCAACTTATAATGTAGAAAAATATATAGCCAGAGCATTAGAAAGTTGTACTAACCAAACTTTTAAAGATATAGAAATCATTGTAGTAGATGATGTTGGTAATGATAAAAGTATAGATATAGCTAAAGAATATGCTAGCAAAGATAATAGAATAAAAATCATACATAATGAAGAAAACTTAGGAACTTTTGCTAGTAGAAATATAGGTGTATTAAATTCAAGCTCACCCTATATAATGTTTTTAGATCCTGATGATTATTTGGAGCTTAATGCTTGTGAAGAATGTATAAATGCTTTAAACAAGGAAAAAAACATTGATTTAATATGGTTTAACTTTCTATACGACAAACAAGGGATTATCAGTAAAGACAATTTTTTAAAAGACAAATTTTATACTATATCTGAATATTGCCAACTTATATTAAAACAAAAAAAGAACATATGCTATTGGAATCTTTGTTCAAAATTAATAAAAAAACAAATCTATTTAAATGCACTATTATACTTAGAAAGTCAAAACCAAACAAAATTAACAATGGCAGAAGATGCTTTAGTCTTTTTTTTCATTATATTAAATTGCAAAACAGTAACTACTGGCTCAAAAAATATATATTATTATTTTCAAAACTGCAAAAGTTCAATTAATACAAAAGATGTAATGATAATTCAAAAAAATTTAATAGACGAACAAAAAGTAATTAAATTTTTACAATCTTTTTTGAAAAACAACAAAAACAATATAGATAAAAATATTTACAATCTTTTAAAAAAATTAATTACCGATTTGATTATAAATAAACTGCATAGGGAAATAAAAAAAGCTAAATTAAAATTTAATTATATACCTTACAAATGTAGAAAAACATATAACAAAACCATAATAAAATATTATACATTTTTACAATTTTTTAACCAAGCATTTTAGTTAAATAATCTATATAATATATAACTTATTTCCAATCTAAGACAAAAATAGAATTTATATTTTAATTATTTTATGTTTTAATACAATTAAAAAATTGCGTATTTTATATTTTATTTTTAAAATTCTATAAGGTTGCAATATTTGTAATTTCTCTTTAATATACAAAGGATCTTTATCAAATTTTTTAATTTTAAATGCATTTTTGACATAAAAATACAAAATAGTATCTTTCAACAATGAAGAAATTTTTTTATCATGATAATTTTCTATAAATTGCACTAATTCTAAGCTAGTTTGCACCCAACTAGCGCATTTAAAATACTCTTTTGCTAAAGTTGCATTCTCTTCAAATGCAATAAATATATCTTTAAAATATGGAAGTATATTATCTTTAGTGATTTTTTTATCTTGATTTGTCAAAGAATTTGCTCGAATTCTATAATAATAAAATATTTTAGGATAAATATAAATGCTTTTAGCCTGAGAAAAAAGCAAAATTCCAAACAAATGATCCTCAGCAAAGATATAATCTTTAAATTTTATTTTTTTATCTTTTAGATAATTAAAATTTATTACACCAAAACATGCAAAAGCAAAATCTTTCATAGGGCTTTTTGCTAAACACTTAACCCATGTATAAGAATCGATTTTGCATTCTTGTTTTATATTTATTTTTTCTAGTCTAGTATACTGTCTCCACTCATTGTTATTAATTTCGTGATATTCAATCATATCAAACCACACCACATCTACCCCATCCATTCTAGGTATACATTCTTCTATGCAGTTTAATTCCCAATAATCATCAGAATCTAAAAAGATAATATAATCTATAATAGGATAAGTAAAGCTAGTTAAATCTTGTTCATCATTAAAAGCTTTATAGCTTTTATATACAGTATATATTTCATAAGGATTATTACCTTCTATATTAAATTCTATTAAAGAATTTTCTTTTATAGTTTGAGTTTTATTTTTGAGTTTATATTCTCCACTAAAATATTCTATACCTACATTTCTTGCACTACTTAAACCACCATTTTTTTTATTAAAAAGAGTTATTCTTTTATCTTTTAGAGTATATTCTTTTGCAATATTAAGTGAGTTTTCATCTGTACTACCATCATTTACTAGTATGATTTCTAAGTTAGTGTAAGTTTGATTGATTACACTATCTAAACATTCTTTTAGATATTTTTCTACATTGTATATGGGGATTACTACGCCTACTTTTTTCATGCTTTATCTCCAAGTTATTTTTTTATTTTTTTAAGTTTTAAGATGAAACATTAAATTATTTAAAAAACTTTTTTACTTTTTGCCAAAACTTCCAAATATCATAAGGAATTCTTGTCTCAACATATGGTATAATAATAGGTAATTTTTCCTTTAAATTTAAAGGATCTTTTTTAAATTTTTTAATCATCAAAGCTTTTTTTACATAAAAAGATAAAAAAGTCTCTTTTATAGCCAATGCATTTTCACTCTTTTGATCTTTAAAAAAATCTATTAATTCTAAAGCTGTTATCATTCTACTTGCTGATTTTAAATAGTTTTTTGCCTCTTTAGCATTTTCACCAAAAAATTCATATAAATCTTTAAAGTACTCTGATACATTTGCTTTTGTAATTTTTTTATCGTGATTGGATATACTATTAGATCTTAAAATACAAATATATAATGGTTTAGGCAAAATACAAATAGACTTAGCACAAGCAAATAAAACCATACCAAAATGTATATCCTCATTGATGACATAATTAATAAACTTTAATTTTATAGACCTTAAAAAGTCAAAATCTATCATCCCCATAACACCAAAAGAAATATCTCTCATACCAACGTCTTCTGCTCTTTGCGCATATTCTTTTGGACTAATAATACATTCATCATTGTAAGAAAATTTTTGAAATCTCGTTTCTTTACCTTTATCTTTAATCCCATCTTCATAAATACATTTATAATCAAATAACAATACATCTACATTTTGCATTCTCGCAACGCACTCTTCTATGCAGTTTAACTCCCAATAATTATCAGAATCTAAAAAGATAATATAATCAATCTTTGGAATTTCTAATTTATCATCAATTAAAGTATTTTTGTACTTATAAATTTTATAAATATTTTGTGGATTATCGCCAATAATCTTAAAAACATTTAATTCATTTTCTTTTTTAATATATTGTATTTCATATTCACCATAAAAATATTCTATACCTACATTTCTTGCACTACTTAAACCACCATTTTTTTTATTAAAAAGAGTTATTCTTTTATCTTTTAGAGTATATTCTTTTGCAATATTAAGTGAGTTTTCATCTGTACTACCATCATTTACTAGTATGATTTCTAAGTTAGTGTAAGTTTGATTGATTACACTATCTAAACATTCTTTTAGATATTTTTCTACATTGTATATGGGGATTACTACGCCTACTTTTTTCATGCTTTATCTCCAAGTTATTTTTTTATTTTTTATAGTTTCAAGATAAATTTGGTGATTGATTTCAAGCATATTTTTGCTGTTTTCTTCATGGTAAATATGATAAGCTAGAGCATTAAATTTAAGCCTTTTAAATGCTCCGTCATTAAATAAAAATCTAGCTACAAACTCACTATCTTCCCTACCCCAGCCTATAAATTTTTCATTAAATCCCTCAATGGCTTCAAAATCACTTTTATAAAAGCTCATATTACAACCTCTTATACCTTTAACGAGTTGTGATTTTTTAAAAAATTTCTTAGTTAGTCTTGAAAATTTATATATACATTTGGCTAAAAAAATATTTCTTTGATTTTTAAAACCCTTTTTATTAAATGCTAAACTAAAATCTTTTTTGCTTAAAAGTTCTTTGCTTTCTCTTTCATTTAAAATCACTCTAGAACATTGCAAAAATACTTTTTTTTGTGCAAATTTCAAATGATCATTAATGAAGTTTTTTTCTAAAATCATATCTCCATCTATGACGATTATATATTCGCTTTTAGAAGTTTTAATAGCTTTATTTCTAATCTCACTTAGTCTAAACCCCTCATCTTCTTGCCAAATATGCTCTAACTTACAAGGAAAATCTTTTTGATAAGTTTGTATAAGTTTAGCCGTATCTTCCCTGCTTCCATCATCAGCTATTAAAACCTCATCTGGTAAAGGCTCTAAGTTTTTAACACTATCAAGCACCAAAGCAAGCCTTTCTTTTTGATTATAGGTTGTGATGATTAAAGCACAAGTTTTTGGCTTTTGCTTTTTAAGTTCATACAATTTCATATATTTAAAAAAAGCTCCAAGGCCATTGCAAGTACTTATGATAAAGCCTTTATAGCCATAAAAAATTCCCTTTTTTAAAACATAATTTCTAAAAAAAGTCCAAATTCCTCTTAGCAATGCCTTGCAAACACTACTTTCTTTGTGTAAATTTTGCAAAGCCCAAAGCTTGGAGTATTTTTGAAGCTTATCTAACAAACTATCGATATCTTCAAAAGCAAAATGCCTCAAACCATTTTGCAACTTAATCTTTTTGCTATCTTCATGTAAAATCAAACTCTCATGTACCAAATTTTCATTAAAATTAGTATAGGTTTTATTAAACACCCGCATTACATGATCGGGCCACCACCCACAAGCTTTAATCCACTCTCCATTGTATAAATTTTCTCTTGGTAAGGCTATGATATCTTCTTTATTAGGCTCAATTTTCCTTAACTCTTGTAAAAATTCTTTCTTAGCAAGTTCATCTGCGTCAATATTAAAAATCCAATCATTACTAGCATAACTTATGGCTAAATTTTTCAAAGGTCCAAAACCTATAAATTTATGCTGATAAATCTTGATATTTTTATAGTTTTTACTAAATTCATAAGCAATTTTCAAAGTATCATCATTGCTATCATTTTCTATCAAAACTATCTCGCCAAATTCTTGCAAAGATTCCAAGCAAGCTTTTAAGGTTTTTTGAGCATTTTTAACAATCATTATCACACTAATTTGCTTTAAATCCATTTTAAATCCTACAAATACAACTCATGATTGTATCTTTTAAATCTCTTATGAAAGAAAAAATACTCATCAGGTTTAAATTTAATCATCTCTTCACAACACTTTGCTTGATACTTAGTAAGCTCTTCTATACTTGCTTTACTTGCGTCTAAAGCCTTAAAAGTTTTTACAAAAAATTTCTCATCTTTTTGATACACAAAACAAGGTAAAATCATAGCATTTGTTTTTTTGGCAAGCACACTTGCACCTGCTATAAAATTTACTTCTTGGTTAAAATATTGTATTTTTACACTTTCACCATCTACCGCATCTTGATCGGTTAAAATTCCAAGCGATCTGCCTTCTTTTAAGGCTTTTAGCATTTTTTTAAGACCACCCTTTTTTTCTATAAGCTCTATGTTAAATTGCGTGCGATTTTTACTTAAAATTTTATCCATTATCATACTATCAAGCGCTCTTCCAACTATGGAAATTCCTTGAAATTTAGCCCCAAAAGATAAAGCCAAAAGTTCCCAGTTACCATAATGAGCCGTAGTTACGATCAAGGGTCTTTTACTTTGCATTATATTTAAAATTTGCTCCTCATCATCAAAGCAAATTTTATTGATGATTTCTTCTTTACTTGCATTTTGATTTTTGATAAAATCAATCCCAAATTTAGCAAAATTTTTATAGATATTAAGACTAGTTTCATCACGCCATTTTTGATCTTTTTCAGGAAAGCAAATTTTTAAGTTTGTATCAATGATTTTGCGGTGTTTGTGATTAAGCCTATAAGTGATTAGAGCAACCAAATTTACAAAAGAGTTCAAAAGCTTTGAAGGTAAAATCTTCACAAGAGTTTTTAATATATAAAAAAGACTTAGATATACATAATTTATCATTTTTCTAAAAGCTCACAAGCTAGTTTAAAAATATCTTTTTCATCGATATTTTGTATGCAAAAATCACTTCTATCAAATTTAAATTTAACATTAGTATCAAATTTTTTGCCCGCACTTATGGTTTTATTAATCTGAGTTTCAATGCACACACGACTATCCCATGTAGCGCCAAATATAGTTATAGAAGGTTTATTTAGCGCAAAAGCTAAATGAGTAGGTCCACTATCATTACCTATAACCAAATCACTTATCTTTGTCATGCATATTAATTCTTTTAAAGATAATTTTGGCAGTTGAATTAATGCTTGAGTTGAAGAATTAACAATTTGACTTAATTGAATTAATTCCTGTGATAAGTAATATTCTTTTTGATTGCCCCAACAAAGATAAATATTAATTTCTGAAAAAGTATTTACAAGCATTTTACACAATAATGCCATTTTCGTTATAGAATATATTTTATTATCCTCTGCAGAACCAACATGGATTAATATATTTTTTAAATTTTGATTAAAATCAATTCTTTGAATCAATTCATCTTTAATCTCCTCATCCAAAGGAAAAACTGCTTGTTTATGATAAATTTCTTTATAATCAAATTCTTCATTAAAAGCATAGTGCACAAGAGATAAATACCGAATGTACACATTTTCATTATAACTTGCATCAAATTTTTGGCTATAAAAATTATGCGCAAAAGTTTCCCTTAAACCATTTTTATCAAAACCAAAAACATTAGAGCCTAAAATTCTACTGACCACAGCTGATTTAATCAAACCTTGCAAGTCAATCACAACATCATATTTATTTTGCCTGGCTTCAAAAAGTATTGCAAAGGTTTCTTTGAATTTTTTATCTTTTAAAGGTAACACATAAAGTTCATCTATCAAAGGATGATCTTGTAATAAATTAGCAAATCTTTTATCGACAAACCAATGAATTTCAATATTTTTGTTTATTTTTTTAATAAACTGCAAAACGATCGCAGATTGAATAATATCGCCCAAAGCAGAAAGTCTTACAATTGCTATTTTCATTTTATATTAAACCTAATTTTAAATTTTCTGTTATGATTTTAACAAAGATTTTTTTAAAAAAAGGTTTATCATGCAAGAATATATTTGCGTTTTTGATTGTGAGAGCATTCCTGATGTAGAGTTGATAAAACATCTTTATGATTTTAATGGCGATGATTTAAGCATTAGCAAGCAAGCCTTAGAAAGACAAAAAGAAGAAAGCGGGAGTGAATTTTTACCCCTGCCTTTTCATAAAGTTGTAAGCATTTGTGCGGTGATTGCAGATAAATTTGGAAATTTCATCAAAGTTAATAAAATCAAGGGCGAAAATGAAAAGCAAATGCTAGAAGAGTTTTTTAACTTCATAGACAAGCACCAACCCCGCCTTGTAAGTTTTAATGGTAAAAGCTATGATATGCCTTTGCTTGTTATAAGAGCATTAAAATACAATATCAACGCAAGTGCTTATTTAGACGCAAGCGATAAATGGAATAACTACAAAAGTAAATTTGTAGAAAATAAACATTGTGATTTATTAGAATCTTTAGGAAGTTTTGGTCAAAAAGGCTTAAGACTTGACACACTTTGTGTTATGGCAGGACTTCCTGGAAAATATGATGTGCATGGAAATGAGGTATTAGAACTCTTTTATCAAAACAAATTAGAAAAAATTCACGAATACTGTGAAAGTGATGTGTTAAACACTTATATGCTATTTTTAAAATACGAACTCATCAAGGGCAACTTAACCCAAGAAGATTATCTTAATATTTTAGAAAATTTCAAAGAAGAACTTTTGCAAAAACATAGTGATAAAAGCTATCAAAAGCCATTTTTAGAGGCCATAGAAAAAGAAAAGAACAAGTTTTAAATTAATTAAGAAAAGTATATTAAAATAACTATTATTAAATATCACAAAAAGGATAAAAATGAAAATTTTAATCACCGGTGGCGCAGGATACATAGGCTCTCATACTTTAAAACAATTTTTAGAAACAAATCATGAAATTTGTGTATTAGATAATCTTTCAAAAGGTAGCAAAAAAAGTTTGGATGAACTTTCTAAAATCAGACCTTTTAAGTTTTTTGAGCAAGATTTAAGCGATTATGCTGGGATTAAAAAACTTTTCAAAGAAGAAAATTTTGATGCGATTGTGCATTTTGCAGCTAGCATTGAAGTTCCTGAAAGTATGGAAAATCCTTTAAAATACTATATGAACAATACCGCAAATACAAGTAATCTAATCCAAACTTGTTTAGAAACAGGTGTGAAAAAATTCATTTTTTCTTCAACCGCAGCTACTTATGGAGAACCACAAACTCCTATTGTAGATGAGCAAAGTCCATTAGCACCGATTAATCCTTATGGACAAAGCAAACTAATGAGTGAAAAAGTCTTACAAGATGCTAATATGGCTAATCCTGAATTTAAATACTGCATTTTAAGATACTTCAATGTAGCAGGTGCTTGCATGAGTTATCCTATAGGTCAACGCTATCCAAAAGCTACTTTACTTATCAAGGTTGCTGCTGAAGTAGCCACAGGAAAAAGAGAAAAACTTTATATTTTTGGCGATGATTATAATACTAAAGATGGTACTTGTATTAGAGATTTTATCCATGTTGATGATATTTCAAGTGCGCATTTAGCTGCTTTAGAATACCTAGAAAACAATGAAAGTAATATTTTCAATGTAGGCTATGGGCATGGCTTTAGCGTAAAAGAAGTTATTGAAACCATGAAAAAAGTAAGTGGAGTAGATTTCACAGTAGAACTTGCACCAAAAAGAGCTGGGGATCCTTCTGTGCTTATTTCAAATGCGGATAAAATCAAAACTCTAACTAATTGGAAACCAAAATATGATGATTTAGAATTAATCTGTAAAAGTGCTTATGAGTGGGAAAAACAGTGTTAAAAAAACTTTTTTTCATACTCAATGCTCATGATAAGAAATTTTTATTTGCCTTACTAATTTTTTCTATTTTTATAGGATTTATAGAAAGCTTTGCTATTTCTTTGATCATGCCTTTTGTATCGGTAGCGAGTAATTTTGAGCTTTTAGAAAAAAGCTCCTATTTTCAACCTATCTATGAGTATTTTAATCTACCAAGCTATAAGATTATTGCTTATTTTGGCTGTATATTAATCGCCTTTTATATTTTTAGAGCCTTTTTAAATGCCTTTTATTTTCATTTGCTTGCGCGTTTTTCTAAAGGGCGCTATCACAGCCTTGCTTGTCGTATTTTTGATAAATACTTACATCTTGAATATGAAAATTTTACTAATAAAAATCAATCAGAACTTTTAAAAACTATCACTCAAGAAGTATTTCATTTAAGTACTTTAATTAGTGCATTTTTACTTATGCTAAGTGAAAGCTTTGTGGTGTTTTTGCTTTATACTTTATTGCTAATTATCAACTATAAAATCACCCTAGCTTTAAGTGCTTTTTTACTTTTAAATGCTTTTATTTTGATTAAAATCCTCTCACCCTTGGTAAAAAAAGCTTCCATAGCTAGAGAAGAGGCGATGAAAAATTATTTTGAAATTTTAAATGCAAATTTAAACAACCTTAAAATCATCAAACTCAAAACCAAAGAACAAAGCACACAAAAGCTTTATGAAATTCAAAGTGGGCTTTTTGCCAAAGCAAACATTAGCAATGAAAGCATGTCAAGCATACCTAGAATTTACCTTGAAGGTATAGGTTTTTGTATGCTTTGTTTTATTGTAGTGTATTTAGTTTTAAGATATGAAAGTGATATTTCATCTATCTTAGCAACCATTACTATTTTCGTAGTAGCTCTTTATAGGCTTATGCCAAGTGCTAATCGTATCATCACAAGTTACAATGAAATCACATATTATAAAAACTCTTTAGATATTATTTATAATATGCTTAATGAAAAAGAAGAAAAGTTAGGCGATGAAAGTATTGAATTTAAAGAAAAAATCGTTTTGAAAAATCTTTTCTTTGCTTATAAGGGTAAGAAAAATTTATTTAAAAATTTAAATTTTGAGCTTAAAAAAAATGAAAAAATCGCTTTTATAGGTAAAAGTGGAAGTGGTAAAAGTACTTTAGTTGATCTTATCATAGGGCTTTTAAAACCAAGCGATGGAGCTATTTTTGTAGATGGAATTAAGCTTGATGAGAGCAATATAAAAAGTTTTAGAAGTAAAATTGGCTACATACCTCAACAAATTTATCTTTTTAATGATTCTATTGCTAAAAATATTAGCTTTGGAGAAGAAGTGGATGAAGCACTTTTGCATAAGGTGATCAAACAAGCTAATCTTGAAAGCTTTGTAAATTCACTTGAAGATGGAGTGCATACTAAGGTGGGTGATTCAGGTTCGTTTTTAAGTGGAGGCCAAAGACAAAGAATAGCCATAGCAAGAGCGCTTTATCAACAACCTGAAATTTTAGTTTTAGATGAAGCAACTAGTGCTCTTGATCAAGAAAGTGAAGCAAAAATCATGGAAGAAATCTATAAAATTTCAAAAGATAAAACCCTCATCATCATAGCTCATAGACTTTCAACTATACAAGGTTGCGATAGAGTATTTGAAGTAAAACATGGACATTTAAAGGAACAAGTATGAAAATCACTTTCATCATAGCTACTTTAAATTCAGGTGGCGCTGAAAGAGTATTGGTCACTTTAGCTAATGAGCTTTGCAAAAATCATGAAATAAATATTATTAAATTTCACAAAGAAGACTCTTTTTACAAGCTTGATCCAAAAATCAAACTTTTTACCCTAGAGCAGTTTGACTTTTCCACTCTTTATAATAAAATAGCCTCACGCATTAAAAAATTCAAAGCCTTAAAACAAGCACTTAAAGAGCATAAAAGCGATATTTTTATCTCATTTTTAGATACCACTAACATCGCTTGCGTTTGGGCAAATAAAGGTTCTAATACACCTTTAATCATTAGCGAGCATAGCTCTTATACTTATTTAAAATCTAAAATTTGGAAATTTTTACGCCGTATAAGTTTTCCTCATGCAAATGCTCTAACCGTGTTAAGTAATGATGATAAAAATTATTATGAAAACTTTGTTAAAAAAGTTATCAATATGCCAAATCCTTGTCATTTTAGCCCTATTAAAGAAAATTTAGAAAAAGAAAATAATGTCATTTTCGTAGGCAGACTTGATCATAATAAAAATGCTTCTATGTTTTTAAAAGCCATAGCAAGGCTAGATACAAATTTACAAAAACAATACAATTTTTTCATAGCAGGCGATGGAGAATTAAGACAAGATTTAGAACAAGAAGCTAAGAATTTAAATATCAAGGTTAATTTTTTAGGTAAAGTTGAAAATATGCAAGAGCTTTATAAAAAAGCAAAAATAATCTGCCTTTGCTCTTTCATAGAAGGCTTGCCAACAGTTTTACTTGAAAGTTTATATTATCAAGTAGCACGCATTAGCACTAAATACACGAGCGGCCATAAAGATTTAATTGATAATGGAAAAGATGGATTTTTAGTAGATTTAGATGATGAAAAAGCTTTAAGCGAAAAACTCGCCCTTTTAATGCAAGATGAAAATTTAAGAAAAACACTAGCGCTTAATGCACAGCAGCGATGTAAAGATTATGAAGTGGCCAATGTAGCACAAAAATGGCTTGATTTGATCAAAGAAGTAAGGGTTTAACATGAAAAAACTAGCAATTTTTATTTATTCTTTAGGAAGTGGTGGTGCTGAAAGGGTTGTATCTACGCTATTGCCTGTATTAAATTTAAAATATGAAGTGCATTTGATTTTAATGAATGATAAAATATCATATGATATTCCTGAAGTTAATATCCACTATCTTGAAAAATCAAGTCCAAGTGAAAGTAACTTAGCTAAATTTTTAAAACTACCCTTGCTAGCTATGAAATACAAAAAACTTTGTGAAGATTTAAAAATCAACTTGCAATTTGTATTATTAAATAGACCTAATTATATTGCGTTAATGGCAAAATCCCTAGGACTTAAATCAACCCTTATTATCAATGAATGCACCACTCCAAGTGTAATTTATAAACATAATAATCTAAATTCTTTTATCAATAAATTTCTTATTAAAAAACTTTACAATAAAGCAGATTTAATCTTAGCAAATTCTATAGGAAACAAAGAAGATTTAATACAAAATTTCAATATAGAGGCTAAAAAATGTGATATTTTATACAATGCCATAGATTTAGAAAGCATTATAGAAAAATCTAAAGAAGCAATCGACTTTAAAGAACCTTTTATACTTAGTGTTGGCAGACTTGATCATGGTAAAAATCATGCTATGCTTATAAGAGCTTATGCAAAAGTTAAAACTGATTTAAAATTAATCATTTTAGGCGAGGGTATTTTAAAAGATGAGCTTTTGGCTTTAATAGAAACTTTAAATTTAAAAGATAAAGTCTTTTTACTAGGTTTTGACAAAAATCCTTATAAATACATGAGCAAATGTGACTTTTTTGCTTTTGCTTCAAGTTTTGAAGGCTTTTCTAATGTTTTAATCGAATGCCTAGCTTGTAATACTGCCGTGCTTTGCACTGATCATAAAAGTGGCGCAAGGGAGCTATTTTTAGATGATGAGTTTGGACTTTTAGTAAAAGTAGATGATGAAAAAGCCATGCAAGAAGGCTTAGAAAAAATGTGCAATGATGAAGCATTAAAAGCTTCATATAGACAAAAGGCTTTTTTACGTGCAAAAGAATTTGATAAAATTAGTATAGCAAAGCAATTATTTGAATTTTTCAACAAGGCATAAAATGAAACTACGACAAAATTTCACTGATAATAATTCTATAAAATATACCTGTATTTTAATCCTTATAGCCTTTGCTTTTAGTGTTTTGTGTAGATTATACTGGGTAGCTTGGGCAAGTGAGTTTTATGAGTTTTTCTTTAATGATCAACTTATGATTACTACTAATGATGGCTATGCTTTTGCAGAAGGTGCAAGGGATATGATAGCAGGTTTTCATCAACCCAATGACTTATCTTATTTTGGAAGCTCACTTTCTACTTTGACTTACTGGCTTTATAGTATTTTGCCTTTTAGCTTTGAAAGTATTATTTTATATATGAGTACTTTTTTTGCTTCTTTGATTGTTGTGCCTATTATATTAATCGCAAGAGAGTATAAACTCACTACCTATGGCTTTATAGCAGCCTTGCTTGGAAGCATTGCAAATAGTTATTATAACCGCACTATGAGCGGGTATTATGATACAGATATGCTAGTGTTAGTTTTACCAATGCTTGTTTTACTTACTTTTATACGCTTAACTATTAATAAAGACATTTTCACCCTACTTTTAAGTCCAATTTTCATCATGATTTATTTATGGTGGTATCCATCAAGTTATTCTTTAAATTTTGCTATGATAGGACTTTTTGGACTTTATACTTTAGTATTTCATAGAAAAGAAAAGATTTTTTATCTAGCTATTGCTTTAATGATCATAGCTTTAAGTATGCTAGCATGGCAATATAAACTTGCTTTGATTGTATTATTATTTGCTATTTTTGCTTTTAAAGAAGAAAAAATTAATTTTTATATGATTTGGGCTTTGATTTTTATTAGCATTTTGATTTTACATTTAAGTGGTGGCTTAGATCCTGTTTTATATCAACTTAAATTTTACGTTTTTAAAGCTTCTGATGTACAAAATTTAAAAGATGCTGCCTTTGTGTATTTTAATGTTAATGAAACTATTATGGAAGTAAATACTATCGATCCTGAAGTGTTTATGCAAAGAATTAGCTCTAGTGTTTTAGTATTTATCCTTTCTTTTATAGGTTTTATCTTACTTTGTAAAGATCATAAAAGCATGCTTTTGGCTCTACCTATGCTTGCACTAGGTTTTATGGCTTTAAGAGCTGGACTTAGATTTACTATTTATGCAGTTCCTGTGATGGCTTTGGGTTTTGGGTATTTTTTATATGTATTTTTTAATTTTTTAGAAAAAAAACAAATCAAACTTAGTCTAAGAAATAAAAATATCTTACTCATACTCATTGCATTTTTTAGCATAAGCCCTGCTTTGATGCATATTTATTATTATAAATCCTCTACTGTTTTTACTTCTTATGAAGCTAGTATTTTAAATGATTTAAAAAATAAAGCTCAAAGAGAAGATTATGTCGTTGCTTGGTGGGATTATGGTTATCCAATACGCTATTATAGCGATGTAAAAACCTTAATCGATGGTGGAAAACACCTAGGAAAAGATAATTTTTTCTCATCTTTTGTCTTAAGTAAAGAACAAATTCCAGCAGCCAATATGGCAAGACTTAGCGTAGAATACACTGAAAAATCTTTCAAAGAAAACTATCCTGATGTGTTAAAAGCCATGGTTAAAGATTATAACCAAACAAGTGCTAAAGATTTTTTAGAAAGTTTAAATGATAAAGATTTTAAATTTGATACCAATAAAACTAGAGATGTATATATTTATATGCCTTATAGAATGTTGCGTATCATGCCTGTGGTGGCACAATTTGCAAATACAAATCCTGACAATGGAGAGCAAGAAAAAAGTTTATTTTTCTCCCAAGCTAATGCCATAGCTCAAGATAAAACTACAGGTTCTGTTATGCTTGATAATGGAGTAGAAATTATTAATGATTTTAGAGCCTTAAAAGTAGAAGGTGCAAGTATACCTTTAAAAGCTTTTGTGGATATAGAATCCATCACTAATGGCAAATTTTATTACAATGAAATTGATTCAAAAGCTCAAATTTATTTGCTCTTTTTAAGAGAATACAAAAGCTTTGTGATTTTAGATGAAAGTCTTTATAATAGTGCTTATATACAAATGTTTTTATTAAATCAATATGATCAAGATTTATTTGAACAAGTCACTAATGATGCAAGAGCAAAAATTTATAGGCTAAAAAGATGAAAATAGGAATTTTAACCCATAGTGCAATGAGTGTGTATTATTTTCGTCTTGCACTCATTAGGGCTTTAGAAAAAAATAATCATGAAGTTATAATCATCACTCCAAAAGATGATTTTGCTATTAAATTACAAGAGCTAGGTTACAAGGTTTGCTTTTATGATTTAGCCAGATCAAGCGTTAACCCTTTAGTCGTTTTTAAAAATCTACTTAGTTTAAAAAATACACTCAAAAGTTTAAATTTAGATCTTTTACAAACAAGTGCCCACAAAAGCAATACAACAGGTATTATAGCAGCTAAAATGGCGGGCATTAAATACACTTTTGGTTTGGTTGAGGGCTTAGGAAGTTTTTATATAGATGATGATTTTAAAAGCAAATTAGTAAGAATGAGCATTAATTTACTTTATAAAATTTCTTTTAAACTTGCTAATGGTTTTATTTTTGTCAATGAAAGCAATGCTTTATTTATGAAAAATTTAGGCTTAAAAGAAGAAAAAATCAAAATCATCAAATCCGTAGGGCTAAATTTAAAACAATTTTTACCTTTAAAAATTAGCACAGAAGAAAAACAAGCTTTTTTAAGAGAACACAATATGCCCAATAAGCCTATCGTTTTAATGATTTCAAGAGCGCTTTGGCATAAAGGTATTAAAGAATTTTATGAAGCAAGTCAAATTTTAAAAGATAAGGCAAATTTTGTTTTAGTGGGTGGAAGAGATGATAATAAATCTTGTGCACCATTAGAATTTTTAAACTCAAATGATGTTTTTTATCTTGGCGCAAGAAGTGATATTGCACATTTATTAAATTTATGCGATATTTTTGTTTTACCAAGCTATAAAGAAGGCTATCCAAGAACGGTTTTAGAAGCACAAGCTTGTAAAAAAGCATGCGTGGTAAGTGATGCTGAGGGTTGCATTGAGGCAGTGGATAATGCCATAGATGGTTTAATTTGTAAATGCAAAGATAGTAAAGATTTAGCCGAAAAAATCGCAGTTTTATTAGAAGATGAAAAACTAAAAAATACTTTAGCACAAAATGCTTTTCTTAGAGCACAAATTTATGATGAAAATATCATAGCTTTGAAATATCTTGACTTTTATAGGGGTTTTATAAATGTATAAAAATGGTTTAAAACGTGTTTTTGATTTTTTTTTGGCTTTGATTTTATTGATTATTTTTTTACCCTTTATAGTGCTTATAGGCATTGTTTTAAAAATCGTTCAAGGAAGTGTGCTTTTTAAACAAGCAAGACCAGGATTAAATGAAAAAATTTTTTATATTTATAAATTTAAAACCATGAGTGATGAAACCGATGAAAATGGAGAATTACTTCCTGATGAATTACGCTTAAAGCCTTTTGGCAAACTAGTTAGAAGCTTGAGCTTAGATGAATTACCACAGCTTTTTAATGTATTAAAAGGCGATATGAGCTTCATAGGCCCAAGACCTTTACTTGTAGAATATTTGCCCTTATACAATCAAGAGCAAAAAAAACGCCACGATGTAAGACCAGGCATTACAGGTTGGGCGCAAATCAATGGACGCAATGCTATTTCTTGGGAGCAAAAATTTAAATATGATGTAGAATATGTGCAAAATTGCTCTTTTTTATTTGATCTTAAAATCTTTTTTATGACCATTATTAAAGTTTTAAAAAGAAGTGGGGTTAATAAAGAAGGAGTAGCTACAACGGATAAATTCAATGGACACAACTAAAAGTATTTATATATATGGTTCTAGTGGGCATGGTTTAGTCTGTGCTGATGTAGCTAGAAATTTAGGGTATGAAAAAATCATCTTTTTAGATGACAATAAAGGCTTAAAATATCACTCCAATTTAGAAAAACACGATATGTTTATTGCTATTGGCGCAAACTCTATTAGAGAAAAACTTTTCAAAAAAGCAAAAGAAGATGGATTTAGATTAGTAAATTTGATACACAAAAGTGCTATTATTAGCCCAAGTGCTTTTTTAGATGATGAGGGTATTTTAATCATGCCAAATGTCGTAGTTAATGCTAAAGCTAGCATTGCAAAAGGTGTGATTTTAAATACTGCTTGTGTGATTGAGCATGAGTGTTTTGTAGATGAGTTTAGCCATATTAGCGTTGGAGCTAAACTAACAGGAAATGTAAAAATAGGAAAGCGTTGTTTTTTGGGAGTTAATTCAAGCGTTATTCCTTGTATGAGTTTAAATGATGATATAACTTTAGGTGCAGGAGCAGTTGTGGTTAAAAATTTAACTTCTAAAGGTATTTATACTGGAGTTCCTGCTAAGAAAATAAAGGAGGTAAAATGAGATTTTTTCTATCAGCGCCACATATGAGTGGAAAAGAATTAGAATACATACACAAAGCTTTTGAAAGTAATTATATAGCACCTTTAGGTGAGTTTGTTAATGCCTTAGAACAAAGTATTAAAGATTATACAAAAAGTTCTAACGCACTTGCTCTAAATGCAGCCACTGCAGCTATTCATCTAGCTTTAAGAGTTTTGGGTATCAAAGAAGGCGATGTGGTTTTAGCTTCAAGCTTTACTTTTATTGCTTCAGTAGCACCTATTTCTTACATGAATGCTACGCCTGTGTTTATTGATTGTGATGAAACTTATAATTTAGATGTAAATTTATTAAAAAAAGCCATCAAAGAAAGTCCTAAAAAGCCAAAAGCTCTTATTTTAACACACCTTTATGGTAATGCTTCTAAAATGGATGAGATTGTCCAAATTTGTAAAGAAAATGAGATTTTTTTAATCGAAGATGCCGCTGAAGCTTTGGGAAGTTTTTACAAAAATAAAGCTTTAGGTACTTTTGGGGATTTTGGAGTATATTCTTTTAATGGTAATAAAATCATCACAACAGGTGGTGGTGGTATGCTTGTAAGTGAAAATCATACCAATCTTGAAAAAGCAAGATTTTATAGCACTCAAGCTAGAGAAAATTGCCTTCATTATGAGCATAAAGAATACGGCTATAATTATAGAATGAGCAATATCTTAGGTGCAATCGGCACTGCTCAAATGGAAGTTTTAGAAGAAAGAGTGAATAAAAAGCGTGAAATTTATAGCTGGTATAAAGAATTTTTAAGTGGCACTTTTACTTTTTTAGATGAGCTTGAAAATACCAAGTCAAATCGCTGGCTAAGCACTGCTTTACTTGATTTTGATTTAAATAAACTTAATACTTATGAAAAACATTGTATATGTGAAAATAAAAATGTTCAAATTCAAGATAAAATTTTAAAAATCATACAAGTTTTAAAAGATAATAAAATCGAAAGTCGTCCGCTTTGGAAACCGATGCATTTACAAGAACTTTACAAAGGTTGCGATGCTTACTTAAATGGCAATAGTGAGTTTTTCTTTAGCAATGGAATTTGCCTTCCAAGCGCAACTACTATGAGTAAAGCCGATGTAGAGGAAGTTTCTACTTTAATCTTAAACACCTTAAAGGACTAAGATGGATTATAAAAGCAAACGCTTAGGATTTTTTTTAGGCGCTGATATTTTACTTTTTGTTATAAGTATTTATTTGTCTTTTTCTTTACGCTTTAGTGCAGACATTCCAAGTGAATTTTATGAAGGTATGTTTAAAAGTGCTGTGATTTTGATTTTACTTAAAATCATTTTTCTAGCTTTTTTTAGAATTTATCAAGTTGCTTGGAGATTTTTCTCACTTAATGAAGCACGTAAATTAGTTATCGCTTTAGCTTTAGCTGAACTTGTATTTTTAGCAATTTATTATTTTTATGATGATTTTTTTAATCCTTTTCCAAGAAGCGTTATAGGAATAGACTTTGTTTTATCTTGTATGCTAATTGGAAGTTTGCGTATAAGCAAAAGAATGATAGTTGATTTTAGAAAGCCAAAATACAATGAAGAACATCCTTGTATAGTAGTTGGTGCCACTTCAAAGGCTTTACATTTATTAAAAGGAGCCAAAGAAGGAAGCTTAGGACTTTTCCCCGTAGCTGTGGTAGATGAGCGTAAAAATTTAATAGGTACTTATTGTGATAAATTTATAGTTGAAGAAAAAGAAGCTATTAGAAAATATACCGCTGAAGGAATTCATACTGCTATCATTGCTTTAAAACTTGAACAAGAAGAACTCAAAAAGCTTTTTGATGAGCTTATTGCTTATGGGATTAATGATATAAAACTTTTTTCTTTTACACAAAATGAAGCAAGAGATATAAGCATTGAAGATTTATTAGCGCGTAAGCCAAAAGATTTAGATAATGCTTGCGTGATTGATTTTATCAAAGATAAGGTAGTTTTAGTTAGTGGGGCTGGTGGGACTATAGGAAGCGAGCTTTGTAAACAATGCATTAAATTTGGCGCAAAACACTTAATCATGCTTGATCATAGCGAGTATAATTTATATAAAATCAATGAAGAATTAAGCTTGCATAAAGAAAAAATTGAACCTATTATGATGAGTATATTAGACAAAGAAGCATTAGAAAAACTTTTACAAGAAAAAAACATAGATTTGATTTTACATGCAGCAGCTTATAAACACGTGCCTTTGTGTGAGCAAAATCCACATTCAGCTATTTTAAATAATATCATAGGTACTAAAAATTTAATCGATCTTGCAAAAACTTACAAGGTTGCTAAATTTGTTATGATAAGCACTGATAAAGCTGTAAGACCAACTAATATCATGGGTTGTACAAAAAGAATTTGTGAACTTTATGCGCTAAGTTCAAGTTGTGAAAATTTTGAAGTAGCTTGTGTGCGTTTTGGTAATGTTTTAGGCTCAAGTGGAAGTGTCATACCTAAATTTAAAGCTCAAATTGCAGCTAATGAACCACTTACTCTTACTCATCCTGATATAGTGCGTTATTTTATGCTAGTAGATGAGGCTGTGCAGCTTGTTTTACAAGCTGCAGCTATTGCCAAAGGTGGGGAGTTATTTGTACTTGATATGGGTGAGCCTGTTAAAATCATGGATTTAGCTAAAAAAATGCTTTTACTTTCTAATAAAAAGTTAGAAATTAAAATCACTGGACTTAGAAAAGGTGAAAAACTTTACGAAGAGCTTTTAATCCATGAAGATGATTTGAAAACTCAATATGAAAGCATTTTTGTCACCACTAGTGAAATTAAAGATTTAAAAATTTTAAATCAAGAAATAGAAAGATTACTCCAAAGCACAGATCCTGCAAAAGTTTTAAAGGAAATTGTGCCTGAGTTTAATCATAACAAAAATGGAGAGTGATTAAATTCTAATTTTATTTTTAAATGGTATAATATAAACTTTTAATTGATTAATAAAAATAAAAACGATACAATTACACTTTTATGTAATTACATCAAGATAAAGGAAAAAAAGTGAAGTTATTAGTAGTTGATGATAGTTCTACCATGAGAAGAATAATCAAAAACACTCTTGTAAGATTAGGTCATAAAGATGTTTTAGAAGCTGAACATGGAGTTGAAGCTTGGGATTTGCTTTCACAAAATGATGACATAAAAATTTTAATTACTGACTGGAATATGCCCGAAATGAACGGCTTAGAATTAGTAAAAAAAGTAAGAGCGGAAGAAAAATATGCTGATATGCCTATTATCATGGTAACTACAGAAGGTGGTAAGGCAGAAGTTATCACAGCTTTAAAAGCAGGTGTAAATAACTATATTGTAAAACCTTTTACACCTCAAGTATTAAAAGAAAAACTTGAAGATGTTTTAGGAACAAACGAAGGTTGATTATAGGTTTTTATGCAAACACATTATTACGAACTTTTTTTTCAAACAGATAAGGAATATTTAGATTTATTCCTTGATCTTGTTTTTTCTCTAGATATAGATGCCATAGAAGAAAAGGATGATGGCGTTTATATACGATCAGAAGAAGATATAAAACTCATTCAAATAGCCTTGCAAAGCTTTCATCAAAAATTATGTGAAAAATTTAACACTAAGATTTATTTTCATTCTACTTTAGAAAAAAAAGAAAATAAAAACTGGATAGAAGAGTATAAAAAAGGCATACAAGCTTTAACCATTGACAATATCCACATTCACACCACTTGGCAAGAAGCTATACAAGATAAAATCAATATCATTATAGACCCTGCCCTAGCTTTTGGCTCAGGACATCATGAAAGCACTTACACTTGTATAGAATTTTTACAAAAATACACAGATGATTCTAAATTTTGCTTAGATGTAGGCTGTGGAAGTGGGATTTTAAGTATCATCATGGCAAAGCTTGGAGCTAAAGTGCAAGCTTGTGATACAGACGAGCTAGCCGTAGTTGCAAGCAAGGAAAATGCAAAATTAAATCAAGTTAACTTTGATGATATTTGGGTAGGTTCTATTAATAAAAGCTTACATAAATATGATATAGTTGTGGCAAATATCATTGCTGATATTTTAATCATACTAGAAAAAGATCTTAAAGAAAAAACCAAAGAAGGTGGAATTTTAATCTTATCTGGTATTTTAAACAAATATGAAGAAAGAATTAAAGATAAATTCAAAGATTTGACTTTGTTAGAATGTAAACACAAAGGAGAGTGGTTGAGTTTAGCTTACAAAAAGGAAACAAAATAATGAATAAAAAACCAAACGAACCAAAAGATAATCCAAACAATAATAGCTTTTTTAATAAAAATCCTATTTTTATTTTCGCTATTTTTGCCATTGTGATGATTCTTTTATTTAAAGGATTTTCAGATGATGGTAGCATGGGTATTATGGGCGGAGAAAATACCAAAAAAGTTACTTATTCTGAATTAAAAACTTTAATTGAAAACAATCAAATTGCCCAAGTTAACATAGGTCAAACTACCATAAAAGCAGTGTCTAAAGCAGGAAATATGGTATATATTACTAAAAAAGTTCCAAATGATGCTACTTTTGTGCCTTTACTTGATTCAAAAGGCGTTTCTTATGGAGCTTTTAATGAAAGTAATTGGTTTATAGATATCTTGCTTTCTTGGGTTTTACCGGTATTTATTTTCTTTGGTATATGGATGTTTTTAGCCTCTCGTATGCAAAAAAATATGGGCGGATCTATACTTGGTATAGGAAGCTCCAAAAAGCTTGTAAATTCAGAAAAACCAAAAGTTAAATTCAATGATGTTGCAGGTGTTGAGGAAGCAAAAGAAGAAGTTAAAGAAATAGTTGATTTTCTAAAATATCCTGAAAGATATATCAATCTTGGAGCAAAAATTCCAAAAGGACTTTTGCTTGTAGGCCCTCCAGGTACCGGTAAAACTTTACTTGCAAAAGCAGTGGCAGGAGAAGCTGATGTACCATTTTTTAGCGTCTCAGGTTCATCTTTCATAGAAATGTTTGTGGGTGTTGGAGCTAGTAGGGTTAGAGATTTATTTGAAAATGCTAAAAAAGAAGCTCCAGCTATTGTATTTATAGATGAAATTGATGCTATAGGCAAATCACGTGCAGCAAGTGGCATGATGGGTGGAAATGATGAAAGAGAGCAAACTTTAAATCAACTTCTAGCAGAAATGGATGGCTTTGGTACTGAAAGCTCGCCAGTAATCGTACTAGCAGCGACAAACCGTCCTGAAGTCTTAGATGCAGCATTACTTAGACCGGGACGTTTTGATAGACAAGTTTTGGTAGATAAGCCTGATTTTAAAGGCAGATGTGATATTTTAAAAGTTCATATGAAAGATGTTAAAATTTCACCTGAAGTAAAAGTAGAAGATATCGCAAGATTAACAGCAGGTCTTGCAGGTGCTGATTTAGCAAATATCATTAACGAAGCAGCTTTACTTGCAGGTAGGGATTCCAAAAAACATGTAGAACAAAAAGACTTAGTTGAAGCAGTAGAAAGAGCTATAGCAGGACTTGAGAAAAAATCACGTAGAATTAATGATAAAGAGAAAAAAATCGTAACTTATCATGAATGTGGCCATGCTTTAATCGCTGAAACCACAAAAGGTGCTAAAAAAGTAAGTAAAGTTTCTGTTATACCGCGTGGTTTAGCAGCTTTAGGATATACACTCAATACTCCTGAAGAAAATAAATTTTTAATGCAAAAACACGAGCTTTTAGCTGAAGTTGATGTACTTTTAGGTGGACGTGCAGCTGAAGAAATTTTCATTAAAGAAATTTCAACTGGTGCAAGCAATGACCTTGAACGTGCAACTGACATCATAAAAGCTATGATTTCTATGTATGGTATGAGTGAAATTGCAGGTTTAATGGTGCTTGAAAAACAAAGAAATACTTTCTTAAGTGGTGGACAAACTATCAAAGATTATTCTGATAAAATGGCTCAAGATTTAGATGAGTATGTGAAGAAAACCTTAGATGAACGCTATGCGGGTGTAAAAGAAATTTTAAAAACTTATAGCGGTGCTATAGAAGTAATGGTACAAGCACTTTATGAAGAAGAAACTATTGATGGTGCTAAAGTAAGAGAGATTATTAAAAACTATGAAGAAGAAAACAATCTTCCAACGCGCTTAGAAGAAAAAGAGCAAGAAGTTACTAAGGATAACTAATGAAAACAAATTTTATTGCAAAGGCTGGCTGGAATTTACTTATAATTCTAGCTATAGTTTTTGCAATAGCTCAATTTATATGGGGATTTTCTTGGCTTTTATGGTGTATTTTTATACTTTTTGCTTGCCTTTTTAGAGCTAGTAAAATCGATTATATAGCAGATCCAAATACTATCATAGCTCCCATAGAAGGAAAAATAAAATGCATTAAAACAAGCTCATATAAAGAGCTTGGCGAATGCATAGAAGTGCAAATTATAAACAATATCACCCATCAAGGCAGCATCATAGCTCCACTTAATATGGATATAGAAGAAACTAGACCAAGACACGGGCTTTTTTTATGTCCATTTATGAAAAATACAAATTTAATGGGCGAAAGAATGCTATTTTTAGCACGCTCTAAAGGCAAACAATGGGCATTACGCATCATTTTTGGCGCCTTAAATAGAAAAGTTTATATTGATGATTTTGGTCATCATTTAAACCATGGACAAAATATAGGTTTTATGTTTGATGGCAGTGTGAGTTTATTGCTTCCAAAAGATACTAGAATTTGCGTAAATGAAAACGATAAAGTACGCATTGGTGCATTGATAGGGTATTTAAATCCATGAATTTTAAACTAATTTATATTTTACCTAATCTTTTTACAGCTGCTTCCATATTTTTAGGCATTATTTCAGTGATTGCTTCTATTAATCAAAATTTTGATAAAGCATTAATTTATATCATTTTATCATTAATTTGTGATGGTTTAGATGGACGCGTTGCAAGAGCTACTAATTCTACTTCTAAATTTGGAGTTGAGTTTGACTCACTAGCAGATTTAATAGCCTTTGGTGTTGCACCTGCTATGCTTTTTTATATGAGTATAGGTTATGAATATGATCGTTTTGGCTCCTTAATAGCTGGTTTATTTGTAGTTTTTGGCGCTATACGCTTAGCAAGATTTAATGTCACCACAGGTACTTATGAACCTTCAGTTTTTATAGGACTTCCTATACCAACAGCTGCAGTTGTAAGTGCTTTATGGGTAAGTGCTTATTTATATTATGATTTTTTACGTGATTTTTCTTTGATGATAGTATGTATTCAAATGCTTTTAGCTTTTTTAATGGTAAGCAATATAAGATATCCAAGTTTTAAAAAAATTGATTTAAAACGGGCAAATGTTTTAAAAGTATTAATCCTTTTAGTAATCTTATTTTCCATGCTTTATTTGTATTTTTTAGAAAGTGCGTTAATCGTCGCAAGCTTATATGTACTTTATGGAATCATTCGAAGCTTTTTTACTCTAGCTCGTAAATTTAAAAAAGATTAAAATTTTATTTTCACTTCACTTTTTAACAATATACTTCTCATTATTTTCAAAAAGGAGTAAAAATGAATAAAAACAAATTATTCAGACAAATTCACATTTACATTAGCTTATTTTTCTTACCACTAGCATTTTTATATGCTGTTACTGGTTTTGCTTATATAGCTGGTTTTGATGGGGAAAGTGGAGCTAAAATTCAAACTCAAAAAGTTCAAGCCATTGTCCAAGAAGGCGCTGAAGCTGAATTTTTAATTGATTTTTTAAAGAAAAATAACTTAAAACTTCCTTCATCTTTAGAACCAAAACTTAACAAAAAAGGTGATGGTATAGAGCTTGGCACTATAAGCTATACTGCAAGTATTATTAAAATAGATGAAAACAATTATGAAATCATCACAAAAGAAAGAAGTTTACTTGGAAATATGATTTTGCTTCATAAAGATAAAGGTATGTGGTATTTTTCTGTGGCTGGGTTAGCTTTTGCACTTGCTATGATAATCCTTTATATTTCAGGACTTTTAATCACTATCATAGCTATACGCAAAGATAGAGGCAAACAAATCGCAGTTTTAGGTGCTGGTTTTGTTATAACTTTAATTATAGCTTATCTTAGTGTATAAATTTAAGGTATATCTTATAATCAATAAGATATACTTTCCCTTTTAATACGGACAGATGGGTGAGTGGCTGAAACCACACCCCTGCTAAGGGTGCAGATCTTAACGGGTCTCGAGGGTTCAAATCCCTCTCTGTCCGCCACCTTATAAAATCCATTTCCTTTCATCTATTTTAATAGTTTTTATTGCTATAATTAATACTATCAAACTGAATAACCTAAAGGTAAGTTTCACATACTATGCAAATTTATGCTTCTATTGATTTGAAATCTTTTTACGCTTCAGCTGAATGTGTTTTAAGAAATTTAGATCCTTTAACAACTAATCTCATTGTAGCAGATGAATCAAGAACAGATAAAACCATCATACTGGCAGTTTCACCTGCACTAAAAACTTACAATATACCTGGTAGATTAAGGCTTTTTGAGTTTAAACAAAAAATCCACTCAATCAACCAAGAAAGATTAAAACAAACTCAAAAACACTGCTTTAAAGCTAAAAGTTTTGATACATTAGAACTTAAAAATGATTTAAACTTAGAACTAGATTACATCATCGCCAAGCCCAGAATGGCTACTTATATAGAATTTAGCACAAAAATATACAGCATTTATTTGAAGTATTTTGATGCTAAAGATATTCATATATACTCTATTGATGAAGTTTTTATTGATCTTAGTTCTTATCTTGAAAAATACAAACTATCAGCTTATGAGCTACTTACTAAGGTTTTACTTGATATTTCACATACAAGTAAAATCACCGCAACAGCAGGCATAGGTACAAATTTATACTTAGCTAAAATTGCCATGGATATACTTGCTAAAAGACAACAAGTAGATGAAAATGGCTTACTTATAGCCTTTTTAGATGAAAAATTATACAGATATAAATTATGGCAGCATAAACCTTTAAAAGATTTTTGGCGTATAGGTAAAGGTATTGCCTTAAAACTTGCAGATTTAAACATTTATACTATGGGAGATCTTGCAAGATTTTCTTTAAAACATGAAGACTTGCTTTATAAACACTTTGGTGTTAATGCTGAACTTTTGATCGATCATGCATGGGGCGTTGAAACTTGCACAATGAAAGATATTAAAAATTACAAATCACAAAATCACTCTAAAATCATGGCTAAGGTTTTACCTTTTGCATATGATAATAATCAAACAATAAAAGTTTTAAAAGAACTTGTAGATCATTTAGTACTTGAACTTATACAAAATAACCTTAAAACAAACCATATTACGCTAGATATACAATATGATAAAAGCAATTTAGAAAATTCAAGCTTTTTGGGTTCTTACAAAGGAGCTACTACTAAAGATAATTATGGAAGAACTATACCTAAAAATGCTCATGGAAGTATAAATCTAGAAAATTTTACCCATTCTTTAAAAATCATCAATAAAAAATCCTTGGAACTTTTTTGCAAAATCAGCGATAAAAACTTAAGTATTAGAAAAATCAGCCTAAGTTTAAATAATATCACAGATAAAGCTCAAGAAAATTTCCAAGAATTAAATTTATTTAGTGATTTTAATGCAATTTTGCAAGAGAAAAATCAACTTGAAAAAGAAGAAAAGCTCCAAAAAGCAAGACTTCAAATCATGCAAAAATTTGGTAAAAAAGCTATTTTAAAAGCTTCAAGCTTGGATGATGAGACTAAAGAAATTACTTCTTTAATAGGAGGTCATAATGCATGATGATTATAAAGATATAATAAATATAAAATATCAAAAATCAAAACATTTTCCACCAATGCCAAGAGAAAAAAGAGCGGCGCAATTTGCTCCATTTTCAGTGCTAAATGGTTTTAGCAAAGCGATTTTAAAAACACAAAAAGATATGGAAAAAGCATTAGAAAATAGCAAATATCAAGAAGAAAGCTAAGTTCTTCTTGATAAAAATTTTATTTTGCGTTAGAGTATTTTTCAAACTCTCCACTTTCATCAATTTCATTGCCATAAAGTTTGTGTAATTCATAGTAGTATTTTACAAATTCCTTACACTCTTCATCAAGTGGTAAAAACACCTCATCTTCTAAAACACAAAAATCATCTAAATAATTTTTAGCATCTTCTTTTAACATATAATGTCTTGCTAATTTATAGTAATTTTGCATAAACACAGCCTTAAAACTCTCATAAGCTTCCTCATCAAATTTAATGTTTAATTTCTCATTTGCAAAAGATAACACCCCTGATTTAAACAACAATGATAAATGAATCAAACCTTCTGTATAATAAGGCTTAACCTCCTCTACTCTTTGCCAAGCAATCAATCCTATAGCCCTTTTAATAAGCTCATAAAACACTGGAAGCTTTAAATCATCTTCTTCATGTAAAAAGAAATTCACAAGCCCGCCCGCAGTAGCTTTAAACTCTTCTATATTTTTAAATACACCACTTTCATTCATTTTCTTTTCGCTATCATTTGCCACAAAGAAAATATGTCCAAACTCATGACCTATGGTAGAAACTTCATAAATTCTTTTCCATAATTTTTCATTATAAAATAAAATTTCTCTCCCATAATCTAAAAATTCTTTTTCAAATACCATAGATGAAAGCTTCATAAAAGGCTTGGTTTTAGCATTTTCATAAACATAATTTAAAAAAGCAAAAATCTTTTTGCCTGCTATATTGCTTACATACTCATCATTTGGCACTACTTGAGCAGAAAAAAGTCCCTTAAGCTCTGCCCCATAAAAGATCATAGGCATACAAATATAAAGCTGAGTTTTTTCAAGATTAAAATTCACCTCATCAAACAAAGCTTCATCTTCTTCATCTAAATTTGCATACACCATTGCAAAACTTTCTTTGATTTTATCTTTAAACTCACTCCCATTAAAATCACTCACATCTTCTAAGCGTATATCCCACTCAAGTGCTACTGCATGCGTGTAAGAGTCTTCATAGTATTCTAAAGGATGGCCAATTTGTAATGGACATTTTACTTCCATCCACGCAAGCTCTGCTTCTTGCCATTTTTTAACCACTTCATTATTATCTTTTTCACAAAATGCAAATTTTAATTTTTCTATATAGTCAATATAAGCATTTTTTTCATCATCTAACGCACAATTTCTTAGTTTTTCTAAAAGTTTATCAAACTCATATTCAAGCTTTAAAACCTCATTTTCAAAAGCCTTTGCATAAGGTAAAAATCTCCAAAGTGTTCCTATTTTAACTAAAGCCCCATAGCTTCTTTCACAAATTTCACCATCTTGATTAAGCTGATAAAGCTCATTTTGTTTTAAAAACTCCAAAGCATCACTTAAATTTGGAAATTGTTCTTTTAAAATTTTATTATTTGTATCTAAAATTTGCTTGCTCCAAACAAGCTCAAAAGAATTCATAACTACACCTATATTATGCACACCTTGAACTAAAGCCAAATAAAACTCATCAAGTAAATTTTTACTCTTAATCTCATCGATTAAATCTTGATGTTCTACTTCATAAAAGGCTCTTACTAAAGAAAAAACTTTATATTTTATTTGAGAAATTTCTTCTTCATTTAAACCTTTTTTCTCAAGTTCTTGGACTAAATTTTCCTCTTTTAAATCCACCAAACGACGCAACATTGCCAAAACATTGCTTTTTTCATTTTCAAGATTAGCTAGTTCTAAAGCTCTATCTATCAAAGGATGGCTTTGATTAGTTTGAAGTATATTATAAAGACTATTGATATTTTGTTTCCTATTTTTCACAATTTTTGCTATTTGCTTAAAATCATTCATTTTTTACCTTTCTTTATTTTTAAAACTTAATTATAATGTTTTTTTTAAAACACAAGGAGAATGTATGAAAGATATGGGAGAACCTAAGCTAAGAGTTATAGCTATGCCAAGCAATACAAACCCCGCTGGTAATATCTTTGGTGGTTGGATCATGTCACAAATTGATCTAGCCGGAGCCATTGCCGCAAGAGAACTTTCCCCACAAAGAGTTGTCACAGTTGCGGTAGATAAAATCATTTTTAAAGAGCCAATTTTCGTAGGTGATTTGGTATCTTGCTATGCAAAAATCATCAAAGCAGGTAATACCTCTATCACCGTAGCAGTAGAAGTAGTTACTCAAAGAGCTAATGAATATGGCCGTGTGTATTGTATGCATGTAACTTCAGCTGTAGTAACTTATGTGAGTGTAGATAAAGATGGAAATAAATTTCCTATTGATGCGGATTTAAAAAGATTACATGGCTTTTAATATGTTTTATTGTATTTTTAAAAAACTTTTTATATCATCACAAAAAACTTTCTAAGGCTTATATATGCGTGGATATAAAATATTTTCTGGTTCAGCAAACGAGGAATTTGCTAAAAAAATCTCAAAATACCTTTCATTGCCTCTAAGCAATGCAGGTGTGAAGCGTTTTAGCGATGGTGAAATTAGCATTCAAATAGATGAAAGCGTGCGTGGTAAAGATGTGTTTATCATTCAAAGTACTTGTGCTCCAACAAATGATAATTTAATGGAACTTTTAATCATGACAGATGCATTGCGTCGCTCAAGTGCAAGCTCTATCACAGCTATCATCCCTTATTTTGGTTATGCTAGACAAGATAGAAAAGCAAGCCCTAGGGTGCCTATTACTGCAAAATTAGTAGCAAATCTTATAGAATCAGCTGGCGTGGATAGAGTAGCTACCATAGACTTACATGCTGGACAAATTCAAGGCTTTTTTGATATACCTGTGGATAATCTTTATGGAAGTATTATTTTTAATGATTATATTAAAAATAAAAACTACAAAAATCCTATCATCGCAAGTCCTGACATAGGTGGTATAGCAAGAGCTAGAAGCGTAGCAAAAGCTTTAGGACTTGATATAGTTATAGTAGATAAAAGACGCGAAAAAGCTAATGAAAGTGAAGTGATGAATGTCATCGGCGATGTAAAAGATAAAGAAGTGATTTTAGTAGATGATATCATCGATACAGCAGGAACCATAGTAAAAGCTGCTGAAGTATTTAAAAGCAAAGGTGCAAAGTCAGTTATAGCTTGCTGTACTCACCCTGTACTTAGTGGTGTAGCTTATGAAAGAATAGCCAAAGATGCATTAGATGAGCTAGTAGTAACTGACACTATACCTTTAAAACAACAAATGGATAAAATCAAAGTCTTAAGCGTAGCACCTATCTTTGGAGAGGTAATACGCAGAGTTTATCACAATGAAAGTGTGAATTCTTTATTTGTATAAATTCTTTGCAAGGATTACCTTGCAAAGAAAATCTAAACTTCAAATAATTCTACAATTTTATATTAATTAAAACTATATTTTGCTATAATTAATAAATTATTATTAATTAAGGAGCTATTATGATTAAAAATTTAATCTTAAATTTTGGTAGAACTATACTTGATATAGCGGCTGCATTAAGCTTTATTATAGCGATTATTTATTCTATTGCGCTGATGTTTACTCTAGGATTTATAGTAGGTCTAGTAACACTTATTGGATCTTTAGTTGCGATATTTTTAAGCTTTTTTGTAATTTATCTTGTCATAGATATAAGAGATGCACTAGTTAATAAAAACTAATTACTGGTGGAGACGAGGGGAATTGAACCCCTGTCCAAAAATAAAACAACCACGGCATCTACATGCTTAGCAAAGGTGAAAATTTCATCTAGCCAAACTCACCTTCCAAAATTTCAAGCTAGACTAAGACTTTAACTTCAATCAAAACTTGTCAAATTTCAATCTACACTATCAAAAATGACCAAATTCTAAGCTAGATAGTATCACTTAAAATTCAGGCTCAACTGAACTTACGCAGCTTTAGCGTAAGCAGGAGCAAATTTAACGTTGTTTGCGTTTAATTTTAATTTGAGCTTTATACGCTTTGCTCAAAGCGACATGCCACCAAGGCCACTCTACTCCTGTCGAAGCCAAGTCGTCCCCATTATTTAGAAATTTTATCTGGAACATTTGCAATTTGAGGGTTAAATACGCTTAAAAAAGAAGCATTTTTTTCATAATCACTGCAATATCTATCAAGCTGCTCACCCACTAAAAACATCCAATCCACAAATTCATCGCTAGCAGGCCCATCAAATTTAGCTGCTTCTTGCATAATTTCCTCACAAAATGTGCAAAAATTTGCAATCTCATCTAAATTTAATCTTTTAGCAGCCCAAACTACATTGTGGATATTTTGTTCTAAGTCTTTTAAAGCTTCTTTGTATTTTAAGCTATCACTGCTTAGCTTTACTATCAAAGGCTCTAAAACATCGCAAAGACTTCTAAAAAAATACAAAAAACGCTCGATTTCTTCAAGCTCGTAATCTAACTCTAATTGCTCTAAAATTCCCATAAAAACTTCTATAATCTAAGTTTAAATGTTTATTTTAGCAAATTTTAGATAAAATTAAAATTTCTTACAAAATAAAATGGAAAAAATATGGATAGAATCGTAGAGATTGAAAAATTCTCCCCTGATGAAACTTATGAAACAAGCCTTAGACCTTCAAATTTTGACGGCTACATAGGACAAGAAAACATTAAAAAAAATTTAGAAATTTTCATCAAAGCTGCTAAAAAAAGAAATGAATGTCTAGATCATATCCTTTTTAGTGGGCCTGCAGGACTTGGTAAGACAACTTTAGCAAATATTATCTCATATGAAATGAATGCAAATATCAAAACTACCGCTGCACCCATGATAGAAAAAAGCGGGGATTTAGCTGCGATTTTAACTAACCTTAGTGAAGGAGATATTTTATTTATCGATGAAATTCATCGCTTAAGCCCTGCCATAGAAGAAGTGCTTTACCCTGCTATGGAAGATTTTCGTCTTGATATCATCATCGGCAGTGGACCTGCTGCACAAACAATCAAAATCGATTTGCCCAAATTTACTTTAATAGGTGCTACTACAAGAGCAGGTATGCTAAGCAATCCTTTACGCGATCGCTTTGGTATGCAATTTCGCTTGGAATTTTATAAAAATGAAGAACTTGCTATCATTTTAGAAAAAGCAGCTCTAAAGCTTAATAAAACTTGTGAAAAAAAAGCTTCTTTAGAAATAGCCAAACGCAGTCGCTCAACCCCAAGGATTGCTTTAAGATTGCTTAAGCGTGTAAGAGACTTTGCTGATGTAAATGATGAGGAAATCATTAGCGAAAAAAGAGCTAAAGAAGCGCTTGATTCTTTAGGGGTAAATGAGCTTGGTTTTGACGCGATGGATTTAAGGTATTTAGAGCTTTTAACTGAAGCCAAAAGAAAGCCTATAGGACTTTCTAGTATAGCTGCAGCATTAAGTGAAGACGAAAATACCATAGAGGATGTGATAGAGCCATATTTACTAGCAAATGGCTATATAGAAAGAACAGCCAAAGGTCGCATTGCAAGCTTAAAAAGCTTTGATGTTTTAAAATTAAAATACAACAAGGGTTTATTTGATGAAAAGTAGTAATTTTTTCTTGATTAGTTTTATTTTATTTATTTTATTTTGGGTGCTTTTTTTATTTAAACCTTTTTTGATGAATATAGCCATAGCAAGTTTAATGGCTGTTTCTACTTCTAATGTTAATGTTAAATTCTTAAATATATTCAAAGGTAAAAAAGTCATAGCAGCAGCAGCTACCACTGCTTTTATGTTAGCTTTATTTTTTATACCTTTTGTATATGCTATTATAGAACTTGCAAAAGCAGCTAGCGGTTTTAATATAAGTTATATTCATAATACCATAGAATATTTTAAAAATTATTCTTTGCATCTACCTGAATCTTTAAACTTTATAGAGCCAAAAATCAAAGAAGCACTAGCAAGCATTGATTTAAATTCCATCTCTAAAGATGTTTTAACCTATCTTTCAAGCGCAACTAAATTTGGGACTAAATTTCTAACTGATATGGTGTTAATTTGTGTGTTTTATTTCTTTGCTAATCTTTATGGAGCCCAACTCATTGGCTATATCAAAACCATAGTACCTATGAAAAAAGAAGAAACTCAAGGTATTTTAAGTGAAGTGAGCAATGTAATGTCTGTTGTGTTTTATTCTATGGTGCTAAATGCCATTTTGCAAGGAGTGCTTTTTGCTATCATTACTAAATTTTATGGTTATGATGCGATTTTAATGGGAATATTATTTTGCTTTAGCTCTTTAATCCCTGTAGTAGGTGGGGCATTAATTTATGTGCCTGTTTCTTTATATGAATTTGCCAATAACAATCTAAGCGGCGCTTTAGTGATTTTCATTTATAGCGTGATAATGATATCTTTTATCGCAGATACTTTAGTAAAACCTTATATCATTAAATGGATCAATGAAAAACTTGTTCAAATTCCAACGCAAATTAACGAACTTTTAATTTTCTTTGCAATGATAGCAGGAATTTCAAGTTTTGGTTTTTGGGGTATTATCCTTGGACCTGCTATTTTAACTTTCTTTATTTCTACTTTAAAATTATATGTGATTTTAAAAGAAAAGCATTTTGTATAAAAGCGATTATTTTTCAATAATCGCTAAAATTTCTTCTTCGCTTGTAAGTTTTTTATTGTATTTAATCACTAAAAATTTAGAGTTTTTATACACATCTAAAACTCCATTTATACCTTTAATATTATTTAAATCATGCTTTGTTTCTAAAGATAAATAGACATTTTTAAAATCTGCTGGACTTTGTAAAAACAAAAGCAACACAAACCAAATTACAGACAAAGCTATCAAAATAAAAGCAAGAGAAACTAAACTAAAATGGTGTAAAAAATACCCCCCTACAACACCACCTAAAAAGCTTCCAAAATAGCCAAAAGCATTAAACACACCCAAAGCTGCGCCTTTTTCATTTACTTTGGCAAATTTACTCGCACAACTTTGCATAATAGGCTCATGCAAATTAAATCCTATAAAAAATACTACAACACCCACCATAAACACTAAAGCATTATGCGAAAAAGCAAATATAATATAAGCGATGATAAAAAATGCCACACCTAAAAGCAATATCTCTTTACTTAAGCCTCTTTTTTCTCCCAAAGATCCTGATAAACCCATAGCCAAAAACCCAAGCACCATAGAGCTAACATAAACATGCCATAAATTCTCACTTGGGTAATTAAACTCATGCACCAAAACCAAAGGAATACTTAAAAACGCAATACTCATAAGCATTTTTTGCATACAATTAGTAAGATTCATCAAAGCTAAGTTTTTTTCTTTTAAAAGTTTTTTTAATGGAGTTTTAGTATTTTCATGTACTATTGTATGCTCTTTTGGCACAACGCTAAATAAAAGCACGATACAAATTAAACTCAAAATCGCACTTAAATCAAACAAACTTGAAAGTCCAAATTTAGCACTCATTAAAGGAGAAAGCACCAAAGAAGCTGCAAAAGAAAGTCCTATAAATGAACCCATAATAGCCATAGCCTTACCGCGATTTTCTTCATTGATAAAATCACTTATCATAGCAGTAGCTACTGCTCCTATGGCTCCTGCACCTTGTAAAAGCCTTCCAAACATCATCGTATAAATATCATCAGCATATGAACATACCAAAGAACCTATGATAAACACCACAAGTCCTATTAGCATAGTTTTTTTACGCCCTATTTTATCTGAAATAATACCAAAAGGAACTTGCAACGCCATTTGAGTTAGAGCATACACACCCACTAAAAGCCCTACTAAAAACTCATTGGCTCCTTTTAAATTTAAAGCATATAAACTTAAAACCGGCAAAACTATAAACAATCCAAAAAATCTAGTTCCTACAATAAAAGACAAAGGTAAAACGGTTTTTAACATCTTTTCTCCTTATAAAGGATAATTTTACTATGATTTTGATAAACTTTTTTTAAAGTCAAAACAAAAAGAGTATTTTATGAAGAAAAAATTGAAAATCATTCTAGCAACTTCTAACGCACATAAAGTAGAAGAAATCAAAAAATTTTTAACTACTTATGAAATTTATGCCTTAAATGAAATCATCACCCCTTTTGAAATCATCGAAGATGGCACGAGTTTTAAAGAAAATGCTTTGATAAAATCTAAAGCCATTTTTAATGCTTTAGGCAAAAAACAAGACGAATTTATCACCTTAAGTGATGATAGCGGTATAAGCGTAGAGGCTTTAAACAATGCACCGGGGATTTTTTCTGCAAGATACTCTCAAGAAGGCACTGATGAGGCCAATAGACACAAACTCATCCAAGCCTTACATGAAAAAAATCTACATCAAAGCAAAGCCTTTTACACTGCAGCCATAGCTATAAGTTCAAAATATGGACATTTTAGTACGCATGGATATATGCATGGCCTTGCTATTGATACTCCAAGGGGTAATAATGGCTTTGGATATGATCCTTTATTTATCCCAAAAGGTTTTGATAAAACCTTAGGTGAATTAGATGAGCAAGTAAAATTAAAAATTTCACACCGCTCGCAAGCACTAATGTTTGCTACTTATATCTTAAGAGCATTAGAAAAAATGGAGTATTAATGAAACAATTTATAAAATATATGCTTATCGCTTTTGGGCTTTATGTGATTTGGATGTTGCTTTATTATAATTTTGCTTAAGATAATGATAGCTTAAAATAAAACTTGGTAATAAAAAAAGCGAACCAAACAAAAGCAAACTCATAGCCAAAACCGTAAGCAAGCCAAAATAAATCGTCGGTATAAAATTACTGCTAATCATCACTAAAAAACCTAAGATAATCGTAACACTAGTATAATAAATCGCACTTCCTATACCCATATGTGAAGCTTTTATAGCCTCTTCTAAGCTTTTATGTTTTAACTCTTCTTTAAAACGATGAATATAATGAATCATATCATCAACCCCTATTCCTATACAAATAGCAGCTATGGTAATACTCATAATATCAAGTGGTATATTGAAAACACCCATTAAGCCAAATACTAAAGCCAAAGGTATGAGATTGGCCAAAATCGCTACAAAAGCATAAACAAAACTTCTAAAAATCACCACAAATAAAGCAAAAATCACAAGCACCACAAAGGCTAAAGTGTCAAACTGTGATGAAAAAAGACTTTGAAGCATATTATTATACAAAGGCATAATACCACTGATTTTAACCTCTACATTATCTTTTTGTAAAAGTTCTTTTAAGTCTTTTTCAAGCTGTTTTAAAAAAGCATCGCGTCTTAAATTTGGATCACTATCTAGCATACGCACGCTAAATCGCAACTCATTATTTTCTACACTTACAAAAGGAGTTAAAACTTGCTTTTTAAAATTCTCATCTAAATTTTCATATAAAAATGCTAAGGCAAAATCATCTAAAGCCTTGCCATTATTAATGCTTTTTCCAAGCTCTAGCAAACTTTGTAAGCTAAGCACAGAACCTACATATTTTTGCTTACTTAAAAACTCATGAACCTTAGCAGCTATTCTTGTTTTTTCACTACTAAAAAAATATCTATCATCTTTAGCTAAATCATCAAATTCTTGCTCAAACTCATCTAAACTTTCATTTTGTTTTGGACTTTGCTTAAACTTGATAATCACATCTAAAGGCATAGTTCCGCCTAGCTCTTTATCTATAATCAACAAACCTTGTTTAATCCTAGAACTATCTTTAAAATAACTCACAAAGCTATTTTCTACTTTGATTTGTAAAATTCCATACAAAGCAAAAGCCACACAAAATAAACTTATGCTATAGATAACTTTTCTATGTTTTAAACTTACATTTGCACAAAAACTTAAAAATTTCAACGAATTTTGATTAAGCTCTTTAAAATTTAAACGCAGCATTAGCACCAAAATGCTTGCAAAATAAATATAAGCTAAAATCAAACTCACACTAATACCAAGACTCATCATAATACCAAGTTTGATAATAGGCTCAATATCTGAAAAGACAAAACTTAAAAACCCAACAACTGTGGTTAAAATAGCATAAAAACTAGGACTTGCTTTATCAAGTAAGGTTGAGAGTAAAAGCTTATAAACACTAGCTTTTGGATGTTTGTTTAAATTTTCTATAAAATGTACGATCAAATGTATCACAACAGAAACAGTGATAATAAGCACCAAAGCTACATAGTTTGAAGACACTACGGTAATATCAAAGCCCAAAAGTGCGAAAATCCCACTTGAAGTAAAAAGCGAAATCACACAAATTCCCAAAGCCAAAAACACCAAACGCAAAGAGCCAAAAAACCACCAAAGCGCTATAAATAAAAGTCCTACTAAGCTAAAACCATAAATTTTTAAATCACTTTTTACATAATTAATCATATCATTAGCGATCATTTCTACACCGCCAAGGTGCAAAAAGTCTCCATTTTGACTATACTTAGATACTATTTTAGTAATTTCCTCTAATCTTTTTGCGCTAAATTCTCTTGAGTTTTCTTGGTGTTCTTTAATCAAAGTTCTAAAATGCTCTTTTTCATTTTCACTTTTTGCATTATCCCTTGAATTAATCAAGTTATTATAAACAAGATCAGGCGCTAGATAAATCAAAATTCCTGTTGTTTTTCCATCTTTTGAGATGATATTATTTTTATAAAAGGGTTGGTTTAAAATTTCATTTTTAGCTAGATTAATATCCACATCTTGACTAAAAATATTAGGTATATTTTGGATAAGTTCTTTTAACTCTTTACCTTTAGAACTTGTAAGTAAAGGTGCATTAGCGATAGAAAATACCTTTTGCACGCCATTGATTTTTTCTAAATCAAGAGTTAAATTTTTTATAGTTTCTAAATTTTCTTTAGTAAAAATATCTTTATCTTTAGGAGCAAAAGCAAGCATTAAAAAATTATCATTACCATAGCGTGCTGAAACTTCTCTATATAGTTTCAAACCCTCATCATGCTCTAAAAGCAAGCTTTCAGCACTTGCATCAACACTTAAATTTTTAGCAAAAAAACTAAAAAATATACAAAAGATTAAAGCAATCCCCAAAGTTAGCTTTGGGAAATTAAGAAAGATTTTTAAAATTTTACTTAGCATTATTTAGAAAAATCAACACTAGAAAGCTTTTCAAGCAAGGTTTTAAAATCGCCATTTTGCAAGACATCTTTAAATTGTGAGCGATAAGTTTGTATGATACTTATACCAAAAATATCCACATCATAAATTTGCCAATCATTATTTTTATCATAAAATTTAAAGATTACAAAATTTTCTTTGCCATCTACTATCATAGAAGTTTTTAAAAAGGCTCTTTTATTTTTTTCTTCTAAATTAATCACTTTTAATTTTTGAGAATCATACAAAGCAAGCTTATCTGTGAAACTTTTTTTAAGATTTTTTTCAAAGGCTTTATTAAATTCATTTTTTTCATTTTCACTTAATTTTTCATATCTTGTAGAAAGACTAAGTTTAGCCATAAGCTCATAATCAAAAACACCATCAAATAAAACAAAGATTTTTTCCGCCGCTTTAGCTTTATCATTTTTATTTTGATCTAGAATTTTTAAGCTCTCATCAATTTTTTCTTGCATAGTTTTAGAAATATCTTGCAAATTTAAAGCAAAAGCAAATGCTACACTAAAAAACAAAACTATGATTTTTTTCATTTATTCCCCTTATTTGATGAGTTCTTGGCGTCTTTGTTCATACGCATCGCGTATAAAAGTATAATAATCTACACTATTTTGGTAAATATCATCTATTTTTTCATACTCAAAACTTAATTCATTTAATTTTAATGCAGCATTTACGCCTGCTCCAACCCAAAGATTCTCAATATATCCCTCAGGCACCATAAACCAATTTACAGGTAAAGCTAAAGCATCTCTTACATTATAAGGACCTAAAAGTGGAAGCACTAAGTGTGGTCCACTACTTACTCCCCATTTGCCCAAAGTCGTTCCAAAATCAGCCTCATAACTTTTTAAAGGAGTTTTGCTCGCACTATCTAACAAACCGAATCCAAAAATCACATTCACACAAAATCTTCCAAATTCCTCGCCAGCTTTTCTAAATTCTAAACTTAAAAGGTGATTGATAAATCTAAAAGGCGATCTTGTGGTATCAAAAGCATTTTTTACCCCTGTTCTTATAAAACTTGGAGTAATACTTTTATAAGAAAGTGCAGCCGGTCTTAAAAAATAAGTATAAAGATCATAATTAAATTTACTCATAGCTTTATTATAGCTATAAAAGCTATCTTTGACTTCTTTTTTTTGATATTCTTGTTCAAAATCTTCAAAGTCATTTGCCAAAATCAAAGTATTAAAAAATAAACACAAACTTAGTATGTATTTTAACAAGTTTTTCCTTTTAAAATTTCACAAATTGAAATCGTAAATTATACAAAAATTAAAATAAATTTTTACATTAAAATACTTTTAAAATATTCTTTAAAAAGATTAAAAATTTTTATTTACCTATAAAATAAGTCTTAGAAAATATGCAAAAAATACAAATTTATTTTTGCTTTTAAAAATAAGCTATAATTTTTTCAAAATTTACTACTAAAAGGACAAAAAATGAAAAAAATTTTCACCCTGCTTTTTTTGTGTATTTTCGGCTATGGTGCTGATGTAAATATCGCTGCAGCTGCAAATGTAGCTTATGCTTTTAAAGCCTTGCAAAAAGAATTTCAAAAAGAAAACCCTGATATTAGTATCAATGTAAGCTTAGGCGCTAGTGGAAATTTAGTTTCACAAATCAAAAATGGAGCGCCATTTGATATATTTATGGCTGCAAATATGAAATTTGCACAAAGCTTGTATGATGATAATTTTGCTAGTACAAAACCTGTTATTTATGCTCAAGGAGCTTTAGCTTTACTCAGTGTTAGAATGGATTTAAGCAAAGGATTAGACACACTTAAAGAAGAAAAAGTCAAAATCATCACCATAGCTAATCCCAAAGCTGCTCCTTATGGTCAAGCTAGTATAGAAACTTTACAAAATGCTAAAATTTATGAGCAAACAAAAGCTAAAATCATCGAAGCAAAATCCATAGGAGAAGCACTTACTCAAACACTAAAAGCAGCCGATGTGGGTTTTATAGCAGCAAGTGCTTTATATGAAGATACACTAAAATCTTATAAACTCCAAGAAGGAAAAAATTATATTTTAATCGATCCAAAGCTTTATGAGCCAATCAATCAAGGTATTATCATCACTTCTTATGGTAAAGATAATACCAAAGCTAAGAAATTTTATGATTTTATTTTAAGCAAAAAGGCTAAGGAAATTTTCAAAGCTTATGGCTATAATATCCCATGATTAAAGCTAAAATAAACACTATAAAAAATCATGAAAATATAAACTGGGTAGAATTTCTTATAAAAAAACATAAATTATATATGCTTGCTTTAGAACTTGATGAAAAAGCAAGCATTGATCAAGAAGTTTTACTTGCTTTTAAAGGTAGTGAGTGTTTGCTTAGTAAAAAAAATTTAGAAAACTCATTTTTAAATACCTTTTATGCAAAAATCATTGATATTTTTCAAGGACAAATCATCACTATCATAAGATTAGAAAATGAAATTTGCACTTTCGAAGCTCAAATTAGCACCCATGAGTTTTTAGAACAAAATTATCAAAAAAATGATTTTATATTTGCTTATGTACATCCTAGTGCTTTATTTATCAAAGAGTATTTATGCTAAAACTTGATTTTGAAAAAATCTTTAAAAATAAAGAAAAAGAATTTAAACTTAAGGTTAAATTTGAAGTTAAAGAAGGAGAATTTTGTGCTATTTTTGGAAAAAGTGGCAGTGGTAAAACTACACTTTTAAGAATTTTAGCAGGTTTTGAAAAAGCGCAAGGAATTTGCACTTTTAACGATACTATATTTTTTGATGATAAAAACTTTCTAAGTCCACAAAAAAGAAAACTTGGCTTTGTTTTTCAAGATTATGCTTTATTTGAAAATATGAACGTAGAGCAAAACTTACTTTTTGCCAAAAAAGATCTAAAATTTGCTAATGAACTTTTAGAACTTTTAGATTTAAGCAAACACAAAAAAAGTCATATTTTAGAACTAAGCGGGGGACAAAAACAACGCGTAGCTTTAGCAAGAGCTATTATACAAAAACCCAAACTTTTACTTTTAGATGAGCCATTTAGCGCCTTAGATAATGAGATAAAACTACACTTGCATGATTATCTTTTAAATATACATAAAACTTATAAAATCACTACTATTTTAATCAGCCATGATGTAAGTGAAGTTTATAAACTAGCTAATAAAGTCATTATTTTAGAAAATGGAGCCATCATTAAAGAAGGTTCACCTAATGAAGTTTTTTTAAAAACACAAGGCTCACAAAAATTTGCTATAAAAGCACGCATTTTAAAACTACAAAAGCAAGATAGCATATTTATAGCCATACTTGCCATAGGTAATCAAATCAGCCAAGTAGCACTAAGCCCTTTAGAAGCTAAAGATTTTAAAGAAAATGATGAAGTACTTTTGAGCCAAAAAGCTTTTGCGCTAAATTTAACTAAGATATAAAAAACAATGCTAAAATAAGATAAATTATTACAAGGTTATAAATGACTTATGGATTTTTTATCTTAAAATTTTATACTAGCTTATGGACAAAATGGAAGATAAGATTATCTTGTGGTTATTTTATAGCCCCTACTGCACCACCTTTATCCTTTTGTAGTTTCATTTTTAAATTAATTTAAAAGGGTAAAAAATGCATTGGTTAGTATTAGCAATTAGTATAGTTTTTGAAGTGATTGCAACAAGCTCGATGAAGTATGCAAGCATAAGTAAAAATAATCTTTATTTAATCGTTTTTGCGGTGTTTTTTTCATTTTCTTTAGCAGGTTTGTTTTATGCTTTGAAAAAAATTGATTTAAGCATAGCTTATGCAACTTGGGCAGGTTGTGGTTTGGCACTTGTTAGCGTGGTGGGATTTTTAATCTTTAAAGAAGCAATAACCATTAATAAAATCATTTTTATTATTTTAATCATCACTGGAGTAGTGGGATTAAAACTTAGTGCTTAAGCCTTTTGGCTTAAAGCACATTCATACTTTGTATCATTACTTTTGCTTTACATTCAGCACAGCAATATAGTGTTTTTATCTTAGCTTCATCACCCATAAATCTTGGCTTCATAATGCTAGCGATTTTTTCAATGGCCTTTTTAGTAGCAAATTCTTTCCCACATTCTACACAAGCAAAAAGTTCATCTTGAGCTAAAACCATAAAAGAAAAATACTCTTTTTCTAAATCTATCCCGCTTCTTTGAAGCATTAAAGTATCTTTTTCAGCACAACTTGCCTCACAATATCCACAGGTAGTACATAAGCTTGCATTAAATTTCAAAGAATTATCCTTAGCATCAGCTACTAAAGCTCCTACGTTACAAGCTCCCACACAAGAAAGACATAAGGTACAGGTATCTGTATTGATAGTGATTTTTCCATAGCGTATCCATTCTTTGTTTGGGATATTGCCTAAATTTTCTTCTTTTATAAGCTCTCTTAATCTTATAGCAAAATCTTCTCTTTTTAAAAGTGCAGGATTATAAGAAATAAATTTGAGATTTTCTATAAAATGTGCTTGATTTATAGCCTCTAAAAGTTCTTTTTCATCTTTAGCTAGAAAAATTGCATTTTGTTTAAATTTTCTTTGAAAAATTTCATTCATCAAAGCTATTACTTCTAAAGCACCTTGCGATAAGCCATCACTATAAAAAATCACACTCGCACCACTTGTTTGAAGCATAGCTAAAAAATGTGCTTGATCAAGATAGTTTTCGCCTTTAATCATAAAAGGCATTACATCTTCTTTTAAAGTGATATTTAAATTTTCTATAGACATTTTCTCAGGGATTATTAAAATGATTTTATCTTCATAAAATTTTAAAATTTCATAAAAGCTATTACGTGGCATAGGTGCATAATCAAGCGCCCCGCTAGGACAAATCCCCACACAATTACCACAGCTTAAACAATCTACATGAGAAAATTCTAATTTTCTTTGCTCATCATCTTTTAAAATAGCTACACTAGGACAAATTTCAGCACATTTTCCACAATGAACACTTCTTCTTTCATGGTATTGACAAATGCTATCATCATAACTAATATAATTTCTAAATTTATATTTTGGAGAATTAGAATTTAAAAGCTTTATAAGTTCTTCTTGACTTAAAGTAGTTAAATCATAGCAACCACTTTGTTGATCAAAACTTTCTTTTTTTACATCATATAAGAAAAAATCACAATCAATCTCTACTTGCTCATTGTCTTTTAAAGCTATCACACAAAGCTCTCCCACGCAACCTAAAACACCCAAACATTGCTCATTACTTAGCTTTAAAACCTTGTATTCTTGTTTTTTTAAACTTTCTATAAGTTCATTTTGATCCTCATTGCTTACAATAATTACATTTTTACCCACTTCTTTGGTGTATTCTAAATCAAGTCCCAAATCATAAACTTTAGATCTAATCTTATATAAAGACTCAATAGTTTTAGCTTTTTTAAGCACATCATCTTGTGAGTTTTTAAGGTAAAAATTAATCTCAGGTGCATAAACTTCAGGGTTTAAAAGCTTTGAATTTCCTATAAAAACTTCTTCACTACAGGCTTTTTGAACTATGCTAATATTATCACTTAGAGGAATTAAATCTTCATTTTCTAAAAATACAAAATCTTTCATAACACTCTCTTTTAAATTTTTTAATCTTAATTATATAAATTTCATTATAAAAAAGTTATAATTTTACTAATTTATTCTTAAGGTTTAAGATGAACAAATTTAGAAATTTTCCTCCCATAAACACACTTATAAACGATAAAAACTTGGCTAATTATCCTTTGTATTTAAGATCTCATTTTGCAAAAATAGTTGTTTCAAATTGTAAAAAAGAACTAAGTAAAGATGAAAATTTAAATTTTAGCTTGCAAGATTTGCTAAGTAAAATTGCTCAAAGTATTGATGAGTTTTTAAATATGCAAAGTCAAAGTTTGATCAATGCTACTGGAGTTATCATACATACTAATCTTGGTCGTAGCATTATTGATGAGAGTATTTTTGAAAGAACTAAAGAAATCATCTGCTCTTATTCAAATTTAGAGTTTAACATGCAAAGTGGCAAAAGAGGCTCAAGGTATGACGCACTTAGTGCGAATTTAAAAATATTATTTGATTGTGAAGATTGCTTAGTTGTTAATAATAACGCTTCGGCTGTATTTTTAATCTTAAACACCTTAGCAAAAAATAAAGAAGTTATTACTTCAAGAAGTGAGCTAGTTGAGATTGGAGGAAATTTTAGAATTCCTGAAGTTATGCTAGCAGCTGGTGTTAAGCTAAAAGAAATAGGCACGACTAATAAAACTCATCTGTATGATTATGAAAAAGCTATCAATGAAAATACTAAGATGATTTTAAAAACTCATCGTTCTAATTTTGCTTTTAAAGGATTTTTCGAAGAGGTAAGCTTAAGTGAAATTCACGCTTTAACAAAAAAGAAAAAACTCATATCTTATTATGATTTAGGTGCTGGCTGGTGTGAAAAAATTAATAAACAACTTAGTAAAAACGAGCCAAGCGTGAAAGAGCTTTTAAAACATTGTGATATTTTAAGTTTTAGCGGTGATAAGCTTTTTGGCTCTACTCAAGCAGGCATCATACTTGGAAAGAAAAAATACATTCAACAATTAAAGAAAAATCAACTTCTAAGAATGTTAAGGGTTGATAAAATCACTCTATCTTTTTTAAATGAAACTACCAAAGCATACTTAGAAAAAGAATATGAAAAAATTCCTACACTAAAACTTTTAAATGATGATTTAAAAACCATAGAAAAAAAAGCTCTTTTTGTCAAAGAAAAAATTCCTACAAAATGTGAGTTAAAAGCTTCTAAAAGTTTAGTAGGTGGTGGCTCTATGCCTGATAAAAGTTTAGATACTTTTGTGCTAAGTTTTAATGAAAAAGCTTTGCTTTTACAAGAAAATTTTAGAAAAAAAGGTGTGATTGGCCGTATTGAAAATGGGTATTTTGTGCTAGATTTTAGAAGTATTTTAGAAAAAGATTTAAACCGTTTAATCCACGCTATCAAAGAGGTATTTCATGCATAGTATTATCATAGGCACTGCTGGACATATTGACCATGGTAAAACCTCACTTATTAAAGCTTTAAATGGTTTTGAAGGTGATGATTTAAAAGAAGAGCAAGAAAAAGGCATTACGATTAATCTTAGCTTCTCAAATTTAAAAAGTGAAAATTTAAATATTGCTTTTATCGATGTACCTGGACATGAAAGTTTAATTAAAACTATGATAAGTGGTGCTTTTGGCTTTAGAGTGTGTATGTTTGTCATAGATATAAACGAGGGTTTAAAGGCTCAAAGTATAGAGCATTTAAGGGTTTTGGAATTTTTAGGCGTAAAAGATGTGGTGCTTATTTTGAGTAAGGTTGATTTATGCAAGGATTTACCGCAAAAGCAAACTGAGCTTTTAAAAGAATTAAAAGCTTTTAAAATCAATATCTTAAAAGTTTTTCCAACAAGCATTTATGATGAGCAAAGTATATTAAATTTAAAAAACTATCTACTTAGTTTAAAGCCTAAAGAAAATGATGAAAATTTGATTTTTAGATACTACATTGACAGAATTTTTTCTCTAAAAGGTATAGGAACGGTAGTAACAGGAAGCTTAAATGAAGGAAAAATCAGCAAAAATGAAAAAATATTTTGCCTTGAAAATCAAAAAGATATCATTGTAAAAAATATACAAATTCATGAAGAAAATGTTTTAGAAGCAAAAGCTTATAATAGAGTTGCTTTGAGTTTAAATTGTGATTATCATGAATTAAAAAAAGGCTATGTATTAAGCAAAAAAGGTGTCTTTAAAAGCTTTAAAAGTATCGATGGGGTTGTTTTTAATACAGAGATTAAACACGGAAGCATTTTAGAATTTTGTAGTGGCTCAAAAAAGCTTAATGCAAAAATTAGTGTAATCAAAGAATTTGAAGATAAAACTTATATTAGTTTAGAGTTTGATAAAAGCTTACCTTTGTGTTTTGATGATAAATTTATCTTGCTTGAAAATGGGCGTATTAAAAGTGGTGGCGTGGTATTAAATGCGGTAAGCGAGCCTTTAAAAAAAGATATAAAAGCTAAGTATTTAGCACTTTTAGAACAAAAAGATTTTAAAAAAGTATTTGAGTTTTTAAAACAAACTCACAAACTTGGCTTTGGCTTACTTTCAAGCTATCAACGCTTTAAACTCACTCATGAACAAGCTTTAAACTTAGCAAAAAGTTTAGATCATGTTTTTGTCGATGAGCAAGCTTTAAATGTATATGATTTAAATGCTATGCAAACTTTGAAAGAATTTATTGATTTTATTTTCTCTAAAAATCCTTATGCTTTAATCTCACCTCATTCTATCGCCTTAAGGCTTAGCTGGGCGAGTGAAAATTTTTGTGCTTATGTACTCAAGCAAATGCAAGAAAAATTAGATTTTAAAGACGGCATATGGTTTTTAAAAGGACAAAATTTTGAAAAATTACAAGAAAAGGCTCATTGTGAGCTTTATGAAATTTTAAAAAAAGAAGGCATAAAACCTACTGCACCTTACAATCTTTATGAATACTTAGAGCTTGATAGGAAAAATGGAGATCTTATCTTAAAAAAACTCACTAAAGAAAACAAAGTCAAAAGATTAGCGCATAATCTTTTTATAGAAAAAAATGCCCTTGAAAATCTCATGCAAGAGTTTTTAAAGCTTTTGCAAAATCATCATTTAGATGTCGCTTTTGTAAAAAATCATTTTCAAATTTCAAGAAAATACGCCATAGCTTACTTAGAATACCTTGATAAAAACTATCCTCAAGTGATAAAAATCGAGGAAAAAAGAATGCTAAAAGTCTAAGTGTTAAAATTTACATTTTATAATGATAAAAATTTAAATTAAAGGAAAAAAATGAAAAAATCTCTAGCTCTTTTAACTCTTGCTAGCTCTTTATTTGCTGCAAGTAATGAAGAAATTATTAATTTTTTTAAGAAAAATCCAAATTTATCAAATGCAAATATTAGTGTTTCTAGTAGAGAAAAAATTCCTGATACTAACTTTGAAGCCGTGATAGTTAATTTTGAAATTAGTGGTAAAAATTTCCAAGAAATCGTTTTCACTCAAGATAATATCATCACAACTGAAGTAATTGATGTAAAAAAAGGTGAGTTTTATTCTCAAGTTTATCAAGCAAAACTCATAGAAAAACAACAAGCTGAATTTTCAAAAAAAGCTCTAGTGGAACTTAAAAAAGAAAAAATGTTTGTTTCTTTAGGTGATAAAAACAAACCTTTGCTTTATGTTTTTAGCGATCCTGAATGTCCATACTGTAGAATGCATTTAGATAAAATAGAAGAAACACTAAAAACTCATCAAGTTAAATTTATCTTAACCCCTATCCATGATACAAGCGCATTTGAAAAATCTGCATTAATCTATAAAGAAAGCAAAAACGCTAAAGATGATGCACAAAAAATCGCTATCATGAAAAAATACTATGATAAAGATATAAAAGATTATAAAAAGCCTAGTGAAGCTGAAGTTAAAGCAGTAAGAGAAACTTTTGCAAAATACTCTAAACTTGGTCTTCGCGCCGTACCAACCATAATCAATGCTCAAAAATAATCTTTTCTTGCTTGTGCTTGCACTATTTTTAAGTGCTTGCACAGGCCCTATGCAAACTTTTATCCAAACAAATAATGAGGGTATTTTCCTACATGCTAATAAAAATCAAAGTTTTTCTTTACACATCAATAATCCTTCAAAATTAAACACAAATTTAGAGGCCAAACTCGCTCAAAAATTACAAAATTTGGGATTGGTTTTAGATAATACTCAAAGTGATTATAAAATTTATATCAATATAGTAGATTTTAAGAAATTTTCTTACGCACAAAGACTAATTGCTTCTAATGCGAGATTTTTTTATAATGACTTTGATAAAATAGATAATGTTTTTGAAATGGAAGTAGAAAATTACTATCTTTTGCAAGTTAATTTGCAAATTAGCTCCAAAAACTCCACTCAAAGCACTTCGCTTTTAGCAAGAACTGCTTATCTTGGCAATATAGATAGAGCCAAAGAATCTTTAGAAGAAAAAATTGCTAATCAAATAACAAGCTTTTTTTATATGCATTAAAGATGGCATTTAAGCCATCTTTTTAAATATAACCATGATCAATCATCGCATCAGCTACTTTTTTAAAGCCTGCTATGTTTGAACCTACTACTAAATTTCCTTCATGATTATAAGCTTTTGCGCACTCGTATGAATTTTCAAAAATATTTTTCATAATCTTATGCAATTTTGCATCAACTTCATCAAAACTCCATTGACACATACTTGCGTTTTGTTGCATTTCAAGTTGAGAAGTCGCTACCCCGCCTGCATTTGCAGCCTTAGCTGGGGCAAATAAAAAGTCTTTTTGATTTAACATAAAATCAATCGCTTCAAGTGTACTTGGCATATTAGCTCCCTCTGCTACCATACGACAACCATTATGATATAAAGTTTTAATATCTTCTAAATTTAACTCATTTTGCGTAGCACTTGGAAAAGCTATATCACAAGGTATACTCCATACCCCATTACAACCTTGTTTATATGCACTTTTTGGAGTAAAAATAGCACCTTTTTTAAGCGCTGCATAATCACTCACCCTAGCTCTTTTTACTTCTTTAATTTCTTTTAATAAATCTAAATCTATTCCATCTTTATCATAAACAAATCCATCGCTATCACTTATTGTGATTGCTTTTGCACCAAGTTGGTGTAATTTTTCTATGGTATAAATTGCCACATTTCCACTACCTGAGACTGCACATTCTTTTCCTTCTAATGCATTGCTATATTTTGCTAGCATTTCTTGAGTAAAATACACGCAGCCATATCCTGTTGCTTCTGTTCTTGCTAAACTTCCACCCCATGGAATTTTCTTTCCCGTTAAGGTTCCATCAAAATTAGAGCTAATTTTCTTATAAGCTCCAAACATATATCCAATTTCCCTAGCACCAACCCCTATATCACCCGCTGGCACATCAGTGCTTGCACCTATGATTTTTGAAAGTTCAGCCATAAAAGCTTGACAAAAACGCATAATTTCTGCTTCACTTTTACCCTTAGGGTCAAAATTTGCTCCACCTTTAGCACCGCCTATCATCAACCCTGTTAAAGAATTTTTAAAAATTTGCTCAAAACCTAAAAATTTTAAAACATCCAAATTTACACTAGGATGAAATCTAAGTCCACCTTTATAAGGACCTAAACTAGAATTAAACTGCACTCTATAGCCAAAATGTGTTTGAGCTTTACCTGCATCATTGATATATACAACTCTAAATATAGTTGTTTTTTCAGGCATTACAATACGCTCTAATATTGCATGATCTTGATAAGTTTTGTTAGATTCAAGTAAAGGTTCTAAAGAATTTAATACCTCAGTTGCTGCTTGAAAAAAGATAGGTTGTCTTGGGGAAATTGTTTGAATTTTTTCTAAAGTTTCGTTGATATATTGTTTAGCCATACTCATAAATTGTCCTTTTTATAGTATCTTGCTGTTTGTTTTAGCTAAAAATTTTTTTAGCGCCATTTGCTCCTTTGTTCCTATTTTGTAATAAATTAGCTTTAAGTATGCGCTAATTTCCTTTTGAGAAAGATTTCTTGATTTAGAATAATCTAGCAAAATATATTGTGGGATGAAAATTTTACTTTTTGTGAAATTTTTCATCATTTTTTTATAAATAGAAAAATTTTTAACACAAGAAAAGCGTGCAAAAACAAAAGGTAGTTTTGTCTTTTCATACCATAATTCACACAAATCAATATAATCTTTTGGATTTTGCAAATAAAGTTTTAAAGCCTTATCACCGATGATAACCTCCCCTTTTTGCTTTAAAACTTTTGCAAGAGCATTAGAAGTTGCAGAACTTGCATCTTCTTTGCTTTGAGAATGTTTTTTTACTAAAACGCTTTTTACCTTTTTGCTTGCGCAAATTCCCACATTTAAGGTTTTGTATTTTTTTCTACGACTTTCAATACTTGAAATAATCGCTGCATCAATACGTCTAAAATACAAATGGCGATTTAGCTTACTAGGAACCCCTTTTTTGTATTCTGTAGTTTGCTTAACATAGCTAGGAAAAGCTGCTTTTTTAAGATAGATATGCAAAGGGAGTAAATTAAGATAATCTATCTTTCCAAAAACCATCTTAGCCTTTCTATTATTAAGTATTAGTATCCTATAAAAAAATATCTTAAATATAAATTAATTTAATTAAAAATATAATCAATACTAAAATTTATATCAAAATTTAACATTTATTGTAAAAAATTATTTTGTAATCTTAGATTATTAAGTAAAAAATTAAAATAATAGAAAAGTCAAATTGAAAGATTGAAAATAAAAATTAAGTTTTATTCAAAAAAATATTTTAAATAAAACTTAATCTATAAAAACTATTGTAAGCTTGTTAGATATTTTTGATAGTCAAATTCTTTTACCAAAGCCACTCCATCTTCAACTGCAGCTTTTGCCACAGCAGCACTAACTACAGCTTTTACCCTGCTATCAAATGGTTTTGGTATAACATAGTCTCTACCAAAGCTAAGCTCTTCTACTCCATAAGCTTGTTTTACCTCATCAGTTACTTCAAGCTTAGCTAAATCAGCCAAAGCTTTAGCAGCAGCTACTTTCATATTTTCAGTGATTTTAGTCGCTTTTACATCTAAGGCTCCTCTAAAAATAAAAGGAAAACCTAAAACATTGTTAATTTGATTTGGATAATCACTTCTACCTGTTCCAACTATAGCATCATTTCTAACCCTTTTAACATCTTCAGGCATTACTTCAGGCACAGGATTAGCTAGTGCAAAAATCACAGGATCCTTAGCCATACTTAAAATCATCTCATCATCTAAAATCTTAGGTGCACTTAAACCCAAAAACACATCAGCACCTTTTAAAGCCTCTCTTAAAGTACTATCTTTGGTATCGCTCACAAATTCTAGTTTGTATTTATTTAAATCATCTCTTTGAGTATTAATCACACCCTTACTATCTACTAAAACGATATTTTTAACCCCTAAATTTCTATACATTCTAGCGCTTGCAATACCCGCTGCACCCGCACCACTTACTACTACTTTAATATCTTCAAATTTTTTACCACTAATTTCCATAGCATTCATTAATCCTGCTGTAGAAATGATCGCGGTACCATGTTGATCATCATGCATTACTGGAATTCCAAGATCTTGCAATGCAGCTTCTATTTCAAAGCATTTTGGTGCTGAAATATCTTCTAAATTAATTCCTCCAAAGGTAGGTGCTATAGCTTTACAAAAGGTAACAATCTCATCTACACTATGAGCATTAATTTCTAAATCATAGGCATTAACATTAGCAAATTTTTTAAATAAACAAGCCTTTCCTTCCATCACGGGCTTACTTGCGCTTGCTCCTATATTGCCAAGCCCCAAAACCGCACTACCATCACTTACTATGGCAACTAAATTAGCTTTATTGGTGTATTTATAAGCCAAAGTTTCATCTTTTGCTATCTCAACACAAGGTTCAGCAACCCCCGGAGAATAAGCTAAAGATAAATCATGCGCACTATCCATAGGCTTTCTAGCAACAATATCTACTTTACCCCCTAAGTGGTATTCTAAAGCCTCTTCTTTTAAATTCATTATTTCCCCTTCATGTAAGTTAGTAAATTTTCTATTCTAAGCTTAGCTTTTTGCACTCCTAAAAATTCTAATACTTCAAATATACTAGGACTTACCGAGCTTCCAGTGAGTGCAATGCGTATGGCTTGAGCTAGATCTTTTAACTTAAGATTATTTTCTTCTAAGAATCGATTAGTTAATTCTTCAAATTCGCAAGCATTTTTTTGCTCATTTAAAACCATAGCGTATTTTTCCAAATAAGTTAAATTTGTTACATTAAGAAATTTATCTACAGCCTTTTGATCGTATTCTTTTGGGTCATTTAGTAACACTTTAGCCCCGCTAATAATATCATGCAAGGTTTTAGCTCTCTCTCTTAACATATCCAGTAAAAATCCCGCTTTTTCATACTGACTTAAATCAAATCCTAAATCTTTTAATTGTCTATTGATTTCTTCAAAAGGTAAAGTTTTAATATAATGAGCATTAAGCCATTCTAGCTTTTTAAAATTATAACAAGAAGCACTTTTATTAATATGATTTGGATCAAAAAGCTCTTGCATACTTTCTAAAGAAAAAATTTCATCATCGCCATGACTCCAACCAAGACGCACTAAAAAATTTAACAAGGCTTGAGGTAAAATTCCCATATTTTTATATTCCATCACATCAGTTGCCCCATGACGCTTAGAAAGTTTTTTACCATCTTCACCATGTATCATAGCCACATGATAAAATTTAGGAATTTTAAAGCCTAGTGCCTCATAAAGAACGATTTGTTTTGGGGTATTTGATAAATGATCATCCCCTCTTATAACATCACTCACACCCATTAGTGCATCATCAATTACAACAGTTAAATTATAAATTGGACTACCATCGCTTCTTGCAATTACAAAATCATCTAAAATATCTTCAGCCTTAAAACTAACCTCGCCTTTAATACCATCTATAAATTTAATCTCTCCACTTTGTGGTGCTTTTATACGCACCACAGGCTCAATACCACTTGGGGGAGTTCCTTTAAAATCTCTATATCTACCATCGTATTTTGGGCGCTCTTTAGCTGCTTCTTGCTTAGCTCTTAACTCATCAAGCTCTTCTTTGCTCATATAACAATAATAAGCCTTACCCTCATCTAATAATTTTTGAATGTATTTTTTATAAATTTCAAATCTTTGGGATTGATACTCAATCATCCCATCATAATCAAGCCCACACCATTTAAATGCTTCTATAATAGCTTGTGTAGCTTCTTGTGAATTTCTTTTTAAATCCGTATCTTCAATACGCAATAAAAATTTACCCTTATTTTTTCTTGCATAAAGATAATTATATAAAGCCGTTCTAAGCCCTCCTATGTGCAAATATCCTGTTGGAGAAGGAGCAAAACGCGTTGTGATTTCTTGCATATTTTTACCTTTTTTAAATTTTTATTGTTATAATGCTATATTTACACTTAAATAAAGGTTTTATATGAGAAAATTTTTAATATCTTGTTGTTTTGCTGCAAATATTTTATATGCTCAAACCCTTGGTGGCGTAGCAATGGTAGTAGAAAATCAACCTATTACTCTTTATGATATAGAACAAACCATGAAAGAATTAAAAACTGACGATAAACAAAAAGCTATAGCATTTTTAGTAGATGATAAAGTTCAACAAAGTGAAGCTAAAAAGTTAGGAATTTATGTAAGTACTTTTGAACTTAATGAAAAATTAGCCCAAATAGCAAAAGGCAATAAAACCGACATTAATGGTTTGCAATCAAAGATAGAAAAAGATGGTTTAAGTTTTGAAGTTTTTAAAAATAAGGTTAGAAAAGATCTTGAAAGAGAAAAGCTTTATAGAAGCATAATGCAAAATGCAAAAATCAATATCGATGATGAAACACTAAAACATTTTTATGAAAGCAATCTTGATAAATTTAGCACTTTTTCAAATATAGACTTAGTTGTTTATAATTCTACTAATCCTGAACTTTTACAACAGCTTGCACACAATCCTATGTATAAAAATTCTCAAATTAAATCAAAAGCCATTAGTTTAAACGCAGCTAGTTTAGATCCAAGATTACTTGCTTTGTTAAATAATACAAAAATAGGAGAATTTACTCCAGTATTAAATGGTGAAAATGCTTATATAGTATATTTTGTAAAAGAAAAATATGGTAAAAATCCTATCGAATTTGACTTAATCAAAGATCAAGTTAGCAATGTCTATACTCTAACTCAAAAAGAACAAGCCTTAAAAAATCATCTTGATAAAATAAGAGCAAATGCTCATATAGAAGAATTAAGATAGGTTAAAACCTATCTTAATTAATGTCTTGAAAGATAATTTGTATCATAATTATTATTGATAAAATCTGCATTATCCATCATTGCTAAATGAAAATCTTTTGTTGTTTTAATCCCACCTACAATAAGCTCTTGCAAGGCTATTTTCATTTTAGAAATAGCTGTGTTCCTATCTTCTCCCCAAACAACTAATTTTCCAATCATAGAATCATAATATGGAGGCACGCTATAATCTTGATAACAATGGCTTTCCATTCTTACATTGCGTCCTGCTGGAGCTACGTATTTTGTGATTTTACCTGGGCAAGGTAAGAAAGTTTTGGAATCTTCAGCAGTGATTCTACATTCTATAGAATGACCTTTAAGTTTAATTTCTTCTTGCTTTGGTAAAGGATACCCTTCTGCTACTTTAATCATAAGCTCGATAATATCTACCCCACTTACCATCTCACTCACACAATGCTCAACTTGCAAGCGCGTATTCATTTCAATAAAATAAAAATCTAAATTTTTATCCACTAAAAACTCAAAAGTTCCCGCACCCTCATAATCAATAGCCTTAGCAGCTTTAACTGCTGTTTCATGAAGTCTTGCTCTTGTTTTTTCATCTAGTAAAATTGCAGGAGATTCTTCTATAAGCTTTTGATGGCGTCTTTGCATAGAGCAATCTCTCTCACCCAAATGTATCACGTTACCAAAGCTATCTCCTATGATTTGCACTTCTATATGGCGTGGGTTTTGGATGTATTTTTCCATATACATAGTTCCATCACCAAAAGCACTCATCGCTTCACTTTCTGCTGACCAATAAGCTTTTTCTAAATCTTTTTCATCTTCAACTACACGCATACCACGACCACCGCCGCCTGCTGCTGCTTTTAAAATCACGGGATAGCCTATTTCTTTAGCAAGTTTTTTTGCTGCTTCAACCCCACCTAAAGCCCCATCGCTTCCTGGAATTACAGGTACACCTGCTCTTTGCATTACTTGTTTAGCTTTGCTTTTATCACTCATTAGTGCCATAGCAGCTACTGAAGGGCCTATGAATTTGATATTATGTTTTGCACAAATTTCAACAAAATTTTGATTTTCACTTAAAAATCCATATCCTGGAAAAATCGCATCCGCTTCGCTAATTTCAGCCGCACTAATAATAGCTGGGATATTTAAATAACTTTCTGAACTTCTAGCATTTCCTATACAAATACTCGCATCAGCGTATTTTAAATACAAAGCATCTTTATCTGCAGTAGAATACACACAAATTGCTTTTTTTCCCATTTCTTTTACAGTTCTTAAAGCTCTTAATGCAATTTCTCCACGATTTGCTATTAAAACTTTTTTAATTTCCATTTTATAATTTCTCCACCACAAATAAAGGCATACCAAATTCTACAGGCTGGCCATCTGCAACTAATACTTCTACTATCCTACAATCATATTCAGCTTCGATTTCATTCATGATTTTCATCGCCTCAATAATTGCTATAGTACTTCCTTTTTTAATAGTTTGTCCTGCTTTAGCAAAAGGTGCTGCACCTGGGCTTGGAGCTTGATAAAAAGTACCTACCATAGGGCTGTTGATAGTTGGTTTATTAGAAGAGTTTGAGCTTGCTTTGGTCTCATTAACTACATTTACATTAATTGGCTGTGGAGCTGGAGCAACAGGAGCTGGAGCCGGTAATTCACAACATAAATCTTTTTCTAGTTCTATTTCAAATCCATCTTGTTCTTTTATTTTAATCTTACTTATACTTGCTTCTGCAAAAAGTTGCATTAGTTCTTTGATTTCTTCTTTTGTCATATATTCTCCTTAATTTATAAGACTTAATTTATAATTATATATAAAAATACTAAAAATAACTTCAATTATTTATTTTTTACTTTTATTTTAAGATATAATTTAAAAATTCACTTTAATTATAAAGGACAAAAATGGGCTTAAAAGCAGATAATTGGATCAAAAAAATGGCATTAGAGCACAATATGATAGAGCCATTTTGCGAAGCAAATATAGGTAAAGGTATAGTTAGTTATGGGCTTTCAAGCTATGGATATGATATAAGAGTTGGAAGAGAATTTAAAATTTTTACTAATGTAAATTCCACTGTTGTAGATCCTAAAAATTTTGTAGAAGAAAATGTAGTAGATTTTGTAGGTGATGTATGTATAGTACCTGCAAATTCTTTCGCACTTGCAAGAACTGTTGAGTATTTTAAAATGCCAAATGATGTTTTAGCAATTTGCCTTGGCAAAAGCACTTATGCAAGATGTGGCATTATAGTAAATGTAACTCCTTTTGAGCCAGGTTTTGAAGGACATATCACTATAGAAATTTCAAACACAACCCCACTACCTGCTAAAATTTATGCCAATGAAGGTATAGCTCAAGTTTTATTTTTACAAGGAGATGAACCTTGTGATGTAACATATGCTGATAAAAAAGGCAAATACCAAGCCCAAACAGGTATAACTTTACCAAGAATTTTAAAATAATTTTATTTTCAGCCGATATAAAAACTTAGTCAAGTAATAGGAAAATATATATGTTTAATGGAAAAAGCATTTTAATCACCGGTGGTACAGGAAGTTTTGGGAAAACTTATACTAAAACTTTACTTCAAAAATACAAACCCAAAAAAATCATCATTTATTCACGCGATGAACTCAAGCAATTTGAAATGGCAAGAGAATTTAATGATAATTGCATGCGTTATTTTATAGGCGATGTAAGAGATAAAGAAAGATTAAGTATAGCAATGAAGGATGTTGATTTTGTCATTCATGCAGCTGCTATGAAACATGTGCCAATTGCAGAATACAATCCAATGGAATGTATAAAAACTAATATCCATGGAGCACAAAATGTAATCGATGCGTGTTTGGAAAATAATGTAGAAAAATGTATCGCACTTTCAACTGATAAGGCATGTAATCCTATTAATTTATACGGGGCTACAAAGCTTGCAAGCGATAAGCTTTTTGTAGCAGCAAATAACATAGCAGGAAATTCTCACACTAAATTTAGCGTTACAAGATATGGCAATGTAGTAGGCTCAAGAGGCTCTGTCATACCATTTTTTAAAAAACTCATCAATGAAGGTGCTAAAGAACTTCCTATCACAGATGAGAGAATGACAAGATTTTGGATATCTTTAGAAGATGGGGTTAATTTCGTGCTGAATAACTTTACATACATGCATGGAGGGGAAATTTTCGTGCCAAAAATTCCTTCTATGAAAATTGTAGATTTAGCTAAAACCATGGCTCCTAATTTAGCTCATAAAATCATAGGCATAAGAGCAGGTGAAAAACTACATGAAATTATGATTTCAAGTGATGATAGTCACTTAACTTATGAATTTGAAAATTATTATGCCATTAGCCCAAGTATTAAATTTACTAATATGGAAATTGATTTTAGCATAAATGCAAAAGGACAAAAAGGAAAAAAAGTTTCCAATGGCTTTTCTTATAGCTCAGATAATAATAAAGAATGGATTAGCCAAGAAGAGCTTTTAAATATAATAAATCATACAGAGCTTGAAAAATGATAACTTATTCTCATCAAAATATTGACGAACAAGACATACAAGCAGTTTGTAAAGCTTTAAAAGATGATTTTTTAACCGGTGGAAAAAAGGTTGAAGAATTTGAACAAGCCCTTTGTGAATATGTGGGTGTAAAATATGCTTGCGTGCTAAATTCAGCCACTTCTGCCTTACACCTTGCGTATTTATCTTTAAATGTAAAAGAAAAAATTGTCTTAACAACTCCCATTACCTTTGCTGCAACTGCAAATGCTGCTTTAATGGCAGGTGCTAGGATTGAGTTTATAGATGTAAAAAGTGATGGAAATGTTGATGAGAAAAAACTTGCTTTAAGATTAAATCAAGATAGCTCTAATATAGGGGCAATTTGCGTGGTTGATTTTGCGGGAAATAGCGTAGAAATGGATGAAATTTTAGCCCTAGCAAAACAATATAATATCCCACTAATAGATGATGCAAGTCATGCCCTAGGTGCTACCTATAAAGATCAAAAAGTAGGTTCTATGGGAGATTTGAGCATATTTTCTTTTCATCCGGTTAAACCTATCACAACCTTTGAGGGTGGTGCGGTTGTTAGCAATGATGAGGAATTAATCTCAAAAATCAAGCTTTTAAAAAGTCATGGTATAGTCAAAAAAAGACTTTGGGATAGTGATATGATTGAACTAGGCTATAATTATCGCTTGAGCGATGTAGCTTGTGCTTTGGGTATAAATCAACTAAAAAAACTTGATAATATGCTAGAAAAAAGAGAAATCATCACAAGTTTTTATGATAAAGAATTTAAAAAAAATCCTTATTTTAGCACCATAAAAATCAAAGATTATAAAAAAAGCTCAAGACATTTATACCCTATTTTGCTTTTTCCTGAGTTTTATTGCCAAAAAGAGATTATTTTTGAAAAATTATTAAATTTAGGCATAGGTGTGCAAGTGCATTATAAGCCTACTTATGAGTTTAGTTTTTATAAAAACTTATATGGAAATTTATTTTTAGAAAATGCGGATAATTTTTATAAAGCTGAACTTAGTATACCTGCTCATCAAGAAATGAGTTTAAAAGAAGCACAATTTATTAAAGATAGTTTATTTAAGATTTTAGAAGAAACTAAAAAGGCTTGTTGTGAGTAAAAGTATGTATGAGCTAGCTTGTGAGCTTTTTCCTATATGCAGAAGTATTACTGGGAAAGGCTTTAGACAAAGCTTAAAAATACTTGATGAGGCTATGGGGGGGGGTATATTAAAAATTCACTCTATAGCAAGCGGGAGTAAAGTGTTTGACTGGGAAGTACCTGCTGAATGGGAGATAAACGATGCTTATATCATCACTCCAAATGGAGAAAAAATTTGTGATTTTAAGCAAAATAATCTTCATGTGTTAAACTATAGCACAGGCATAGACACAGAGCTTGATCTAGCAAGCTTACAAGAACACCTTTACTCTATAGAAGATATGCCTGATGCCATACCTTATGTGACAAGCTATTATAAAAGGCGTTGGGGGTTTTGTATAAAACATGAAGATAGAGTTAAACTAAAAGAAGGAAAATATAAAGTTTTCATAGATGCAAAACACCATGAAAATGGAGTTTTAAACTATGCTGATTTACTCATACCTAGCACGCAAGAAACAAAAGATGAAATTTTAATTTCCACTTATCTTTGTCATCCATCTATGGCAAATAACGAGTTAAGTGGTCCTGTGGTAGCTGCATTTTTAGCTAAATGGCTTTTAGAACTTAAAGAGAGAAAATATAATTATCGTTTTGTTTTTATTCCTGAAACCATAGGGAGTATAGTTTATCTTAGTAAACATTTAAAGCACTTACAAAAACATACCAAAGCAGGTTTTGTACTCTCTTGCATAGGCGATGATAATACTTACTCACTCATTCACACTCCAAGTGAAAATACCCTAGCAGATAAAGTAGCTTTGCATACTTTAAAAGAAAAAAATAATTTTAAAGAATTTAGCTTTTTAGATAGAGGAAGCGATGAGAGACAATACTGCTCTCCTTTGGTAAATTTACCCGTAGTTGGAATTTGTAGAAGCAAGTATCTAGAGTATAAAGAATATCATACTAGCAAGGATGACTTAAATTTCATCAGTAAAGAGGGATTGCAAGGTGGCTTAAAAGCTATACAAGAAATCATTATGAATTTAGAGGTTAATGAAATTTATCAAAATACGATATTTTGCGAACCCAATTTAGGCAAAAGAGACTTATACCATACTATCAATACTTCTTCAACCAATGATATACCAATATCATGTAACTTTTTAGCATATTGTGATGGTAAAAACGATGTTTTAGATATAGCCTCAAAGCTAAACATGCAAGCTTATGAATTAAAAGATTTAATAGAAAAATTAAAATTTCACGGATTGATAAAATGAAATATTTCTTAGAACATAATGATAAAAAATACTCTAATATTGACTTAATAGAAGCTTTCAAAAAACTTGGCATCAAAAAAGGCGATATTTTATGTGTACATACTGAACTTTTTAATTTTGGCACACCCTTGCTTCCTAGAAATGAATTTTTACAAACTATATTAGATTGTTTTTTTGAAGTTATAGGTAAAGAAGGTACTTTAATCATGCCTACTTTTACTTATAGTTTTTGCAAAAATGAAGTTTATGATAAATTAAATTCTCCTACAAAAATGGGTGCTTTAAATGAATATTTTCGCAAACAAGCAGGAGTAAAACGCACTAATGATCCTATATTTTCCTTTGCTATAAAAGGAGCCAAAGAAAAATTGTTTTTAAAGGACACTACAAGTTGTTTTGGAGAAAATTGTGTGTATGATGTTTTAATAAAAGAAAATGGAAAATTTCTTACTTTTGGGGGTATTGGACACACCATAACCCACCATATTGAAGAAAAATATCAAGTAGATTATAGATATTTTAAAAAATTCCAGGGTTTTATTCTTGATGAAAATGGAGAAAAACAAAAAAAAGAAATCTTATATTTTGTTAGAGATTTAAACAAACACTCTCTTCCTAATATTAAAAATATTATTAAAATAGCTTTATCATCTTTTAAAAGCGATATGATAAAATTTGCCAATGATAACATAAGTATTTTTATTGCTCAAGAATATGAAAATGCCATAATAAGAGCCTTAAACATGAATAAAAATGTACTTATTCTAAAGGATAGTTAAAAAATGGAAAATAAATTTTATGAAATTTTAGAAAATATACTAGAAGTAAAAGTTGATGAAAATTCAAATTTAAACATGCAAAATTGCAAAAATTGGACTTCTTTAAATCATATTGATATAATCATGAGTTTAGAAGAAGAATTTGAAATCAAATTTAGCAAAGATGAATTAAGTCAGCTAAAATCACAAAATGAACTTTTGCAAGCTATCAAATCAAAGGTAAAAAATGAAAAATATTAAAAACTTATTTGAGTTAATAGCTATAAAAAATCCAATTCACGCAAAATATTTAAATAAAATCAGTCTAACAAATGAAGATGAAATAGAATTTGAAAATCTCATTTCATATTATCTTCAAAACAATATTTCTTTACAAGAGCAGTGCGAATGCTATTTAACTATACTTAATGACACTTTAGAAGAAACAAAATATTTCATAGAAAATAACTCATATAGATATAAAAGTTTTGAAGAAGTAAAAGATAAAGTCTATTTTAATGAAACTTATATGAAAAAATACATGATAGGGCTTGCGCTTTCATCTTATATTTGGATTGCTCATATAAAAGTTAGAAAGTATTTTGAAAATTATCTTCAATCAAAAAGCAAACATGATAATTATTTTGAAATAGGCCCAGGACATGGAGAATTTTTTACTAAAGCTGTTAAAAGTTTGAAATTTGATTATTATTTAGGTTTAGATTTATCCCCTACTAGTTGCGAATTGACAAAAAATATGGTGGAAAATCAAGTTAAAAATTTAATTAATAATTGTGAATTTTTATGTAAAGATTTTTTTCAATTTCAATTTCACAAAAAAGCTGATTTAATAGTAATTGGAGAAGTTTTAGAACATGTTGAACAGCCTTTAGAATTTTTAAAAAGAGCAAAAGACTTATTAAGTGATGAAGGTGAAATTTTTGCAACCATACCTATCAACGCACCTGCAATTGATCATATATACTTATTTACACATCCAAATGAAATTTTTGAAATGGCAAAAGAAGCAAATTTAAAAATAAAACAATATGAATGTTTTATGGCAAATGACTATTCTTTAGAAAAAGCTTTGAAATTTAAAAATGCTATAACTATGGCTGTGGTATTTGAAAAATGAATTTAAATTTACCAATCCACCATATAGGTGTAGCATGTAAATCTTTAGAAAAAGAAAGAAAAATATTTGAAAAGCTAGGTTTTATTAAAGAAGCTGAATTTATAGACAAACAACAAGGGGTAAAAGGAGAATTTATCATTCCAAAAAATAACTTATTCCCCCAATATCGCTTTGAACTTTTATCAAATTTAAATGAAAAAGGTGTATTAGATAGTTATTTGAAAAATAAAACTAAAATGTATCATATAGCTTATGAAAGCAAAAATATAGAGCAAGATTTATCTTTGCTTTTAAATGATGGTTTGATAGTTGTTGACATAATGAAAGCAAGTTATTTTGCAAAACTTTGCTTTGTAATGATGAGTAATAATTTATTGATAGAATTGGTAGAGCTAAAATGAATCTTTTTTCACCAAATTTAAAAAGAAATGATCTCATAAAACTTAGCAAAGAAAATCATCATAAAAAAATTACTATTAATGTTTTTAGAAATCACTCTTTTGAAGTGATTTCAAGCATACTAAATGCATTTTTAGCCTTTAGTAAATTAAAGGCTGAATTTAACATAAGCTCTTATGATGATAGTTTAAGTTATGATAATTTTCAAAAAGCAGAGTTAAACATCATATTTATAGATTTAAACAATTATAAAAAAAATGTAGATGATTTTATCAAAGAAAAAATACAAGAACTATCAAGCATTAGCAACGCTCCTATCATCACACTTTTACTTGGCAATACAAACTTAAAAGAATATAGTATTTGCAAAATACTAAAGCCCTTTTTAGATGAAAATCTCATCATAGATGATAGTAATTTTGAAATAAATGCAAGCAGACTTAGCAATAAAGCTTGTGTAAAATTAGCCCAAATTCTAGGACTAAAAATCCTACCTAGTTTTTTACAACCGACTTTAAAAGCAATCATCATAGATCTTGATAATACCTTATACCAAGGAATTTTAGGTGAAGATGGCATTGAAAATCTTGCTTTATCTAGCAATCATAAAGCCTTGCAAAGTGAGCTTTTAAATTTAAAAAATCAAGGTTTTTTACTCGCCATTGCTTCAAAAAACGAAGAAGAAGATGTGAAAAAACTTTTTACACAAAGAAAAGACTTTTTATTACAACTTGATGATTTTAGTATGATCAGGGCTAATTGGAAAAGTAAAGACGAAAATATTAAAGAAATTATAAATTTTTTTAATATAGCTTTTGATAGCGTGCTGTTTATTGATGATAATATAGCCGAAATTGAAAATGTATCACACCTTCATATTAACACCTTACTAGCTGATGAAAATAGTGCTTATAGTTTAAAGCTCTATCCTAGACTTTTAAAAACAAGCTTTAGCAAGGAAGATGAGTTAAGAAGTGCTGATATTAAAGCAAATTTACAAAGACAAGAGCTTAGCAAGCTTAACCCTAAAGAGTATTTTGAAAAATTACAAATTTGTTTGAAATTTCATATCAACCACGCAGATGAACTTGAAAGAATTTCACAACTGCTTAATAAAACTAACCAATTTATATCAAATTACTCAAGATTAAGCTTTAAAGAGTGTGAAGAATTTATGCAAAAACATGCTATTTTGACTATAAGTATGAGTGATAAATTAAGCGATAGTGGTATTATAGCAATTTTTGTAGCTTACAAAGATGAAACAAATTTAATCATAAAAGATCTTTGCATAAGTTGTAGAGCCTTAGGAAGAAAGCTTGAAAAAATTATGCTTTATAAAGCTATAGAATTATTACACCTGCATTTTAATACAAAAGAATGTATTTTATACTTTCAAAAGGGTGAAAGAAATATGCCATTTTTAGAATTTTTATATAGTTTAAATGCAGATATAAAAGAAAATTTTGCTCTAATCCAAAAAGAAATGATAAATTACGAAGGACTTATAATTGAAAGCTAGTTTTAATAAAGCCAAAATAGCAGGCATAAGCGTTTGCGTGCCTAATAAATGCATAAATATAGATAATTGCTTAGAAGATGTTTTTCAAAATGATGTCAAAATGCTAAAAAGAATGAAAAAAATTTCAGGCATACAAGAAAGATTTATCGCTGATGAAAATATTAGCACAACAGATTTAGCCTATGAAGCAAGTATAAATTTATTTAAAATGCTTGATTTTGATAGAAATGAGCTTGATATGGTGATTTTTGTTACACAAACTCCTGATTTTTTTATGCCATCATGTGCAAACTATCTTCACAAACGATTAAATTTAAAGCCTCAAACTATAGCTTTTGATGCAAATCAAGCGTGTTCGGGGTATTTATATGGCTTATTTATAGCTTTTTCTTTTTTAGAAAATCAAAATGCAAAAAATATTTTATTAATTTGTGGTGATACTTTAAGCAAAACCATAAATCCTTTGAATGCAAATTTAGCTCCAATCTTTGGCGATGGAGTAAGCGCAACACTCATAAGCTGTGCAAATGAAAAATCTTTTTTTAAGCTTTATTCTAATGGAGAAGGTTTTGATAAACTCATCATACCTAATAGAGCTTTTGCTAAACTTGATGAGGGTAAAAGCTCCAATAAAGAAATATTTCAAACTAATGAGCATAGAAACCTAGACAATCTTTATATGGATGGGGCTGAAATTTTTAACCAAGCACTTAATCTTGAGAGTCAAAGCATAAAAGAAATGCTTGATTTCTGTGAAAAAAATAAAGATGAAGTGGATTATTTTTTATTGCATCAATCCAATCAATTTTTAGTTGATTCTATTATAAATGATTTGGGTATTGATAACTCTAAAGCACCAAATTTTTTGATGTCAAAATATGCTAATTTGAGTGCTTGCTCTTTACCTGCTTTACTTTGTGAAATACAAAAAAATGATTTTAATGCCATTTTAAGTGCTTTTGGCGCTGGATATGCCTGGGGGAGTGCTTATATAAATTTTGATAAAAACTTTAAAACTGATACAATTTCAATTTATAAAGGAGAAAAAAATGACTAAAGAAGAATTACTAGAAGCTGTTAGCGAAGCTATGCATATGGATGAAACACTAAAAGAAGATATGATTTTAGATGATATTGATGAATGGGATAGCTTAGCTTTTGTATCTATCATGGTATTATTTAAAAACTCACTTGGTAAGCAAATTAACGGTGATGATCTTAAAAAATGTGAAAAAGTAAGTGATCTTTTAGCTTTAGCTGGTGTTTAAACAAAATATTTGTTTAAACCCTTTCCACACTTAAAGCAATCTGCTCATTTTCCTCTTTAAAAGTATATATTAAATCATCACATTTATATGAGATTTCTTTTTTACAAGTTTTATCTTTTAAAGATTCTTGTAGAATTGGTGGTAAATGCTTTTTTATAAGTAGTTTCATAGGTATACCCATACCATGAGTTAAATTTTTAATAAACTTACCATCTATTTGTTTTTCATCTATAACTTTTATAAATTCAACATCAAATCCATGTTTTTTTAAAGTATCAACATATTCTTCTTTTTCTTCTAAAGACACCCATTCATCAAATTTAGAATGATAAGCAATGTATTTTGGATTTGGATATTTTGCTTGTATATTTAGATGATCTTTATTTAATGTTTCTCTAATTAGTTTTCTAGCAAGTGAAAAATAATAATGTGATTGTTTATTTGTAGTCCAAAATGTTTTATCACAACAGCATAATCTTATATTTTGAAAGAAATTAAAAGTCGCAACCGAATAATACTCGGTAAAATCAACTTCTTTGCCAAAACCTATAACCCTCCATAAATCAGTAAGGCTAACATGGGAAGAATTATCCACCACAACATCAACAAGCCAAGGAGCTAATTTTGCACATAAATTTGCCAAATATCCTCCATGAGATGCTCCAACTAAAATATGCTTTATATCCCTCCTCACAGCTTTAAAAGCGAAATTTTTTCTAATATATAAAAGAGCATTTAGTATATCTGTTGCTTGCATGATACCAAAATTTTGATATTCATTCTTTGTAGGCTGTAAACTTGCACTTAAATCTAAATGATAACTCCTATCAATCTCCCAATCATTTTTATTTTTTTGAATTTCTTTATCAAGATAATCCATAGCAGGATGAAATTCTTTAAAAGAATTAAGTTTTGATATATCATAAGGAATTTCTATACCAATAGCCTTTACACTTGTGTCAAATATAAGTCTATCAATATCATCAAGATAAATCTTAGCTCCAGTTTGAGGACGATTTCCTATGCAATGATAATTTACATTTAAAACTGCTACATTATAATTTCTAGCACAATAATCACTTATATATAAATCATCTTTTATATCCCCACCAATGCCACTTATAATACAAACAATAGCCTCTATTTCTTTACTATCATCATAAGTTAATTTAAATTCTAATTTACTTTCTCTTTTTATATTTAATTCTACATCGTCACAAGAGTCTATGAAATAGGTTTGGTTTATGAGCATGTTAAGCCTTTTAAAATTAAAATTTAATTATACTTATTTTTTATAAAAATTAAAGAGAGTTTATGAAAAATCTTTGTATTATCCCTGCGCGTGGTGGTTCCAAACGCATTCCTAGAAAAAATATCATTGATTTTTTAGGAAAACCATTGATTGCTTATAGCATAGAAAGTGCTTTAAATTCGGGTATTTTTGATGATGTGATCATTTCAAGTGATGATGAAGAAATCATCAAAGTAGCTTTAAAATACGGAGCCAAAGCTCCTTTTGTGCGTAAAAAAGAATTAAGTGATGATTATGCAAGCTCAACCGCTGTAATCCAAGATGCTATCATCACTCTAGAAAAACAAGGTAAAATCTATGAAAATGCGTGTTGCTTATACGCTACTGCGCCACTTATAGATGAGTTTATCTTGCAAAAAGCTTTCGAACAATTTAGTCAAGAAGAATGTAAATTTTTATTTTCAGCTTGTGAGTTTGAATACCCCATACAAAGAGGTTTTTACCTTGATGAACAAAACAAAGTTTATATGTTTGATGAATCAAACTATAACAAACGTTCACAAGATCTTACCAAAGCTTATCACGATGGTGGTGCATTTTACTTTGGCAAAAAAGAAGCATGGCTAGAAGAAGATTTTATGTTTAAATCTTATTCTAAAGCCTTTTTACTTCCAAGGAATAAAATTTGCGATATTGACACCTTTGAAGACTTAGAATTTGCTAAAATACTATATCAGTTTCACAAAGGTAATAAATGTTTATAAATAAAATCAAAGGTTTTAAATACCCTGATATGGAGCTTGTAAGATGGTTTTTTAAAAATAAGCTCGACACTTTGAAAAATGCAAAAGTTTTAGAATTTGCCTCTCATAATGGCAATAATCTTTCTTTATTTGCAAATTATGATTATGAATGTATCGGCGTAGAACTTAGTAAACAAAATCATGAAAACGCTATTTATAATTTTAAAGAAATTATGCATTATCAAAAAGCAAGTTTTTTTAATGAAAATATGCTTGATTTTGCTAAAAATCATCAAAATATAAATGCGGATGTATTGTTAATACCTAATGTAATTAATTATATTAGCAAAGATGAATTTAAAATTTTACTGCAAGATACAAAACAAAACAACCTATATCAAACAAATAAATTAGGATATGCTCATTTTTTCTTAAGAGCAAGAAGTGTTAAAGATCATCGCTACGGACTTGGAGAAAAATTAAAAAACGGTAGTTTTATTTTAAACTATGATGAATTTAGTGGTGAGAAAAATTGTCTTTGCACGGCATATCAAGAACATGAACTTGTAGAAATTTTAAAAGAGAATTTAAATTTATATGATTTTGAAGTTATCACAAGTGAAAATATCAATATAAAAAATAAAGTTTATATCAAAGATAGCGATATAATCATCTATGGTAAAATCACTAAGGAGTAAAAATGTACTTAAGAGATTTAAAAGGTTTAAAATTTCCAGATTTAGCTGTAATTAAATTCTTTTTTAAACAAGGACTACATCAAAAAAGCAACCAAAAAGTTTTGGAATTTGCCTGTTCTAATGGCAATAATCTTTCTTTATTTGCAAATTATGATTATGAATGTATCGGAGTTGATTTAAATCAAGAAAATATTAACAATGCTAATTACAATTTCAAAGAAGTAATTCAATGCAAAAACTATCAGTTTTTTCATGATGATATCTTAGAATTTCCCTTAAAAAATCCAAATATTAACGCAGATATTTTTATGATTCCCAATGTGATTAACTATCTTTTGAAAGAAGATTTTTTAAAATTATTAAAAATTTCAAAAGAAAATTCTATGTATAAAGAAAATGCTTTGTTTTTTTTAAGAACAAGAAGCATAAAAGATTATAGGTATGGCTATGGAGAAAAAATAGCTCATAATTGTTTTAAAATCACAAATGATAACACCACAGGAGAGCTTGGATGCATAAACACTCTCTACCAAGAATACGAACTTGTAGAAATTTTAAAAGAATATTTAAATTTATATAATTTTAAAGTACTTACTTATGAAAATACCAATATCATGGGAGAAGATGAAAGATTAGTTAATGATAGCGATATTGTAATTTATGGAAAAATTAAGTGAAAATAGCCATTATGCAGCCAACCTTTAACCCATGGCTTGGCTATATATACATGATACAAAGTGTTGATACTTTTGTCTTTTTAGATAATGTGCAATTTGAACGCAGATCGTGGCAAAATAGAAATAAAATTAAATTACAAGATAAAACCTTTTTACTAGGATTAAACTTACAAAAAGCACCACAAAAAACATTACTTCAAGATATATTATTTGAAAAAGATGATAAATGGAAAATTAAATTTTTAAAAACTATTCATCATGCTTACTCTAAAAGTATTAATTTTAATAAATACTACAATATCTTAGAAAAAGCTTTATTTAAACATACACATTTAGCACAATTTAACATGGAGTTAATCAAAATATATTGTGAACACTTAAACATTAAAACTCCTATTTTACAAACTTCTTCTTTAAATTTAAAAAACGAAAAAAAAGAAAAATTACTACTTGAAATTTGTCAAACATTAAAAGCTGATCATTACCTCTCTCCAGAAGGCTCAAAAAACTACCTTGAAAAAGAAGCGGCAAAAGAAATTTTTAAAAATGCAAATATAAAAATTGAATATTTTGATTTTATCCATCCAACCTATACTCAATTGGGTGTAAATTTTATAGCTTATTTGGGAATTTTAGATTTTTTATTTAACGAAAAAGAGCCTTGTATCAAATTTCAAGAATGTGTCAAAATAAACGAGTGTAATAATGAGAGTTCTTTTTAGAAGCGATAGTTCTAGCGCTATAGGACACGGACATATCAAAAGAGATCTTTTGTTAGCTAAACAATACCAAGATGTATCTTTTGCTTGTTTACCACTAAAAGGCTCTTTAATAGATGAAATTCCTTATCCTGTATATGAGCTAACAAGTGCTAGTATATATGAACTCATCAATCTCATCAAAAAGGAAAATTTTGATCTTTTAATCATTGATCATTATGAGATCACTGCAGATGATGAAAAACTCATTAAACTGGAGACAGGAATTAAAATTCTTAGCTTTGATGATGAGATAAAAGAACATTTTTGCGATATTTTACTTAATGTCAATGCTTATGCTAAAGAAAGTGATTATGAAAATTTAGTACCAAAATATTGTGAATTAAGATGTGGCTTTTCCTATGCTCTAATACGCGATGAGTTTTATCAAGAAAGCAAGATAAAAAGAGATAAAATTTATGATTATTTTATCTGTATAGGGGGAAGCGATCCAAAAAATATTTCCTTGGATATAGCAAATAAACTAAATAAAAATAAAACTGTCATCATAGCTACCACAAAAGCAAATTCTCATCTAAACTTACTTCAAAAATTAAGCCAAAAAAACCCTAATATACAAATTCTCATTGACCATCCTAGCCTTGCTAGATTAATGAATGAAAGTAAAAAACTCATCATTAGCGCAAGCTCATTAGTCAATGAAGCTTTGATTTTAAAAGCAAATTTTAAAGCCATAGCTTATGCTAAAAATCAAGAAAAACTTGCAACTTGGCTTGCTAAAAAAGGCTATGAAGTGGAGAATTTTATATGAAAATAATTATTGCTACTCTTAGACAACATAATATCAACAATTTCTACAAAATAAAAGAATTATATAAAACATACACTTTTTATCTCATAACAAAAAAAGATGATCTTACTTTAGAAAAAATAACAAAAATAAATCCAGATTACATATTCTTCCCGCATTGGTCTTTCTATATACCTCAAGAAATTTACAATAACTATCAATGTATTATTTTCCACCTTGGAAATTTACCATTTGGAAGAGGAGGCTCACCTTTACAAAATTTAATCATAAGAGGTGTATATAAAAGCAAAATTTGTGCTTTAAAAGCTTGTGATACATTAGATGGTGGAGAAATATATCTAAAACACAATATTAGTTTTAAAATTTCAAATGCACAACGAATTTATGAAAAAATCTCAAAAATCATATTCTTTAAACTAATACCAAGAATTTTACATACAAAAATCAACCCTCGCATACAAAAAGGGAAAGTAGTAATTTTCAAAAGAAGAACAAAAGAACAAAGTAATATCAATACACTCGAAAATCCAAATTTGATAAAAATATATGATTTTATACGCATGCTTGATGCCATTGATTATCCAAAAGCTTTTTTGGAATTTGAAAATATAAAAATGGTTTTTCAAAACGCAAAAAAACACAATAATAAAATAAAAGCAGAGGTAATATTTTATGAAAAATAACAAAATTTTAATTATAGCAGCCCACCCAGATGATGAAGTTTTAGGATGCTTTGGAACTATAGCAAAATACATTCAACAAGGGTATGAAGCTTATACTTTAATACTTGGAGAAGGCAAAACAAGCAGAGATATAAATAGCAAAAATGAACAAGAAATTTTAGAAGATGAGTTATTTAAAGCAAATAATCTTTTAGGTATTAAAAAAGTTTTTAGAAAATTTTTTCCTGATAATGCTTTTGACAAAATACCATTGCTAGAAATAGTCAAAAGTATAGAAGAAGTTAAAAATGAAATTAAACCAAATATAATTTTTACACATTATGAAAAAGATCTTAATATAGATCATCAAATTACATATAAAGCAACAATTACTGCTACAAGATCTCTACAAGAAGAAAGCGTTAAAGAAATTTATAGTTTTGAAATTCTTTCAAGTACAGAATGGAATTATCCATTAAGCTTTCAACCTGATGTATTTTTTGATATTAGCGCGACACTTGATTTGAAACTAAAAGCTATGTCTTTTTATCAATCAGAACTAAGAAATTATCCTCACCCAAGAAGCTTAGAGGGGATAAAAATCAATGCGCAATACCAAGGAATGAGAGTTGGTCTTCAATATGCTGAAGTGTTTAAAAGTGTAAAGGTTATAAAGTGATTTTTTATAAAAATTTTACTAATCTTACAAAAGAAGAAAAAAAAGAAATTTTTTATATAAGAAATTCTCCAAATATCTCTAAATTTATGAAAACAAAAAATATAAATTATAAAAACCACTTAATATTTTTAAAAGAACTAAACAAAAGTAAAAACAAAAAATATTTTTTATTGATAAAAAATAACGAGAAGCTAGGAGTAATATATTTTAACAATATCATAAATTTATCCTGTGAATTTGGGCTTTATGGTATAAAAAAAGGTATAGGCGAGCTTTTAATGCAAGAAGTTAAAAACTATGCTTTTAATATTTTAAAAGTTCAAACTTTAAACGCTTGTGTTTTCAAAGAAAACACAAAAGCTTTAAATTTATATTTAAAACATGGTTTTAAAATTATTAAAGAAGATAATAATTTTTATTTTGTAAATTTAAACAATCCTCACAGGGATATTATTTTTTAAAAGCTCATTTTTAACATCATTTGGAGTATATTGACTAAAATGAAATATAAAAGCACCTGCTAATGCATTTGCACCAAGTTGTATAGCTTTTACTCCATCTTGAGGATTAGAAAGTCCTCCATTGATAATAAGTGGGATTTTTAATTTACCTTTAAAATATTCCAGTAATTCCCAATCATACCCTAAAGAACTTCCTTCTTTATCAACACTTGTTAAAAGTATCTCCCCTGCTCCCAAAGACTCATATTTTAATGCAAGTTCTAACGGATCAATATCTAAAATTTCATTATTAAAAACTTTAAATTTATTTTTATCTTTTTTTACATCAATTGAACATACTACACAAGAACTTCCAAAAGTATTTGCTACTTTTTTAATAAAATCTGGATCTTGTAAAGCCATAGAATTAATGCTGATTTTATCTGCACCTATATCTAGCAATTTTCTAATATCTTCTAAAGTTCTAATCCCACCTCCAATAGTTAAAGGCATAAAACACTCATTAGCTATATCTTCTAAGCTTTCAAAATCTATAACGCCATTTTTATTAATATCCAAAACTATAAGCTCATCAACATTTCTAGCATTATATATCCTAGCTGTGCTTATTACATGCCCAATAGTCCTAAAAGAAGAAAAATTGATACTTTTTACAAGCTGATGATCTTTTAATAACACGCAAGGTATGATTCTTGTTTTAAGCATATTAGGCCTTTAAATTTGCAAAATTTTCCAAAAGTTTCAAACCCACATTTTGGCTTTTTTCAGGGTGAAATTGCACAGCAAAAATATTATCTTTTTCAAAACTTGCACAAAAAGGTTTTTCATACTCACAAAAAGAAGTTTCCACCCTCTCTAAACATTCTACATAATAAGAATGCACAAAATAAAAATCACTTTTTTCTAAAATTCCATCAAATAACTTGCTTTTTTTATCACTAAATTGTAAATCATCCCAACCACTGTGCAATAATTTTTCTTTACTTAAATCAAATTTCAAAACCTTTGCTTTTATAAAATCAAGCCCTTCACACTCTCCGCCCTCATATCCCTTACTGGAAAAAAGTTGCATACCAAGACAAATTCCTAAAATAGGCTTTTTATCTTTTAAAACACATTCTTTTAAAAGCTCATCTAGTGCAAGTTTTTTTAAATTTTCCATACCTTGTTTAAAAGATCCAACGCCTGGCAAAACTAATTTAGAAGCATTTTTTATATCTTCTTTTTTAGAACTTATAATCACTTCTTGATTAAGTTTTTCAAAAGCTTTTAAAACAGATTTAAAATTTCCAAGATGATAATCAACAATACAAATCATTTCAAAATAAACTCATCTTTTTTTATCAACGACCCATCACTATCTCTTAAGAATTTACCATTTTCATCGCGTTTAAATATCTTTTTATTAGTAAAAGAATCTACAATTTTTTCAAATTCTTTTTCACTAAAACCACTAAATTCCAAATACTTCTTAATAGCCTTTTTAGGTGGCTTTCCATCATATTTATTTACAAGTCTCACACCCTCTTCACGGCTAATATAGCCAAGTCTTATATCCAAACACGCATTATCTGTAGCTCTTCCAAAACCATATTTGCAGTATTTTAAATAATCATGCACATGATTTGAATAACAATCTAAATTTTCAAAATTCTCATAAGTAGTTTCAACTGGTTTTGTACTAGTTTTAAAACCATTTTCTTGAGCTAATTTTAAATTATACTTATAATCCCATTTAAAATAATATCCCAAAAATAACCCTGTAACTCCTACTCTTTGAAGCTCTTCATCACTTGGATAAGTGTAAAAATATAAATCCTTCTCTCTAATACCATCAACTCCAATCATATCAGAAATTCTATTACCCAAAAGTCCGCCAAATTCTTCAAGCCACTCTCTACCTAAAGTGTTTTTTTCTTTAGAACTAGCTGGCCCACCATATTCAATCTGCGGACTTTCCCCCCAAATAATCAAAGGAATGTCAAAAGCAACAGCTACTTTTGGAACACAAGTAAAAATCCCCAAATGGTTTTGCCATTCATTATCGCCCGTTCTTACAAAAGCTTCACGGGATAATTTTTTATATACCAAAGGATTTCTTTTTATATGGATCAAATCAACACCAAGATTGTTTAAATTTTTTAAATTCTTTTTACCTATTTTAGTAGGGATACTTGGTTCAAAACAAACACACAAAGGATTAAGCCCAAGCTCAAGACATTTTAAAACTTGAAAAGTAGAATCCTTACCGCCACTTACTCCTATAACACAATCATACACGGGGTGTTTTTTATATTTTTTCACAAGTTCTAGAAATTCTTTTTCACGCTCTTGCCAATTTATCTCATGATTTTTCGCTTCTTGCGAGCAACACGCATCACAAATTCCCTCATCATTAAAATGCAAATCAGGCTTAGTATCTGGCATAACGCATTTTTTACAAAATTTCATATTAACTCCAAAAAAATATTTATAATCATCATAAATCGACTATGATTATATTTTCTAAAGCTAAATAAATTTTATTTTGTTACAATTTTTTTATTTAAAGGTTTATAGATTATGGATTTAACTTTACTTCCTTATATGATTATAGGGATTTTTTCAGGTATGGCTTCAGGGGTTTTTGGTATAGGTGGTGGTATGATTATCGTTCCTTTCATGCTTACTTTAGGGCTCAGCTCTCACCATGCTGTTGCAATTTCTGTTGTACAAATGATTTTTGCTTCTATTTTTGGTTCTTATTTAAACTATAAAAAGAAAAATTTAATCTTAAAAGATGGACTCATCATAGGCTTTGGAGGCTTTTTAGGTGCGATGTTTAGTGGGCTTTTGCTCTCATATTTTTCAGATATAACTTTAACAAGTATTTTTCTATGCGTGAGTATTGTATTTTTTTTAAAATTTGCTTTTAATCAAAAAAGCTCCATTGGAAACATCAACCACTCTAATATCTTAAAAAATTCCATTTTGCTAATTTGTGGCGTATTTACAGGAATTTTTGCTATATCTTTAGGGATTGGCGGTGGGCTTTTAATCACCCCTATTCTAGCTTATTTTTTAGGCTATGATACTAAAAAAGTAGTGCCGCTTAGCTTATTTTTTGTGATTTTTGCTTCCATTTCAGGAATTAGTTCTTTTGTATATAATGACATCATTGATAAAGAAGTCTTGCAAAATGGAAGCTTAGTAGGACTTAGTTCTATGCTAGGGGTTTATCTTGGTATTAAAATCATGGAAAAAATCAACCTTAAATCCCACCGCATAGCACTTTTGGGCATCTACACTCTTTCTATAACTATGACTATTATAAGCTTGATTAAAAAGCTAAATTTATTTTAATCTATCAGCAAATTTTTGTCTGTTAGAAGTATAGACAAAGCTTAAAACTTCCGCCACTGCTTTAAAAAGCTCTGGTGGGATAAGATCATTTACCTCACATGCTTTATAAAGTTCTCTTGCTAAAGGAGGATTTTCATAAATCATCACATTATATTCATATGCCATATCTTTTATACGCAAAGCTAAAAAGTCCACTCCTTTAGCTAAAACTTTTGGCGCAGCTTCTTTAGAACTATCATAACGCAAAGCAACCGCATAGTGAGTGGGGTTAGTAATCACCACATCAGCACTAGCGACATCTTGTACCATTCTGCGTCTTGCTGCTTCCATTTGCAAACGACGAATTCTTCCTTTTACCAAAGGATCTCCTTCACTTTGTTTATATTCATCTTTGATTTCTTGTTTGCTCATACGCAAATTTTTAAAGTACTGATACCTTACCAAAAGCACATCTAAAAGTCCAATAACCAAAAAAGCTATAATCACAATAGCCGCAAGGATAATAGCCTTATCCCTAAGCCATAAAAGTTGTGGATAAATCGTATAAAGCTCCACTCTAGGAAGTTCTTTCATAAATTGTAATAAAAAAACAAAGGCTATTCCAAAAACCACTCCAACTTTAAGAGTAATTTTTAAAGCTTCAATGATTTTTTTCAAAGAAAAAAGATTTTTAAGACCATTAATAGGGTTAATTTTGTTAAAATTTGGAGTAATAGGCTTGGTGGTAAAAATAAAACCAAATTGCATTAAATTCCCAAGTACACCTGCAACCATAATCGTTAAAGTAATAGGTAAAATCATAATAAACATTTCTATCATGGTTTTTATAATAATTTTTTGCAAGATTTTTAAATCAAGTTCTATACCTATAAAACTTTGATAAAACCTATACAAACCGCTAATTCTCTCACCTATAAAAGGCAACATAAACAACACCACAACCACAGCTATAACAAGCACAGCCACAGCAGATGCATCTTGGCTTTTTGGGACATTGCCCTCTTTACGAGCATCTTCTATTTTCTTGGACGTGGGTTCTTCTGTTTTTTCTTGATCATCAGCAGCCATAAAAAACCTTTAAATTTTTAAAGCAAAATTATAGCATTTAATCCGAGTATCAACAAATTTGACTACTTGGATTTAGCTTATCCCAGCCACTAAAACT
>NZ_JAKMSR010000029.1:0-1806 GCF_025772765.1 Campylobacter sp. CNRCH_2015_0814 | reverse complement strand
CCCAGTTTCCAAACATTAACTATCAAAGAGCATAATTACATCTGTAAAAGCAAACATTCATAGATAACTCCTTAGTTTTTAAAGATCTAGTTTTTTACTAGATCTTTAAAGATATATAGTTTTAAATATGAATGAGATTATTTATAAAATATAAAATTAGGAATAAAATTAAATTATAATTTTAAAGATTTAACTTAATATAGTTTAATTATCTAAACTATAATCATTATATACTAATAATTATAGTATAACAACATACTATAACTTCAAATATATATCCCAATAAATACATATTTTTGTTTACTTTAAGAATTCTCATATAAAACTATGATATAATACAAGCCATAGTTTTAATTTTAATAAGGAGAATTCTCATGAAACTAGTTAAACTTAGTTTAGTAGCAGCTTTGGCTGCAGGTGCTTTTTCAGCAGCTAACGCTGTTTCACTTGAAGAAGCTATAAAAGATGTTGATGTATCAGGAATGATGAGATACAGATTCCAATCTGATAGACAAGAGCAAGGTGATGTGATTACAGATGGTTACAACAGCTCTAAAAACAATGAGCATAAATTTAAAGCTCAATTAAACTTCAAAGCAGCTTTAGATGATAACTTCAAAGCTTTCGTTCAATTCCAATATGATGCAACAGATGTTGGTTTTGGTAATAAAAATGGAGCACAAGGCACTACTACAAGTGATACATTTAATGTAAACCAAGCTTACTTAGAATATACTAATGAAGCTTATGCTACAAATGTAATTTTCGGTAAAATGGAAGTTGGTTCAATTTGGACTGATGATGCAGTAGGAACAGGAGCTAAAGTTCTTAACAACTCTATCGAGGGTTTAACTTTTGCAGGTTACTGGTTTGATGCTTTCAACTGGGAAGATGATAGCGATTTTACGGATACAAAACTTAAGAAATCATCATTATATGGTGCTGCTGTATTAGGTGATTTTGATCCATTTGCTTTCCAATTATGGGCTGCTTATTCAGCTAATAATGCATTCTTATATGCAGTAGATGCTAGCTATAAATTTGCATTTAATGATATGAATTTTAAAATCCAAGGTCAATACTTAGGAAATAGTCTAGATAGCGATTTTGAAAAATTTTATGGTAATAATGTAGACAATGGTAACTTCTATGCAGCTAAATTCAGTGGTAATATCTCTGCATTTGATTTCCAAGCTGGTGTAGTTGGTTATGGTGATAAAGACAAACAAACTGTAGTTACTCTAGAAGATACAGGTAGAGTTATTGCTCCAGGTCAACAAATTTTCTATGCTAAAGGTACTAGTCAATTAACTCATGTATATGGTGAAAACTTCTTCTATTTTGCAGGTTTAGGCTATACTTTTGCTGAAACTTTAAGAGTAGGATTTGACTATATCGGTGGTAAAACTGAGCAAACAGGTAAAAATGATATAGATAAAAATGAGTATGTAGGTAGCATATCTTATGCTTATAGTCCAAAACTTACATTCAGTGGATTCTATTCTTACTTAACAGAAGATTTCAATACAGCTGGTACAAGTGATAAAGATGATCAATTCATCAGACTTGAAGCTCTATACAAATTCTAATTATAAAAGCTAAGCCAAAAAGCTTAGCTTACTATATCTAAAATTATCTCTTCTTTTAATCCTTGTATTTTAATTTCTTTTATTTTTAAATCATTAGGTAGATTTTCTAGTAAAGCTTCTTTGCTATGTATATTTTTACTTGCTAGTATTCTTAATATTTTACCCCTATAAGCCTTTGCAAAGTGACTTAAAGTTTTGGAATTTTTTAAAAAAGTGA
>NZ_JAKMSR010000028.1:0-2117 GCF_025772765.1 Campylobacter sp. CNRCH_2015_0814 | reverse complement strand
ATCTATTTTTAGAATATAAATCTTTAGCTTCAGCTGTTAGTTTAGATTCATCTATGTTGTTTTTAGTATAAGCTAGTAAAAAGTCTAAGCTTTGAACCATAGAACGAGCTATATCAAGTCTTTTTTCCTTATTTGGATATTTATCTTTACTTAAAAGATAATTAGCTAAAAACTCTGCTTTAGAGGCAGGATTATCTTTATCAATCTTTGCATAAGCTTTTAATAAATCATTTAGTGTATTTATATCTACTGCATAGAATTTATCTTTTAACTCGGATATGATTTGATTGATAATATCTTCACTAATAATATCATCAGTATCTAAGATGACATTTGGATCGGTTGGATCGGTTGGATCGGTTGGTTTAGATGGTTTTTCTATAGTGTTAGCTTTAGATAAAAAGTCTTTATATGCATCGCTTTGAGTAGAATCGTTATAAGTGTGGATGTTTATTTTATCTGAGATATAACCATTTTTATTAAAGTCATTCCAATAGTTTTGATCGGCTATTGCATTAGTTAAATCGTCTTCATGATGGTAGATGTGGATATTGTCAAAAGTATTGTTTTCTCCAATCAAAAAATTACTGCCACCAAAGAATTTTCCATCAGAATTTTCTATTTTATCATGCTGATTAAAAAATATAAAAATATTTTTAAACATATTATTTTCTATTTTATTACCAAAAAAACCATTACCTCCAATGAAACCACCAGCATACGTAACAGCTCCATTAATGTAAATTCCATTTTTTAAGTAAATATTTTCATAATACCCATTTTTCTGTGTCCCGCCTATAAATCCACCTACAAAAGAACGTCGCGATTTTTTAATACTTATTTTAACACCATTTAAAGCAATATTTTTAAATTTATTTTCATCGCCACTTCCTATAAATCCACCAATCTTTGTCCCCCCTTCATTTTCACCTACAAAATTATCACTTGAGTGGATAACAACAGGGCTATCAATGCAAATATTGCTAAATTCACCATTATCAAAATAGCCAGCAAATCCACCTGCAAGTGTAGTATAAGAAGCATCTGTATTGATTGTTCCCATATTATTTATAATAATATTTGTAAATTTGCCATTAAAGCCACTTCCTATAAATCCACCTATATCAATCGAACTAGTACTAGAAGCTTCAACCTTGCTGAGATTGCTTAAAACTATATTGTCAAAAATAACTTCATTTAATGCAAAGCCAATAAAACCTCCGACTGCAGCTGTAGATGCAATAATGCTACCACCCTTATAATCTACATTGATATTTTTAAATTTAGCTCCATCTGCCATACCAAATATACCAGTTAAATGAAACCAATCAGTTTTAGCTTGTAATATATTAATATTCTTAAGTGTAAATCCTTGTCCATCAAAGGTTTTGGTAAAAGGCTCGAGAAAGTTGCCAACTATCATATTAGTAAATTCATTATCTTGTTTTACACCATCACCATTTAGGTCTACCCAATAATTTGCATAGTTTTGCCAATCTTCACCTTCTATACCATATCCTTTGTTGCCACTAAAATCAATATTCCCTACCAATCTAAACTCATCTACATTTTTAATATCACCTAAACCTTCATTCCAACCTTTTGCAAAGTGCCACCATTCTATAGCATTTTTCTTTTCATCTCCCATATTACCCATAGTTAGAGCTTTTTTGAAATTAGAGCTTCCTATATGAGTTGTACCACTAGAATCTTTATAATTTACTACATTTACTTTTACATTATCGCCAAAGCTATAATTATTATTTGCAAAATTGATCATTTGTTTTTGTAAATAACCACCCTCTGTAGCTGTTACATTGATAGTGGAATTTAAATTTGTACTATCTGCGTCTATATATACATTTTTTCCTACTAAATGTGTAGTAGATTTTTCATTACCTAATTTACCACCTTGTATATCTACCTTATTCCCTATAAGTAACACATCATTAGCATTAATAGTACCCATATTTACTACATTACCACCATTTGGTTTAAATACTGGAGAGAAAGAAGCACCTTGTGCTTTAAATTTATCAAAGTCTTCTGGTTTTAAAGACGAAGTCGAAGCCACAAAGCGATTAGCATTGATAGTTCCTGTTTTAGTAATGATTACT
>NZ_JAKMSR010000027.1:0-2182 GCF_025772765.1 Campylobacter sp. CNRCH_2015_0814 | reverse complement strand
ATATGCTGAAAGAGCTAATTTTAGAAATATTAATGTAGATTATATGGATGGTGGGATTAAAGTAAATAATAGTATTGAGCAGCTTGATTTGGGTTATTCCTTCAATATTGGTGGATTTATTGGATTTTCAATAGATAGTAATTTTGATTATATTAATCTAAAAAGACTTTCTTATATTGATGTTAAAATAGATCTCCTAAATCCAAATTTTAATTATTTAAGGATAGGTGGATTTGCTGGAGCTACAGAGTGGTCATGGCTTGAAGAATATAAACCGCATATTGCAAATATATCTTTAAGTAATATAGGGAGTATTAATTTTATTAGTAAAGGATTTACTTATGCTTCTGCTGGTGGTTTTGCTGGACTTGCTGGAGGCGGTGAATTTGCAAATATATCTTTGAATAGCATGGGAGATATTAGTGCTGTTAGTGATGAATATAGTAATGTTGGTGGTTTTGCTGGATCTGCTGATGGTGAATTTGCAAATATATCTTTGAATAGCATGGGAGATATTAGTGCTGATGGAAAAGAAGCCAAAGCAGGTGGTTTTACGGGTGATTTTCGAAGGGCTAATTATGAAAAAATTTATATTAAAGATATTAAAAACATAAATGCTTTCAGTGATGATGGTCGTGCTTATGCTGGTGGTTTTGCTGGAGCAAATAATGCTGGCAATGTTGGAAGTTATTTTAACTTTAGAAATATTTTTATAGGAGAAATCGGATATATAAAAAGTGAGGGTAAAGAATCTTATTCTGGTGGTTTTGCTGGGCAATTATACAATGAATATTATTATCCATATCCGAATAACACTATTGAGAATGTTTATATTTTAGATATTGAAAATATTGAGGCTAATGGGGAACATGCTGCGTATTCTGGAGGTTTTATGGGTAGTGCAGATGTAATAAAAAAGGTAAAAAATGTTGAAGTAAGTGAAATTCAAAATATTATATCTTATGCTAAAAAAGATAGCTATACAGGTGGTTTTTTAGGTGAAGTTGGAGATGATATTGTTTTTGAAAATATTTCGTTAAATAATATAATAAAAATACAAGGAGATATAGCAGGGGGGTTTATTGGGCACGCAGATAATCATTATAGAAAAGATTTTATAAATGTATTTTTATTTTTTAATCCAAAAACGGATATAATTGGAAATAATATTGGAAAATTTTTTGGTGATAAATCTAATAATAGCCAAATTCAATTTGATAATGTTCACATTTACCATCATGAAGACGATTTAACTAATGCAACAGCTGATCAAGACTACTGGGGTGATACTGCTGATAAAATCCAAATTCACACTTACAACAATAGCAATAAAGATGAAGTTTATAAAGATTTTCAAGATAAAGCTAATACCATATCCAAACCTATGCTTCCTATAGTGCCACCACCATCTAAACCATCTAAACCTTCTGAAGATATGAATATCCCTGATGTAGAAGATATTAAAAATGAAACAGCCACTTTAGATGAAAATGATTTAATTAGCGATGATATATGGAATTATATTATAAAAGATATTGATAAAGTTTATTATAATATAGATATTAGATTATTAGCTAAATTACTAAGTGAGTATAGCGATATATCAAATAAAACAGAAGATGAGCAGGTTAAATTTATAACCACATATTTAGGCGTAAAAGAAAACGATGCTAGAACATTATTGCAAAGCTTGAGCTTTTTAAATGCATACAAAAATCATGACATAAGCAAAGCTAATTTTGAAAGTGAAACAGTAAAAGAAGACTTTGCAAATTCTTTTGATAATGCTGAAACTAAATTTACAAACTTTAACAATAAGAAAAACAAACTGTATGATGAGCTTAAAGTTCTTAATGAAAATATAGTATCAAAAGGTTTTAATATTGAGCACTTGCTTGATGAAAATCAAGAAGAATTAGCTAAAGCTATAAAAGCTTATAATGATTATGTAGTTTTAATAGAAAAAGGCTTGGCAAATGAAAATGACCCTTTATTTGTAAGTATTAAAAATACCATTATAAAACTTAATACTGAAGCTAAAAATCTTTATGCGCAATTGCTTAATTATAAAGATCAACTTCAAGATTTTAAAGATAATAACAAATTTGAAAAAGTTATCATAGCTGGAGATTTCAAAACTATTCCTTTATTAATAGCTCCTGATGTTAATAGACCTATTGAT
>NZ_JAKMSR010000026.1:0-2316 GCF_025772765.1 Campylobacter sp. CNRCH_2015_0814 | reverse complement strand
CTCTATTTTTAGAATATAAATCTTTAGCTTCAGCTGTTAGTTTAGATTCATCTATGTTGTTTTTAGTATAAGCTAGTAAAAAGTCTAAGCTTTGAACTATAGAACGAGCTATATCAAGTCTTTTTTCCTTATTTGGATATTTATCTTTACTTAAAAGATAATTAGCTAAAAACTCTGCTTTAGAGGCAGGATTATCTTTATCAATCTTTACATAAGCTTTTAATAAATCACTTAGTGTATTTATATCTACTGCATAGAATTTATCTTTTAATTCGGATATGATTTGATTGATAATATCTTCACTAATAATATCATCAGTATCTAAGGTGACATTTGGATCGTAAAATGCAGGTTTTAAAATAGTATTGGCTTTATCTTGAAAATCTTTATAAACTTCATCTTTATTACTATTGTTGTAAGTGTGAATATTTATTTTATCTGAAACATAACCATTATTAAAGTCATTCCAATAGTTTTGATCGGCTATTGCATTAGTTAAATCGTCTTCATGATGGTAGATGTGGATGTTATCAAATTGAATTTGGCTATCACCGCCAACATAGCCAACAAATTTTCCATTAGCCATTGTTCCATTTATAGTTGCACCTTCGTTAAAATACATATAAATATTTTTAAAAGTATGATCTCCTAAAATTTGACCAGCAAACCCACCAGCAAAAGACTCAACACCTTCTGCTGCATAACTATTAATATTTTCAATATTATTTAAAGAAATATTATCATAGTTTGAATCCCTGTCAAATATTACACCTGCAAACCCACCAGCAAAAGAAAATAGATGATGCGAATATGCGTTATTAATTCCAATATTATTTAAAGAAATATTTCTATATTGTCCATGAGATTGACCAGCAAATCCACCAGTAATAACTACTCCATAAGTTTGATTCTCAATATTTTTTATACTATTTAAAGATATATTTTCATATAATCCATCAAACAAATCTCCAGCAAATCCACCAACGTAAGAAGCAGCGGTGTTGTTGCTAATATAAATACTCTCTATTTTATCTATGGTTACATTATTAACTCTACCATTAGAAATGATACCAGCAAAGCCTCCTAAATTGAGCGTAGTAACTTTGCCGCTATTCATATTTTTAATATTATTAATAGAAATATACTCAAATGAAGAATTTGAAACAGCTCCAATAAAACCACCAACAGCAGCGCTATTGAGTCCAGTTACATCTATACCACCACCCATATAATCCACATTAATATTTTTAAAAGTAGCTCCACTTGCAATTGCAAATATACCTACATCAAATGTATGTGGCGTATTATTATCTCCTGTTATATTTATATTGATATTTTTTAAAGTAAATCCTTGACCATCAAAAATTTTATTAAATGACGCAGAATTTCTAATACCAACCATCATAGATGTACATTGTCCCGGAGCTATACAATAATTGGCATAGTTTTTACCTTGATTACCACCAAAATCTATATCATCTACTAATTTATAGGTGCTAAAGAAATCTCTCATGCTGTTTTTATTTTCATTCCACCCCTTAGCAAAGTGCCACCAATCTACATCAGAACCTATAGTTGCATGTTTTTCAAATTTATCTTTAGTTACTAGTTTTTTATCGCCTAAATTTATCTTATCTATATTGCTATATTCATCAGTCTCAAAATTAAGTCCTTTTTCACCATAGTTATAATAAGATGTAGTAGATTGTTGTAAAGATCCTTTTACATACGCACTAGCTATAATAGAATCTGATTTAATTCCATCTACTAATATATTGACTTCATTCCCTACTAAATGAATTTTTTCAGCTGTATTACCACTTGGATTTTTTAAAGCATCACCACTAACATTATCATTATGTTTGCCATTGATATGGCCACCATCTATACTTACCTTATTCCCTATAAGTAATACATTATTAGCATTAATATTACCCATATTTACTACATTACCTGCTTTTTGTGGCTTAAATACAGGGGAAAAGCTTAAACCATCATTGAAAGTTTTCATATTAGCAAATGCTGTCATCTCCCCATCACTCATCGACGAAGTCGAAGCCACAAAGCGATTAGCATTGATAGTTCCTGTTTTAGTAATGATTACCCCATTAGGATTAATTAAAAATACATTATTACCACCTGCATTTAATATACCTTCTATCATAGATTTACTAGTACCATGAGCAATGTTTAGGTAGTTTTTATCTTTACCTCCAAATTCTACCGTTTCGCCTTGACCTATACTAAATCCACCACCCCATTGTATGACTGAGTTTGTTCCATTACCATTAATTTGCATATGACCATTGCCAGAAG
>NZ_JAKMSR010000025.1:0-2437 GCF_025772765.1 Campylobacter sp. CNRCH_2015_0814 | reverse complement strand
CCAATATATCTCATCAAATTAATTTATACAAGTATTCATAACTTTTGAATTAAAGCTCGAAACACAAGTTTTTTTATAACTATCAGTCTCTGCTTCACCTATAACATCTATTTTGGAATCTTTTTTTATAAATTCATCCCCTATCAAACCAAACGGTATTACTCTATAATAAATATAATCAATATTATCATTTTTAGCAGTAGGAATACTTGGTGTTAAATCAGTCCAAGGCAATTCAGGCTCAATAGGAATACTTGGTGTTAAATCAATACCTTCTAAAACAGGTTTATAGGGCGACAACTTATAATCTCCTATTACTAAAAAACTTCCTAGTTTGTTTTGATATTCAATTTTATTTTTTATAGGTGATAAATCCAATTGAGATAAAATACTATCTTGTTGTTTTTCTAGTAAAACTATTTTCGAAAGTAGACTATTAAGTACACTAATATCAATTTGATTATTATTCTTCACATACTCGTTATAATCATTTTCAGCACTTTTTAACTGATTTTGAATTTCACCCAATTCTTTTATAAGTTGTTCAGAATTTACAACAAAATCCTTTAATTCGTTATTTAAAATTTCAGAAATACTTTTTCCTTTTTCAATAATTTTATCAATATTAATTTTAATATTATTAATATAAAAGGATTGAACTCCATTTTTAAATTTATCACTGTCAGCATTATTTAATCCGTTTGTTTGATAGGCTACTATAAAATCAATACTTTCAACTATTTTCAAAGCCTCTTTCTTGCTATTTGATGTATCTTTAATAAAATATTTTGAAATAAAAGCTACCTTTTCATCCAATGTCATTTCACTATAATTCTTTTCTGCCAACATTTCCAAAAGGGTATTAATATATATTTTATAATGTTGATTCGTGATATCAGCTAAAATTTCATCTTTTATAGTATCTTCATACAAATCATCCTTATCAAGAGCAACTTCCTCTTTTATAATAGAATCCACATTTGGCAAATTTATATCCACACTAGAAAATTCTGGTTTTTCCGGAAGCTTAACTATAGGCCTTACTATCATACTATCTTTGTTTAAGAAATCATTATATTTTATATACTTATCGCCATCATTATAAATATATACATTAATAGCATTTTTCCAAAGGTTTATATCAGAATTAACACCACCAAAATCATTTATGTAATGATAAAGATGTATATTGTTAAATTTTAAATTTACTTGTTTATTATCAAAAGCACTGATAAATTTTCCGCTTGTATTCTTACCATCACTTGCAAAAGACTGTATTTGAGAACCATTTTCGAAAAATAAATAAATATTATTAAAATTTAAATTGATCGAATTAAATATAGAACCACTTTCGATATACCCAATAAAACCTCCAGCATTAGCAAAATCATTTTTTCCATATGCCTGTATATTTTTTATATTATATAAACTTATATTGGAAAAATCACCAGTGCCTTGTCTTTGAATCCAACCTATAAATCCACCAGAATTGACAATCCCTTTTTTATCTTGTTCAAGCTTTCCAACAATCGCATCTATATTTTTTACAGTAATATTTGAAAACGATAAATTATCACTTCTATAGCCTTCTACCTTTCCAATAAAACCACCTACAACAGCACGAGTATTTTCTAAATTATTATTATTTATAGCTTCAATTTTTTCAGCTTCTAAACTAATATTGTTAAAAATTCCCCCATTAGCAAAACCCGCAAATCCTCCAGCATATGCATTACCAACATCATCAACCTCTCCACTTAACAATCCATTATTGTCATTGTTAATACTTTTAATTTTTTTAACACGGATATTAATATTACTAAATTTATTATTTCCAGAATCAATACTACCAACAAATCCACCAGCATAAGTATGACGCAATGTGCTGAATATGGATGTTATATTACTTATATCTAAATTTATATTCGAAAGTTGAGCATAATCAATATTACCAGAAAATCCACCCGTGACAAATCCCCCACTAATTTCTTTAATCCCTCTAATATCAATATTCTCAAAAAAACCTTCCCAAATCTCCCCAGCAAAACCACCTGTATATGTTTCCTTAGTTGTTTTATTATTTATTATTTTATTGATTTGAGAAAGATATATATTTTCAAATTTTCCATTATTTACACTACCAGCAAAACCACCAATATGAGATCTATTGTCTACACTGACGCCACTTAATTCATTTATATTGTTGATATTGATTTTATTAAAATTTGCTCCACTTACATATCCTACAAAACCACCTGTATATAAAACATCGTTTGTTTGTGTAGAAATACTAGCGATATTACTTAGCTCTATATTTTTAAAACTACTACCATCACTTGCATATCCTATAAATCCACCTGTAAATATTGAATTAGATTTAATGGAATTATTATTATAATCAATCTTTATATTTTTAAATTCAGAATTATTAGAATTC
>NZ_JAKMSR010000024.1:0-2993 GCF_025772765.1 Campylobacter sp. CNRCH_2015_0814 | reverse complement strand
GATTAATACTTGGGGTATATTGGTGGAGTTTAATCTCTCCACTTACTTCTTGAGTGCTAGCTGTGCTTTGATTATAAGTAGCAATGATTTGCAATCTTTTAATATTAAAATCTTTTACTCCTTCAAATACTACCTTACTTTCACCTTTATCATCAGCTGTACTTTCTTTGTCATTGTTAATTCTTAAAGTTTTATTGCTTTGTATATCTTTAGCCTTCCATAAAACTTTTGTTTTTGGCATTAAACCTTTAAGTTTTACTTCAAAGTCGCTTTTATAATCAATCATTCCCTTTTCAAAGTCTTGATGAGTCACAGGATCTTTTCCAGTAGGAAGCTCCATAGTAGCTGTATAATTTTTAATTTCTAAAACTTTACTTTTTTCTTTTACTAACTCATCACTCATATTCTTAACAATGATTTTTACTTTTTCATTTCCGCTAAGTCCTATGATTTCTACATTACTCTCACCCTTTTCATCAGCTATTAAATTAAGCTCTTTAGTAGTTTTATCTTTATCAATAAATAAAGCATTATCTCCTTGTATGCTCCATTTAACTTTTGTAGAATTAGCTTTTAAGTTTTTATAACTTGCATGAGCTTTTTCTTTATTACCTATAGTGGTTTTATCTAAGATAATATCATTATCTCCATAAATTGCTATTTGAACAAAGGCTTTTAAAGTAACTCCTAATACATTAGCAATGATTTCAGCTTTTTCTTTATCTTTCATATTTGCATCAGGTTTATAGATGATATTTGAATTTCCATCTTTGTCAGTTTTATCTGAATTTGGAGTTTTTTCTAAGCTTCCTTTGCCAATTAATTTCCAATTTATGTCTAAATCACTTGCTAAATCACTTCCATCAAACACAATTAATGATTTTTCATGTCTTTGTATATTAGAAGGTTTGGCAAATATCCTAAAGTCTTCTTTTGGAGCTATAATAGTAATAGGGAAACTTTCTTGAGCATTCCCTGCTTTAGCAATTAAATTGGTTTGATGGACTCCATAAGCATGGATTATTTTTACAAAAACCTTTCCATTACCATCAGTAATATAATGATTTCCATTCTTTAAGATTACACTTTTTTGTTCAGGAGTTACACTCATAGCAACATTTTTAACTGCTTGGTTAAAACCATTTTTTAGCATAATACAATGAGTATTATCTCCCAAATTTCCACAATAAGAAATATGATAAGCATTATTAATGGCTTTATACTCAAGTACCATAGAATAATCTCTATCTATAAAATGAGTTCTAGAGCCTTCAATGGTATTATTTATACCTGCAAATTTAGGATCAAAAGCATGTTTGAGAGCATCTTTGTCTAAAGGTATATTAAAATTCATAGCTATATTTGTGCCTTGTTTATCACTTTCATTACTTCTTTTATGGCTTAGCGAAAAAGTTAATGCTGGATAAGGTGAATAAGTAATACCTCCTTCATATACTAAAGGATTTTTTTCTAAATCTTCATAATTACTTACATTGCCAAATGGAGCTACTTTTTCTCCATACCATTTACTCATATTAGCAAAAACAGCTACATTGCTCATAAAAGGAAAAGCATATTTAACACCCATATCCCAACCATTAGCAGGACGCTCTAAAAAAGTTAGCTCATTATTAGTATTTTTAAAATCATAACTATTAATCCAATCACTTAGTCTTTGATAAATATTAGCATGGAAAGCTAATGTATCTAGCATACTTTCAAAGCCCAAAGACATTCTTTTATGCTCTCTACTAAAATCATGATCATAAACTAGGTTTAATCCTAGCATGATATTGCCTGAATTATTTAATGCTAACGCATTAGGATAATATCTTATACCACCACCAAAATGACCTATGATTCTATTATTATCATATCCACCTATACCGCTTTGTAAAAAGTAAGATATTTTTGGATTATCTTCACTCATAATAGGTAAAAGAACTTTGGCATTACCACTTAAACCACCTCTATCATTATAGTTTAGATTAAACTCACTATTAATGGAGTGATTAAGAGCATGTAAATATTCTTGGATTAAAGTATTAGCTTGTAAGCTTAAATAATTACTTGCTAAATCTCTAATAATTTCTTCTCTTTCTTTGCCATCTTCTGCATTATATATATTACCTATGGTTTGAATAACATTAATAACCTTATTAGATAATTCTTCATCTTCTTTGCTAAGATTAGAATCTTTATTTGGTTTTTCTTCTAATAGCTTTTTAACTCTTGGGTCAATGCTATTATGCTCTTTAAGTATTTGCTTTTGATCATGGTTTACATGATTAAGCGCAAGAGTTTGATTATTATCTATAACAATTCTATTGTGATTTTTTAAAATCATTATTTGAGAAAAAAGAAAAGTGTGAATGAGTAAAACAAGTAAAAATGTTTTTTTCATATCCCCCCCCCATAACCTACATTTAATTTTTATCTGTGATGAGAATATGATAACACAAAAAATACAAAAGTGATAAAAAAGTTATAAAAATATTGAAAAATAGCCAAAAAACTATCAAATATAATAATTATTTATAAACTATAATCAAAATTACTTTTATTTTTTATTAAAAAAATACATATAGATTTATTATTATTTACATAAAACAAAAAATTACTTTTATTTACTTTTTTAAGATAATGGACTAATAGGCTTTTATATCTTTTATATTTATACTTTATTATATTGTTTAATGTATTTGTAGATATGAAAAAATAGTATTTATATAAGCATATAAATTGTATTTATTATATTTGGTATATAAAGTATAAATACTAATCTTATATATAGTAATAAATAAAGAGTATAAATATCTTATTATACTATTTAAATAATTATAATATAGTGTTTTTATATAAATTTGATAATAGTTGTTATAATCTTAAAATAACTTATTAAAAAAATATATTTAATTATAGTTTATGTATTTTTATAAATTATGTAATAGGTAAAATAATATATAGAATGTTTAATGGAAGATGAAAGGTGG
>NZ_JAKMSR010000023.1:0-3795 GCF_025772765.1 Campylobacter sp. CNRCH_2015_0814 | reverse complement strand
TTTCTTCATTTAAAGTTTTATCGCCTATTAAATTAAGCGAAGCTGTTTGTTCAAAACCATCCATTGGTGGTTCTGCTGGGTCAATAGGTTTATCAGGTATTTCTATTTCACCACCGCCATTATCATCTTTAATAGAAGCTAATATAGGATAAGGTATTTTAACGGCTGATAATTCTCCTTCAACAACAAAGCGTCCGCTAGATTTATCACTTACTGATATTTTTAAATCTTCAAAGTCTTTAATCAAATTCTCTATAGCTTCAGTTTCTTTCCCTACTGTAGCTATTAAAGCAAATAACTTATTGCTAATATCTTTAAAAGCTTGATCATCTTTACTTGCTAAGCCTTTATTGATTAATTCTACATACTTATTATAAGCTAAGGCTAAATCATCGAGTTGTTTGTAATAGTTTTTTTCTTTGAAGTTATTGTTAGCTGAGTTGATTTCATCATTTAAATTACTTAGGTTTTCTAAATTACTTGCAATTGTTTTATTCTCAAGAGAATTTGAAACTTCAGTTAAAATATCATTTTTAACTTGTATAGCTTCTTTGCTTGCAAATTTGTCATCACCGGCTTTGTTTAAACCATTGTCTTGATAAGCTAGTAAAAAGTCTAAGCTTTGGAAAATTTCTTTTCGAGCTATTTCCATTGATGGATTATCTTTATTGTTTTTATCAAAGAAATAATCCATAATAAACTTAGTTCTAGCTTCAGCACTATTTTTATCTAAATTTTTATAGGCTTCTAAAATAGCTTTCAAATCAGCTATATCAATGGTGTAATATTTATTTTTCAAATCAGCTATGATTTCATTGATGATAATATCTTTATAAAGATCATTTTCATCTAAAACAACCTTTTCATTGATGATTTCTTCTGTGTTAGGGATATAATCTGTATTTTGTGATGGTTTAGATACTATAACATTATTTGGATAGTTTGACTCGGATATATTTGGATTAGATGGTTTTTCAATCTCAAAATCTTTTGTAAAAACTAAACATTTCTTACTAGTACCACAATCTATTTCCTTTAAGCCATTTAAAGCTGCCAAAGCTGCTGTCTTAAAATCTATATAACCTTGACTATTATCATCATAAGGATGGAGTTGGATTTCATTACCCCAATATTTTTGATCAGCTGTTGCACTAGTTAAGTCTTTCTTATAATGATAGATATAAGTGTTTTCAGCATTTGGAAGAAAATATTCATCTAAATAGCCAAAAAATTTACCACTACTTTCTGAGCCTTCTATAATAGCTCCTTTATCAAAATATATATAGATATTTTTTCCTCCAGTACCAAATACTGTAAAACCTCCAGCATATTTTCCTTTGATATGTTTAATATTATTTAATGCTATATTTCTATAATCACCTTGTCCTTTTCCTGCAAATCCCCCAGTATAATTTCCTTGAATATAATCAATATTATTTAAAGAAATATTACTCATTTTTGTTCTAGTATCAACCCCAACAAATCCACCGGTATATTCTTCACCTATAATATTTCCAAAATTATTTAAAACAATATTATTAAATTCATTTGGATTATATAAATCAGAAGACATTTCTCCAACAAATCCACCGGTATATTCTTCACCTATAATATTTCCAAAATTATTTAAAATAATATTTTCAAATTTAGAATCTCTTGAGATTTCTCCAGCAAAACCACCTGCAGATCCCGAAGAACCAACTCCTAAAGATTCAACTTTAATCTCATTAACATTACTTAATTTTATATCATTTATTATAGAAAAAGATGAATGCAACCCAAAGAAACCACCTGAAACAGCATAATATTCTCCCTTAGCTTCAATGTTATTGATATTATTAATACTAATCCTATCAAAAACAATAGAATTATCTTCCCTTGTATTAACAATCTCTCCAGCAAAACCGCCAGACATAGATATCTCGCCATAGCTTGATATATTTAAAACATCCTTTAAATATATATCAGCAAAATAAAAGCTGGCATAAGGATTATTATACACAGATCCTCCGGCAAACCCTCCTGAGTAAGAAGAGTTAGATTTTGATGTACTATTTATATTAGTAATATTTTCAAGTGAAATTCTTTTAAACTCTCCACTATCAAATCCTCCTATAAATCCTCCAGAATATGTAAAACCATCAGAAATGCTTGAAATATTTCCTATGTTTTTAACTGTAATATCTGAAAATTCTCCATAACCATTAAATCCGATAAATCCACCTGCATAATTAAAGCTGTTACTCAAGTTATCAGATCTTTTAGAAGATATATTTTTAATATCACCTATATAAATTTTAGAATAATTACCACCTCTATTAAAACCAACAAAACCACCTGAGTTTCTTGTGCTTTGAATATTATCTATATTCTTTACAGTTATATCAACATAATTTGTCTCTCCATAAGAATTACTTCCTATAAATCCACCTGAGTTAGCATTTGAAGTAATATCGCCTATGTTTTCTATATAAATATTTCTAAAAAATACATTTTCCCAACCATTTAAAAATGTAGTCCCAGCAAATCCACCAGAATTACTCTCAAATAAGTCACTTTTTCCAGTATATATATGATTAATATTTTTTACAACAATGTCTTTAATATTAAAATTTTCACTCGCTTCAACTCTTCCTACAAATCCACCCGCATCAATATTACCATCTATTTTATCTTCAGAACCAGATTTAATATTATTTATATTATTTAATTTTACATGCGAAATATATCCATCTTTAGCCATACTGTCTATTGCACCAGCAAAGCCACCTGCAGATAAAGTTTGACTACCACCAGCAGTATTTATAGCAATAATATTATCTATATTTTCTAATGCAATATCTTTTATATACATAAATTCTCTACCGCCAGATATACGACCAGCAAACCCACCTGCAGACATGCCAGTAACTGAAACTGCATTTCCTACAGCCTCAATAGTACCTATATCCTTTAAAACAACATTGGATGTATTTGTTTTTTTAATTTCGCCTACAAATCCACCTAAATATATAGATCCTATTTTACTTTTATCGCTACCAGCAGTAATATAAGCAAGATTTTTCAAACTTATATTATCTATCTCTGAATCTTCAATACTCCCAGCAAACCCACCTGCGTATTTTGATATATAAGTATATTCTCCATCGTCACCATATCCGTATGCTTTAACACTACCACCCATATAATCTATATTTATATTTTTAAATTTAGCACCATCTGATATGCCAAATATACCTACATATTCATCAGGATAAGTTCCGGGATAAAAAAATCCTGTTGTATCTATATTAATATTCTTAAGAGTAAAACCTTGTCCATCAAATATTTTAGTAAAAGCACTATTATCTGTAAAACCTACTATCATATTAGTAAATTCATTATCTTGTCTTTTACCATCACCATTTAAGTCTACCCAATAATTAGCATAGTTTTGTCCACCACTTGCTTTAAAATCTATATCATTAGTAAGTTTAAAGGTATCTCCTACTACATTATTTCTAAAATCATCTTTTTCATTCCATCCTTTAGCAAAGTGCCACCAATCTAAATCAGAGCCTATGCTAATATATTGATTATATGTTTTATCCATTACACCTTTGTTAGTAAATACAATATCATTGTATTTTCTTGTAGGATTATAATAATAACCCGTAGCACTTAAATAAGCAATTCCTTTATTTTTTGCTTCAGTAGTTAGGTTTTTAGAATTTATAGTAGAAATATCCATATAAACTTCATTACCTTGTAAATCTATATTATCTGCTGTGATTTGATTGAATTTTATTTTATTAT
>NZ_JAKMSR010000022.1:0-5241 GCF_025772765.1 Campylobacter sp. CNRCH_2015_0814 | reverse complement strand
TTTAAGTGTAAATTTAAAGCTTAAAAATAAGCTTTAAATTTTTATTAATATTCATATTGATTTAATTCTTCTTGAGTGCCAAGTAGCATTAGTATATCATTCAAATAAGCAGTAGTTTCTAAATTTGGCATAATACTCCAAGTATCATGCTGTTTGTGCGCAATGACTTTTAAGTTTTGACCAATAGATTGCAAAGTTTTTCCTGCTAAGTTTTCATCTACTAAAAGTTTTGCTACTTTGATAGTATTGGCTGAAAGATCTATGATCTCAAAATTTGGATTAGTGATAAGAATTTTAGCCAAACGCTTTGCTGATTCTTTTTCAGGATAGATGACTTTATTAACCCCAAGTTTTGAAAGAATTTGCCCGTGTGTAGAAGAGTTTGCCTTGGCAATGATGTTTTTTACTCCTATTTCTTTTAAAGCCATGAAAGTGAGTATGCTTGATTCTAAATTTTCACCTATGCTAAGTATAACAACATCTGCATTTGCATAACCTGCTTCTTTTAAAGCTATAGTATGAGTAGAATCTAAAATATAAGCAAAATCTGCATGATCTTGTAATTCCTTGACCGCTTCTTCATCAATATCAGAAACAATAACTCTCTTACCTTGATCAATAAGCTCTTTTGCTAAAACTGAACCAAACCTTCCAAGTCCTATAATGCCATAAGTTTCTTTTTTCATAATATTATCTTTCCTTTTGGATAATTCAAATATTTTTCTTTTTCTTTGAAAAATATACTAAATAAAAATGCAAGCACACCCACTCTACCGCTAAGCATTAACAATATGATAAGTAATTTACTTTCAGAGTTAAAAAGCGCACTAAGCGATAAAGTCCCACCATCTCCTACTGAAACTCCTACTGTGGCAAACGCTGAACTTGTTTCAAAAAGCAAGGGTAAAAAGCTTTTATCATCTTCAATTAAGGATAAAATTAACACACAAGTGATGATATATACAATAGAACTTACTGCTATAATAAAAGCTTTATTGATAGTTTCTGTAGGAATTTCAAAGTTGAAAATTCTTGCATTACTATCTTTGATGCTCCAATAAGCATAGATTAACAATACAGCAATTGTAGTTACCTTAATACCTCCAGCTGTTCCACCAGGTGCACCACCTACAATCATAAATAAAGATCCAAAAAACAAGCTTGCATCTTTAAAAGTACTAAGATCAAGAGTATTAAACCCTGCTGTTCGGTAATTTACCGCTGTAAAATATGCACTCATAATTTTATCAAAAAGTGAAAATTCTCCTATGCTTTTTGGATTATGGTATTCAAATAAAAAGACTACTAAACTTGCAAAAAGAATCAATATAACAGTAGAAATTAAAACAAGTTTTGTATGTAAACTTAAGCTTGCAAAACGCTTTTTAGAAAAAAAGTATAGTTCTAATAATACAAAATACCCCAAACCTCCAATGATAATTAAAGAGGTGATAACAAAATTAATCCAAAAATCATCTCTATAAGGCATTAGGCCACTTTCAAATATACTAAATCCTGCATTATTAAAAGCAGAAATAGAGTGAAAAACACTAGCCCATAGAGCTTCACTTAAATTCATATCAAGCTTAAATCTTAAAAATAACAATAAAGCACCTAAAAGCTCAATAGCAAATACAAAAAATAAAACCTTTTTTAAAAATCCTACAAGGCCATCGGCTTCAGGATAGATCAAAGATTCTCTTAAAAGATTTTTTTCTCCAAAACTCATCTTTTTGCGTACTAAAATATATAAAGCCATAGCTATACTCATATAACCTAAGCCACCTATTTGAATAAGCAATAAAATAACAAGTTGTCCATAAAAGCTAAAATCTAATGAGGTGTTTAATACAATAAGTCCTGTCATGCTTACAGCTGAAGCACTGGTAAAAAATGCATCTAGAAAAGATATGGGCTTAGTGTGCATAATAGGAAGCATTAGAATAAAGGTGCCAAAAAGTGCAACTAGGATATAACCTATAAATAAAATTCTTATATTTTTTCTATCTAAAGTTAATTTTGTCATTTTTGATTCTTTAAAATTAAAAAAACATTCTACTTAAAATTGGTTAATAAGTAAAAAGAGAACTTTCCACATTTTAAGTGGAAAGTTGAAGTATTAAAGCATTCCTACTGCTAAGAAACCTAGAGCAACAGCTATAACTATAGCTAATACGCCAGGGATAAAGAATGCGTGGTTAAAAATGAATTTTCCAATTCTTGTTGTGCCTGTGTCATCCATTTGAACTGCACCTAATAAAGTAGGGTAAGTTGGAAGAACGAAAAGTGCTGAAACAGCGGCAAAACAAGCAACTAGCATATAAGAATCTGCAGGATTTGTAGCTGAAATTCCTAATGCAGCAATGATAACTGGAACAATAGCTTTTGCAGTAGCTGCTTGAGAGTATAAAAGCATACTAGCAAAGAAGAATGCAACTGCAAGCATAGCTGGAGTTTGTTTAACCCATTCACCTGCTACTTCTTTAATACCTGCCTCATGACCTGCAACGAAAGTATTTCCAAGCCAAGCAACACCAAATACACATACACAAGCTGTCATACCTGATTTAAATACACTTGTATCTAAAATTTTTGCAGGTTCAACTTTACAAAAGATTGTGATTAAAGTTGCAGCTGTTAATAAGAAACTCATAATTGCAGCATCTCTTGGAATAACTACTGGATCAATCCATTTGATATTATTAGAAATTGCTGTAGCATAAAGAACAACCGCTAATACTGTGAATAAGAAAATAGCAACTGAAAGTTTTGCACCTGGTTTGTCTTCGCTTTGTAAAACATCAGAAGCGCTTTTTACAAGACCAGCTTTTAAGCGTTCTTGATATACAGGGTCTTTGCTAAGATCCATTGGAGTAATTAAGCTTACAATGAAAGCTGTAATCATACAAGCAGCAAAAGTAGTTACAATCCAAATACCAATTAATGCAGGGTAATTCCAACCAAGTGGTTCTAATACGCCAGTCATATAAACAACAGCAGCACTAACTGGAGAAGCTGTAATACCAATTTGTGAAGCAACAACCATTAATGAAAGTGGGGCTGATGGTTTGATGTTTTGTGATTTTGCAACATCAATAACAACAGGCATTAATGAAAATACCGCATTACCAGTACCTGCTAAAATAGTAAGTAACCAACCGCAAGCTGGTGCAAGGTAATTGATAAATCTTGGATGTTTACGTAAAATTCTTTCGGTAACTTTTACCATATAATCCAAACCACCTGCTTGTTGCATAGCAGAAATCGCAGCAATTGCCGCAGCAATGATTAAGATAACATCCCAAGGAATATTACCTGGTTTCATACCTAAAACAAGACCTAAAATAACTACACCCAAACCTCCGGCATAGCCTATTGCTATGCCACCGAGGCGGATACCTATGAATATTGCCCCAAGAAAGACAACAAGTTGTAAAATAATCATAATATCCATGATTAAACTCCTAAGTTATTAAGCTTTTCTTTTCTCTGTCATATGAGGATTTAACATATTTTCTGGTGTTAAAATTCTTTCAATTTCTTCTTTTGGAAGATATCCTCTTTCAAGACAAATATCGCCAACTGCTTTACCAGTTTCTAAAGCCTCTTTAGCAATACTTGCAGATTTTTCATATCCTAAAACAGGATTAAATGCTGTAACAATACCGATTGAGTTAAGTACAGATTGTTTGCATGCTTCAGGATTTGCTGTTAAGCCTCTTACAGCTTTTTCAGCTAGAGATTTCATTGCATTTTCAAGTAATACTATAGAGTTAAATAATCCATAAGCAATACCTGGTTCAAATGCATTAAGTTCAAATTCTCCTCTTTCAGAGCAAAGCATAATAGTAACATCATTTCCTATAACTTCATAGCAAGCTTCACCTACTGCTTCACAAATTACTGGGTTTACTTTACCTGGCATGATAGAGCTACCTGGTTGCATTTTTGGTAGATTAATTTCACCTAAACCACATCTTGGGCCTGAATTCATTAATCTTAAGTCGTTTGCAATTTTAGATAATCTTACTGCTGCAGTTTTTAACGCGCCACTTACATGTACAAAGTCAGCTGTATCTTGAGTAGCAGCGATAAAATCTTCAGCTGGTTTAAATTCAACACCAGTAATTTCTTTTAATTTTTTCTCAACCACAAATTTGTAATCAGGATGGCAGTTAATTCCTGTACCAATAGCTGTTGCACCAAGATTTAAATAACTCATTGACTCACGAGCTGCTGTGATTTTTTCAATATCACTTTTAATATAGCTAGCAAAAGCGTTGAAAGTATTTCCTAAAGTAGTAGGAACCGCATCTTCAAGCTCTGTTCTACCCATTTTAATGATATCTTTGTATTCTTTAGCTTTAGCTTCTAATTCAGTTTTTAAAAGTTCCATAGCTTTTAAAAGATCAGTAAGTTTTGCATAGGTTGCTACTTTGATTGAACTTGGATAAGTATCATTTGTAGATTGACCTAAGTTTGTATGATCATTTGGATGAAGATATTGGTACTCACCTTTTTTGTGTCCCATACTTTCAAGAGCGATATTAGTGATAACTTCGTTGGTGTTCATGTTTGTACTAGTACCAGCACCACCTTGGATCATATCTACTACGAATTGATCTAAAAATTCACCAGCAATCAATCTATCGCAAGCTTTAGCAATAGCATCAGCTTTGTCAGCATCAAGAACCCCAACTTCTTTGTTAGCAAGAGCAGCTGCTTTTTTAACTTGAGCGAAAGCTTTTACAAAATAAGGATAATCTTGTAATCTTCTGCCACTCATATGGAAGTTTTCTAGTGCTCTAAAAGTTTGCACTCCATAATAAACCTCGTCAGAAATTTCCAACTCGCCAATAAAGTCGTGTTCTTTTCTTGTTCCCATGATGTACTCCTTGTGGGTTTTATTTAAGTTTTGTTTATAAACTTAATGAGTATTATATAACAATTTTTTATAAAAGTTTCATAAATTTTTCTGAATTTATCAAAAATCAATAAAAATATATAAAATAAATTAGAATATTGATATTCATTTTATAAATATAATGCTTTTTTGGTAGGTATTTGATGTTTGTAGTGTTTATTATTGCTTTTATTGTTTATTTTTTAAAAATTTATATTTACTTTTTGTATAATTTTAAAATTCCACAAAAGACAAAAAGATTATGAAATTGATAGATTAAATTTGAAGAAATTAAATTTGAAAGTCTTACTAAGCTAATTAGCTTACAATCAACCCAC
>NZ_JAKMSR010000021.1:0-5855 GCF_025772765.1 Campylobacter sp. CNRCH_2015_0814 | reverse complement strand
TAATAACTAACAATAAAAACTAACATAAGATTATATATAAAGTAAGAATAATAAGAGAATTAACAAGTCCGCAATGAGCTACTTTCCCCCTGCCAGTAAGGCGTAGTATCATCACCCACGATGTGCTTAGCTTCTTGGTTCGGGATGGAGCAAGGCGTCTCCACATCTGTATAATCACGGACATTGTTATTTAAATATTCTATTTAATATAGCATAATAAAAACAATCAATAAGATTTAAATATAAAAATCATTTTTATTTTAGCTTTCATCTTATTCTTATATTTAGATATTTTATTAAGCTAATCACTTTATTGTTTTAGAATACTTAAAAAACAATGTTAAGAGCAAGTTCTAATATAAACTTTACTTGTAAGATTTTATAAACTTAAGAACATAATCTTTATATAAATATTTCATATAAAAACACTCAAAGCTTTATTAAAAACCTTAACAAGGAAGTGATGCTTAAATAAGATAAGCCAAACGCTCTATTAGTACTGGTCAGCTAAAGGACTTTCATCCATTACACACCCAGCCTATCAAACTAGTAGTCTTCTAGAGAGCTTAGAGAAGATTCATCTTAGAGTTGGCTTCACGCTTAGATGCTTTCAGCGTTTATCCGTTCCAAACTTAGCTACGCTGCGATGCTCTTGGCAGAACAACAGCTACACCAGTGGTTTGTTCAACCCGGTCCTCTCGTACTAGGGTCAAATCTCTTCAATCTTCTTGCGCCCACGGCAGATAGGGACCGAACTGTCTCACGACGTTCTGAACCCAGCTCGCGTACCGCTTTAAATGGCGAACAGCCATACCCTTGGGACCTGCTCCAGCCCCAGGATGCGATGAGCCGACATCGAGGTGCCAAACCTCCCCGTCGATGTGAGCTCTTGGGGGAGATCAGCCTGTTATCCCCGGGGTACCTTTTATCCTTTGAGCGATGGCCCTTCCACACAGAACCACCGGATCACTAAGACCGACTTTCGTCTCTGCTTGACTTGTATGTCTTGCAGTTAAGCTGGCTTATACCTTTATACTCTACGAACGATTTCCAACCGTTCTGAGCCAACCTTTGTAAGCCTCCGTTATTATTTGGGAGGCGACCGCCCCAGTCAAACTACCCACCAGACATTGTCCCACTTGAGGATAACTCAAGCTGGTTAGCTACCCAAATAAGAAAGAGTGGTATCTCAACAACGGCTCATATACAACTGGCGTCATATACTCAAAGCCTCCCACCTATCCTGCACATTCTTATCCAAATAGCAGTGTCAAGCTGTAGTAAAGGTCCACGGGGTCTTTCCGTCTTGCCGCGGGTAGGAGGAATTTTCACCTCCACTACAATTTCACTGGATCCCTCTTTGAGACAGCTCCCATCTCGTTACGCCATTCATGCAGGTCGGTATTTAACCGACAAGGAATTTCGCTACCTTAGGACCGTTATAGTTACGGCCGCCGTTTACTCGGGCTTCGATCAAGAGCTTCGCTAATGCTAACCCCATCAATTAACCTTCGAGCACCGGGCAGGCGTCACACCCTATACATCCTCTTACGAGTTAGCAGAGTGCTGTGTTTTTGGTAAACAGTCGGGAGGGACTCTTTGTTGTAAGTTTCTTCGCTTTCGGAGTAAATCCTAATACGAAGCGAACCACACCTTATACCGAAGATACGGTGCTATTTTGCAGAGTTCCTTAAAGAGAGTTCTTCCACGCGCCTTAGAATACTCATCCCACCCACCTGTGTCGGTTTACGGTACGGGCAACATTAGCTAAACTTAGAAACTTTTCTTGGCTCGACGGCATCAGCAATTCTCCTCGCTGTCCGAAGACTTTGAAGAGCCTTTCAGTTCTCGGAGTATTGTTATACGGATTTGCCTATATAACCTCCTACGACCTTAGACTAGCACTTCCATCCGCTAGCTTGCTTAGCCCTAAGCGTCCTTCCATCGCACACTAATGTTGGTATTGGAATATTAACCAATTTGCCATCGTCTACCCCTTTCGGACTCGACTTAGGACCCGACTAACCCTACGATGACGAGCATCGCGTAGGAAACCTTGGGTTTACGGCGTTAATGATTCTCACATTAATTATCGCTACTCATGCCTGCATGCTCACTTCTATTCGCTCCAGCACTCCTTACCGGTATACCTTCGGCGCAAATAGAACGCTCTCCTACCACTTAGTAAAACTAAGTCTACAGCTTCGGTACTTACTTTAGCCCCGTTATATTTTCCGCGCAAAATCACTAGACCAGTGAGCTATTACGCTTTCTTTAAAGGATGGCTGCTTCTAAGCCAACCTCCTGGTTGTTTAAGTAACTTCACATCGTTTTCCACTTAAGTAAGATTTAGGGACCTTAGCTGGTAGTCTGGGTTGTTTCCCTCTTGACGACGGATTTTATCACTCGCCGCCTGACTGCTGTGATTACATATAAGGTATTCGGAGTTTGATAGGGTTTGGTACATTGGTGTATGCCCTAGCCCATTCAGTGCTCTACCCCCTTATACTACGACACAACGCTATACCTAAATATATTTCGGAGAGAACCAGCTATCACGAAGTTTGATTGGCCTTTCACCCCTATCCACAAGTCATCCGGGGGCTTTTCAACGCCTATCGGTTCAGTCCTCCACTAGTTCTTACACTAGCTTCAACTTGCTCATGGATAGATCACTTCGTTTCGGGTCTGCAGCATCTGACTTAAGCGCCCTATTCAGACTCGCTTTCGCTACGGCTTCGCGTGTGCTTAACCTTGCCAGACACCACAACTCGCAGGCTCATTATGCAAAAGGCAGTCCATCACACTGTATTGCTACATAGTGCTCTGAATGATTGTAAGCAAATGGTTTCAGGTTCTATTTCACTCTGATCACCTCAGTTCTTTTCACCTTTCCCTCACGGTACTTGTGCACTATCGGTCTGGTAGTAGTATTTAGGGTTGGATCGTGGTCGACCCAGCTTCAGACAGGATTCCTCGTGTCCCGCCCTACTCAGGATACTGCTAGCTAAGGTTTGGTTTTCGTATACGGGACTATCACCCTCTATGGCTACACTTTCCAGAGTGTTCTACTAACCTCACCTATTGCACATTGCAGTCCTACAACCCCCAGTGCAAGCACTGGGTTTGCCCTCTTGCGCTTTCGCTCGCCGCTACTGACGCAATCTCTATTGATTTCTTTTCCTGTAGGTACTAAGATGTTTCAATTCCCTACGTTCGCTCCATTATGGTAGTATATATCTCTATATACTGGGTTGCCCCATTCGGAAATCTACGGATCAAAGCTTCTTGACAGCTCCCCGTAGCTTATCGCAGTCTAGTACGTCCTTCATCGCCTTTACCAGCCAAGGCATCCACCATTCGCTCTTAATAGCTTACCTTTTAAATTCATTCTAAAACGCATCACTTCCTTGTTAAAGTTTTTATGATAAGACTTTACTATCTTAAGACGGAAAGCATTTAAACACCTAATAAAACTAAAAATATTAGTCTCACTAAGCTGTGAGTTTAAAACTTGTCTTTAACTAAAAGCTAAAGAAAAGATAGTTAGATTTTATCCTTTAACAAGTCCTGTAAAATTGTTTTTATTAAAACTTGCTTGTGACTCTTAACAATGATAATTCAAATAACATTAAATAATTAATCTAATATATAAAATATTCTATTATTTATTTAGCTTAGGTCTTAAAACCTAAAGAAAGTATATATAAAGAGTTTAAATAATTTAAAAACATAAGCAATAAAGTATTTTACTTTATTTACTGCTTTATTATTAGCTATATACTTGCTTTAAGTTTTAAAACTTTATTATATGATTGATAAACAAATCTTTTTTTATGGTGGGCCTAACAAGACTTGAACTTGTGACCTCACCCTTATCAGGGGTGCACTCTAACCAGCTGAGCTATAGGCCCTTAATAAATGGTGGAGAATAGCGGGATCGAACCGCTGACCTCCTGCGTGCAAAGCAGGCGCTCTCCCAGCTGAGCTAATTCCCCAAAATTAGCTTTTCATCAATCTTTGAAATCTAAACAAGGATGATTGAGTCTATATATGAACTGATAGTTGTGAGACTTATCAGTTTGTACTCTAGAAAGGAGGTGATCCAACCGCAGGTTCTCCTACGGTTACCTTGTTACGACTTCACCCCAGTCGCTGATTCCACTGTGGACGGTAACTAGTTTAGTATTCCGGCTTCGAGTGAAATCAACTCCCATGGTGTGACGGGCGGTGAGTACAAGACCCGGGAACGTATTCACCGTAGCATGGCTGATCTACGATTACTAGCGATTCCGGCTTCATGCTCTCGAGTTGCAGAGAACAATCCGAACTGGGACATATTTTATAGATTTGCTCCACCTCGCGGTATTGCGTCTCATTGTATATGCCATTGTAGCACGTGTGTCGCCCTGGGCATAAGGGCCATGATGACTTGACGTCGTCCACACCTTCCTCCTCCTTACGAAGGCAGTCTATTTAGAGTGCTCGGCCGAACCGTTAGCAACTAAATACGTGGGTTGCGCTCGTTGCGGGACTTAACCCAACATCTCACGACACGAGCTGACGACAGCCGTGCAGCACCTGTCTCTAAGTTCTAGCAAGCTAGCACCCTTTTATCTCTAAAAGGTTCTTAGGATATCAAGCCCAGGTAAGGTTCTTCGCGTATCTTCGAATTAAACCACATGCTCCACCGCTTGTGCGGGTCCCCGTCTATTCCTTTGAGTTTTAATCTTGCGACCGTACTCCCCAGGCGGTACACTTAATGCGTTAGCTGCATTACTGAGATGACTAGCACCCCAACAACTAGTGTACATCGTTTAGGGCGTGGACTACCAGGGTATCTAATCCTGTTTGCTCCCCACGCTTTCGCGCCTTAGCGTCAGTTAAGTTCCAGCAGATCGCCTTCGCAATGGGTATTCTTGGTGATATCTACGGATTTTACCCCTACACCACCAATTCCATCTGCCTCTCCCTCACTCTAGACTACCAGTTTCCCAAGCAGTTCAACGGTTAAGCCGTTGGATTTCACAAGAGACTTGATAATCCGCCTACGCGCCCTTTACGCCCAGTGATTCCGAGTAACGCTTGCACCCTCCGTATTACCGCGGCTGCTGGCACGGAGTTAGCCGGTGCTTATTCCTTAGGTACCGTCAGAATTCTTCCCTAAGAAAAGGAGTTTACGCTCCGAAAAGTGTCATCCTCCACGCGGCGTTGCTGCGTCAGGGTTTCCCCCATTGCGCAATATTCCCTACTGCTGCCTCCCGTAGGAGTCTGGACCGTGTCTCAGTTCCAGTGTGACTGATCATCCTCTCAGACCAGTTAAGCGTCATAGCCTTGGTGAGCCATTACCTCACCAACTAGCTGATACTATATAGTCTCATCCTACACCGAAAAAACTTTCCCTACTCAACTTGTGTTAAGCAGGAGTATAGAGTATTAGCAGTCGTTTCCAACTGTTGTCCTCTTGTGTAGGGCAGATTAACTATACCTTACTCACCCGTGCGCCACTAATCCACTTCTAGCAAGCTAAAAGCTTCATCGTTCGACTTGCATGTATTAGGCACGCCGCCAGCGTTCACTCTGAGCCAGGATCAAACTCTCCATAAAAAATAATTGGATAAGTTTAATCTTTTTCTTCAAAGAAAAAGTTGATTGTTAAGATTTAAAATAAATCTTTCTGGCTCAATCGATCACTTATTTAGATTTCAAAGATTGACTATAAGATTTGATTAACAATATTAATAATTTAAAGAACAAATACTAAAAAATTAAGACAAAAAAGTCTTAGCTTTTTAAAACCCTTTCGTTTAAAAAGGAAATGAAATTATAGCAATAAAAGCTTAAAGTTTTATTAA
>NZ_JAKMSR010000020.1:0-12836 GCF_025772765.1 Campylobacter sp. CNRCH_2015_0814 | reverse complement strand
ATATTATATAAAGCTTGATGCAGCAAGAGCTGTTCATCAGTATAAATTTGATGATGATCATAGAATGAAATTGTATTTAAGTGGTGGGGTGTATTTTTAACCACCACTTAAAAAATACACCCTAGTAGCTAAATCTTTAAAAGTTTTAGAGTGGATTAAACTTTGGCAAGCCTTAGACTTTGAAGTGCTTGCAAATTCACTTTGACTAAAAGCATTTAAAGCTTCATCTAGTTGAGTTTTTATACTTTGATTTTTAGGATCTTTTAAAGCTTGATTTTTTAAATCTGCTATATTTTGGACTTTACTTTTTTGGGCATTATCTACCATAAGTGCTAAAAGCAAAATGCTTTCTTTATCTACAAAAAGCACCTTAAAACACTGCTCGTCATTTCCCACACTAAAATCAAGTTCTTTGGTGGAATTTTGCAAATTTGATAAATCTTCATTTTTTATATTTGCTACATTACTCATCAAAGCTATACTTGAAAGACTTTCATTTTTTAACACATAAGAACTTACATCATTGATAAAAGTTTTTAAATTTCCTAAAGCTTGAGCTGTGCTTGCTTCATCTTTACTTGCGCTAAATTTTGGCAGAGCAACTGCTGCTAAAACCCCAAGTATAATCACCACAAACACAAGTTCTATAATAGTAAAAGCCTTTTTCATAATACACCTTGTAAATTTTTCACCTTAGGGCTTATAAGATCATCTTCAATACTTACAAATTCTTTACGCTCATAAGCCTCACAAGCTGCCCTTGCTATCATCAAAGCATTATCTGAACAATACTCAAGCGGAGCTAGCAAAAGCTCACATTGATAGCTTTGGCATAAATGCTCTATTTGACTTCTTAAGCTTAAATTTGCACTAGCTCCACCTACTATGCCAAAACGTTTGAATTTATACTCTTTAAAAATTTTTTCTAACTTGTTTAAAATATGAGCTATAGCTGCTTTTTGAAATGCAAAGGCTATTTTACTTTTACGCTCTGAGCTTAGCTCTTCTTTTAAAATTTCCAAACGCACTTGATTTTTAAGTCCTGAAAAACTATAAGCTAAGTCTTTAGAATGAAGTAAAGGTATGCTAAATTCTAAATCACTTTCTTTTACATTTTTAGCTAAATTTTCTATGATAGCCCCACCAGGATAACCAAGTCCCATCATCTTAGCTACTTTATCAAAACTTTCTCCAAAGCTATCATCATTTGTTCTTGCTAGTTCTGTGATTTTACCTTGCTTATCGATAAAAAGTACCATAGTATGCCCACCACTTACAAGCAACACACCCATATCAAAACTAGCTTTTTTATCTAAAAACATAGAGTAGATATGTCCTTTTAGATGATTAATCGCTATAAGTGGTAAATTTAAACTAACAGCAAGCATTTTAGCCATAGCAACCCCACCTATTAAACTCACACTAAGACCAGGTTCATTTGTAACTGCTATGGCACAAAGCTTATCAAAGTATTTTTGGCATTTTTCTAAGATTTTAGGTAAGGCTTCACTGTGCAATCTTGCTGCAAGTTCAGGCACTACCCCACCATAAACACTATGAGCATTTTCTTGAGAAATCTTTGTATGGAAAATACATTCAAAGCTGTTTTTATCTATGATAGCAATAGAACTATCATCACACGAGCTTTCTATGGCAAGAATTAAACTTTTCATTGAAATTCCACTAAAATCATACCGATAAATTTATCTTTTTGCTCTGCTTTTTCTATGGCTTTTGCAGGTATGTTTGCTTTTTTGATTTCTTTAAAATTTGTCTTTTTTTCTAAGGCTTGATCTGCTAAATTTGCATTTTTTAACTCATAAAATTCCACTCTATAAATCTTTCTTTTTTTGTCTAAAGAATAACGACTTTGCATTTGATTTTTGCTAATTTCTATACCACTTTCATCATTGCCCCTATCAAAACCTATGACATTAACCCTTACACCTACAATAGAAGGAATTTTAAAGCTATTTTTTACCATGATTTTTTGAGCAAAATTTGTTTGTATGTTTTTTCCATCTACTATCATCTCAACACTATCTAGCGCATTTGAAAACTCAAAGTATTCAGGGTATAGTCTAGTTTGCAAGCGATTTCCGTAATTGACTGAGTATGAATTAACATTTGAAATCACTGCTGTAATTTCATTGCTTGCTTCATAATTTAAAGCTTGATTAACAGGGAAAGGCAAGAAATTTATAGCATTAGTAGGTTTGTCAAGATAAAGTAAAATTTTATCATTAAAAAGTCTTACCTCCAAAGGCTTTTCAATGGCTCTATAAACCCCATTTGGAGTTAGCTCAAAAGTTCTTTGAAATTCTATATTTGCCTTTTTTAGATAATACTCCACCGCCAAAAGATGATAATACACTCTTAAATGTGTTGGTAAATTTTTGCTCGCTTCATTAGCAAAGGCTGCTTTGTGATTTGACACTACAAAATAAGTTAAAGCCTTTAACATATCTTTATCATTACTTTCTTGGGTTTTGGTGTTTTTTAAATGATATTGATGTTCTTCTTTTACTAAGGCTTTATTGATATTTTCCACCGCTTCTTTAGCTATGCTTTCTAAGTCTGCATATTTAGTAGAATTTACCTCGCTTTGATCGATAATGCTAGTATTGCCCCAGCGGTTTGGATTTTTATCTTTACTTTCATATTGAGGTCTATAAAAACCACTTCCATCGTGTAAATTTATGACCATATTAACTTCAGGGTCTAAAATAAGCTTTTTTATACGCTCTATGGTGTGAAAATCAGGATCGCTTTCATCTATATGGGCAAATTTTCTATTTAAATCTCCAAAATTTCCCCTATTTCTTGCAATAATACTTTCAAAAGCCAAATTTGGCGCAACGATGATTTTACCTTTGGTGATATTATAATCACTCAAAAGCAAACTAGCAGCATGAAACCCACCTGGCTCATCTCCTTGTATACCTCCAAGGATTAAAACTGTGTTATTATCATCTAAGCTTTTTCCATTTTCTTTCACACTAAAATCTAAAGCAAAAACCGCATTTATAAAAATCAAAACACTTAAAAAATATCTCACTTCATTTCCTTATCTAAATAAAGCCTTACTTGCTTATCGTACTCAAAAACATCTTCAATTTGGTTAATCTTTGGCACACCAAAATGATCTAGTGCTTTGAAAATTCCTTTAGCTATGTCTAAAAACTGCGCTTTATGAGCTAAAAATTGATACACCATATACTCATTTGCACTATTTATAATCACGCCCAAGTCAGGCTCTTTCAAAAGTTCATCTTTGAGTAAAAATATAGGATATTTTTTTAAACTAATTTTTTCAAATTTTAAACTTGGCATAGCTAATAAATCCAAATTTTCTATAAAGCTTTGATCATGCTCATCTAAAATCGCTTGAGCTATAGATAAACGCATATTTGCATGAGAAAAATACGCACTCATACCACCGTCTTTAAACTCGCACAAAGCATGCACTAAAGATTTTCTTTCTATCAAAGCATCTATTTGCTTAATGCCATAAAGATGATAAGCTTCGATGATTTCAAAAAGCTTATTGCACATACTAGCACTATCTATGGTGATCTTAGCTCCCATGCTCCAGTTGGGGTGCTTAAGAGCTTCTTTTACGCTGACATTTTTTAAATCTTTGATTTTATAATTATAAAAGGCTCCGCCACTTGCTGTGATGAAAAGCTTTTTAATATCTTTTCTTTTATCTATCAAACACTTCAGTGCTGCGTGTTCGCTATCTATGGCTTTAATCTTAGAAGTGTCAAAAAATTTCCCTGCTACTACTAGGCTTTCTTTATTTGCCAAGGCTAAAGTTTTACCAAGCTTTTGCACCATAAGACTTGAGCTTAACCCTGCAAAACCCACTATAGCATTTACCACCAAAGTGCTTTTACACTCAGCTATCATCGTTTTTAAGCCTTCTTGGCCGCAAAAAATCTTATCATGATCAACCAAGGTTTTATCTTTTTCATCTTGGATACATACAAATTTAGGCTTAAAAAGAGCTATTTGCTCATTTAAAAGCTTGATGTTTTTACCACAAGATAAAGCTTCTATGCTTATGTTTTTTTCTTTAGCAATAAAAAGAGTATTAACCCCTATACTTCCCGTGCTTCCAAGTACAATCATACTAAAGTTGCCATTGCAAATGCTGCAATGATAACAGCATCAATTCTATCTAAAACTCCCCCATGTCCTGGGATTAAATTACCGCTATCTTTAATGCCTGCTTGTCTTTTAAAATAACTCTCAAGCAAATCCCCTATCACAGCAAAAATAGCTACGATTAAAGATATATAAATACTTTTTACTAAGCTAAATTCAAAAGAGCCTATAATAGTTCCTAAAATCCCTGCACAAACTATGCCACCTACTACACCTTCTAGAGTTTTATTTGGACTTGTTGGAGAAAAAGCTCTCTCACCAATGAGCTTTCCTATAAAATACGCCCCACTATCACAAGCAACAACAATCACTATAAGCCAAAACAATACAAACATACCCTCATAGCTTAATACTTGATAAAACATTAAAATAGGTAAAGTAGGATATATATAAGGCATAAGCTCATTTAAATTTTCACTTTTTTTATAAACTAAATATCCTAAAATCAAAATCAAAGCCATAAGGCCTATAAAGAAAGGTTTATCTAAAAATGCACCTATTGCAAAAATACACAAAGCCATAAAAGCACTTGCGTGTTTGCTTTTAAACATAGCTTTTGCTTCATTAAATGCCAAAAACAATAAAACACCAAAAATAGCAAAATTAATCAAAAAATTATCTACTAAAGCAACAACAGCTATTACAGCTATCATCACAATAGCACTAAGAATTCTTGTCTTTGAAAACATTTTTATCCTTTCTATATACTTAAATCAAGCAAATGAGAGCTTTTTTTGACTACTTCTTGCTCTTCTTGTTCATCTTCATCTTCTTGCTCTTGTTCTTGATGATGTTTAGAATGCTTCTTTTCTTCCTCTTGTCTTTCTTTTACCTCATCACTTACTTCGTGAGTTTGATTAACTTTTTCAAGTTTTTCAACCGCCTTTTCCTTTGCTTGAAACTCACTCATATTTACCAAAGTCGCAAAAGAGTCTTTTGCTAGTTCATTGCTCACTTGTGCTGAATGCACTGGTGCATTTTGGTTAGCATAATTAACACCACCTATGGGACTTATAGGCATATTCACTCCTTTAAAATGCTTATAGTCTTATAATTTGTATAATTTACAAAAGCCTTCTCTCTAACTTTAACAAAATTCTTACTCGTATAATCGACCAAATAAGTTCCAGAACTTAGCTTGGAAAATTCCACACAAAGCTTTGCGGCAAATTCTAGCACTAATTGACTTATTTTTAATTTATTTGAAGTAATGATCACATGTGCACTAGGATAATCTTTCACATGCAACCAAATATCATCTTTTTTAGCTATTTTTAATAAATACTCATTAGCTTTTTCATTGCGTCCTACACTGATTTTAAACTCATCAAAATAAAAGCTACTAACCCCTGCGTTTAACTCTTCTTTTTTGGTTTTTTTACTTTTTTTAGGCATTAAAACTTCTAATTCTCGCAAAGAAGTGCTTTTGGTGATTAAATCTTTTAAATTGATTAAAAAATCAAGTTTTTCACTTAAAATTTCTCTTTCTATATTGATATTTTTAGCCTTTTGTTTTAGCTTTTTAGCCATTTTGTAAAATTCATTCGCGCTGTTTTTAGGTGTATCTTCAAGCTTAAAAGCAAGCTCATTTGCATTAAAATCTTGCAAAATAAATTCTCTTTGATAATCTTTTAAAGAATTTAAATTAGCAAATAAAACATCTGCCTTTTGGCTTAACTCTTGAGCTTTTTTTAATAAATTGCTTTCTTGTTCTAAATTTTCTATACTCTCTTTAAGGGTAAAAATTTTTTTATCTACATTTAAAAGTTTATTTTCTTTTATATCTTTTAAGCGCTCTTGCTGTAACTTTTTAGCACTTTCTTTAAAATACACATTAAAATCATCAATCTTTACAAATTCTTCTTTAATCTCATAAGCTTTTAAAGCTTGGAGTTTTTCGCCTATTTTTACAATACGATAACTTTTATCTATATGACGCAAAGCTTCTATGATAATATCATTAGTATCTGTGATGATGACATTAGTGTTTTTTCCTGTAAATTCAAAATAAATCTTAGCCCCATAAGCTTTGTAAGATTTTTCTGATAAAACTTCAAAAGATAAAATTCTATTATTTTCTAATACTTCTAAATTTAAAATCTTTGCATTAGAAAAGTATTTTTTTAACATAAAATCAAAAGGTGCATTATAAGCTTTTGCTTGGAGCTTATCTTGGTAAATTCCACTTTTTCCGCGTGTTAAATCTAGTATAAAAGCTTGATGATCTAAGCTAAGCTCTAAGATATTATCATCAAGGCGTTTGAGATAATTTAGCCTTTGAAATTGTTTAAAATAATCTTTTATTTGTATTAAATCTGTATATTTCATAAATGTATTATAAAATATTTTGATGAATTTATGAGGTTTTTATGAGTGAAAAAATTCCCTATCCTTGCGTGATTTTATGTGGCGGAAAGTCTTCACGCATGGGAAAAGATAAAAGCTTATTGCAAGTAGATGATAAAAACTTAACTCTTTATCAGTATGAAAAAATGTCAAGAATTTTTAATCAAGTTTTTATTAGCACTAAAAAAGACAAATTTCATCAAAAAAACTTAGCACTTATTTTAGATGAGGATTTAAACAACTACTCCCCACTCATTGCCTTAAATTCCATACTCAAACATTTTCAAAACACCTATGTATTTATCCTTAGCGTGGATACTCCAAGTATAAGCAAAGAAAGTATTTTTAAACTTTTTCATCATCTAAAATCACAAAATATACTCTTAGCAAGCACAAAAAAACACAAGCATTATTTATGTGGATTTTATCATGGTAGAAATTTTGAAAAAACTTTGCAATTTTTACAAGAAAATAACCATAAACTAGCTCTTTTTTGTGATACAATGAAAACAGAATTTATAGATTTTAAAAATGAAAATGAGTTTATAAATTTAAATTATTTTAACGAATACAAAAAGTGGCTTCATGAAAAAGACAATCTTACCCATAATATGTGCTTTTAGTGCTTTAGCAAATGAAGATTTAATCAATCAAGCCTTAGAATATGAAAGACAAGGTGAGTATAAAAAGGCTATGCAAATTTATAAAAGCTTAGCTTTAAAAGATACAGCAAAAACAAAAAATTTAGAACTTTCTCTTAACAATGAGCAAAATGCAACAAAAGAACATAAAATAGATGATTTTAACCCAAGAAGCGAAGCTTTGGCAAATTATCTTGGCACAGAAAAATCATACAATCCTTTTGGTATTAGCACACATAATCTTAGCTATTTTATGCCTGTTTCTTATAGTTTTAGCAAAAGAGATTATAAAAGCACTGAAACTAAATTTCAAGTAAGTCTTAAAAAAACTCTTTTTGAAAATCTTTTGGGTTTAAACGAAAGCTATAACATAGCTTATACACAAATTTCGTGGTGGCAACTTTATAAACATTCTGCTCCTTTTAGAGAAACAAACTATTTACCTGAATTTTTTATCAACTTTCCTATAAGCGGACATGGAGCTTTTGAAAATTTAAAAAATGTACGCGTTGGTTTATTACACGAATCAAACGGACAAGATGACCCAAAATCAAGATCTTGGAATAGAATTTATCTAAGCAATGCATGGTTTTTTGGGGACTTTGTGTTCATACCTAGGGTTTGGCTAAGAATTCCTGAAAAAAGCTCAGAAGATGATAATCCTGATATAGAAAAATATTTGGGTAATTTTGATATCAATCTTGCTTATACCCAAGATGATTATTTTATCAATATCCTATGGCGTAATAATTTAAATTTTGCTAATAACCGCGGTGCAGTGGAAATAAGCGGAGCTTATAAAATCTCTAACAATGGCTTATATATTTACACTCAGTATTTTAATGGATATGGCGAGAGTCTTATTGAGTATAATAAATCTTCAAGCAGACTCTCAAGCGGAATTTTACTAATGTATTAAAGCAAACAAAACGCTATAACACTACCTAAGATAAGCAAAGAGCCATTAAAGCATAAAAAGGTTGGTATACAAGTATCTTTTATATGATCACCTTGCTTATCTGCATTAAGCCCTACACTCACTCCCAAAGTCGTCTCACTAGCAGGCGATCCTGCATCGCCTAAAGCTCCAGCAACACCGATGATAAAAATAATCGCAGCAGGTGAAAAACCAAGCTCTATACATATAGGGCAAAATAAGGCAGCGATGATAGGAATAGTGCCAAAAGAACTGCCTATACCTATGGTGATTAAAAGCCCTATGGCTAGCATGATAAAAATAGCCAAAAAGTGACTTTGCTCCATAAAAGGCACGCTTGTTTTTACAAGCTCAGCTATACCCCCACTTTGCTTTAAAACCTCTCCATACCCTGAAGCAACAAGCATTACAAAGGCTATATAACCCATGATTTTAAGCCCATCATCAAAAACTAGATTAACTTTGTTATACTCTACTCCACCTAAAACCACCATCAATACAAAACCTAAAAGCCCTGATAAAGGTAAATTATGCGTTAAAATTTGCAAAATCAAAGTCAGCACAAGACCAGCTAAAACACCCCATTCTTTTTTACTCATTTTTAGATTTTCAAAGTCCATTTTAGCAATTTGCTCTTCTTGATATTCTCTTGGTTTAGCATAAAATACAAACACAGCCAAAAATAAACCAACTAGCATACAAATAGCCGCAAAAGCCATAGTTTGAGAAACTTCTCCTAGGCTAATTTGCACCCCATTTGAATTTAAATTATCCACAAGCAAAGTTTGAAAAATAAGCCCAAAACCTAAAGGCACTACCATATAAGGTGTGGTAAGTCCAAAAGTTAGCGCACAAGCTATGGATCTACGATCTATTTTTAATTTATTAAAAAGCTTTAACAAAGGTGGGATCAATAAAGGCACAAAAGCCACATGGATAGGGATTAAATTTTGTGAAAAACAAGCAATAAATGCCAAAGAAAGTATAAGTAAGTATTTTTTATGTGAAATATAATGCGAAACTATTTTAATCAAATATGCTGTTAGATTGGTTTTTGATATAGCAGCAGCCACCGCTCCAAGTAAAATATAACTTAGTGCTGTTTGTAAATTTCCTTGCATACCGTCAATTAAAACTTTCATAGAATCCATCATAGCTTGTGGAAGTTGGGTAAAAAACTCCATCAAAGTTAAATGCTCTATATGCATAAATTTAGACCAAACGCCTACAAAAAGCCCAGAAAGCAAAACACTAAGCAAAACATTAAACCTAAAAAAACACAAAAGCGTCATTAATACAACGCCTATAAATACCGGATTAGTTAAAAGCATTACATTCCTTAAATCAAAATAATTGCACATTTTAAATAATTTTCTTTAAAATACCATTTAAGTTTAAAAAATTTAAGCAAAAATTGCAAAATAAAAGCATAAAATGATAGTTTTTACTTTAAAAAAGGATACAAATGAGAAGTGACGCGATCAAAAAAGGACATTTAAAAGCACCAAATCGTTCTTTACTTAGAGCATGTGGCTTAAATGATGATGATTTTAACAAGCCTTTTATAGGTGTAGCAAATAGCTATATAGATATCATCCCAGGACATTTTTTCTTAAATGAATATGCAAAAATCATTAAAGATGAAATCCGCAAAAATGGTTGCATTCCTTTTGAATTTAATACTATAGGTGTAGATGATGGCATTGCTATGGGGCATGATGGTATGCTTTATTCTTTGCCAAGTCGTGAAATCATTGCAAACTCTATTGAAACAGTGATGAATGCACACCAACTTGATGCACTAATTTGTATCCCAAATTGTGATAAAATCACTCCAGGTATGCTCATGGGGGCTTTAAGAGTTAATGTGCCGACTATTTTTGTGAGCGGTGGGCCTATGCGAGCAGGAGTAAATAAACATGGAGAAAAAATCAGTCTAAGTTCTGTTTTTGAAGCAGTGGGAGCTTATGAGGCTAAAAAAATCAATGAAGATGATTTAAAAGATATAGAATGTAAAGCTTGCCCTAGCGGTGGATCTTGCTCGGGTATGTTTACTGCAAATTCTATGAATACTTTATGTGAAGCTATGGGCATAGCGCTTGAAGGAAATGGAACTATTTTAGCACTTAGCAAAGAAAGAGAAGAGCTTTTAAGAAAGGCTGCGCGTAGAATTTGCGAGATTGCCCTAGATGAGCGTTTTAAAATTCGCAATATCATTACTAAAAAGTCCATTAATAATGCTTTAGTTGTTGATATGGCTATGGGTGGAAGCTCAAATACTATCTTACATATGTTTGCCATTGCTTATGAAGCGGGTGTAAATTTGGATATAAAAGAACTCAATCACATCAGTGCTAATGTGGCTCATATAGCCAAAATTGCTCCATCTTTAAATACTGTTTATATGGAAGATATACACAAAGCAGGTGGAGTAAGTGCAGTAATGGCTGAAATAGCTAAAAAACCAGGCCATATTTTAGAACTTGATACTCTAGATATTAGCGGAAAAACTTTAAAAGAGCGCATTGAGAATGCTAGCATTAAAGATAAAAATATTATAAGAAAAATAGACAATGCCTATTCGAATGTAGGTGGACTTGCAATACTTTTTGGAAATTTAGCAGAGCAAGGCTGTGTGATAAAAACTGCAGGTATTATGGGTGAACGTAAATTCAAAGGTAAAGCGGTTTGTTTTAATTCTCAAGAAGAAGCCATTAAAGGAATTATAAAAGGTAAAGTTAAAGAAGGTGATGTGTGTGTGATACGCTATGAAGGACCAAAAGGTGGACCTGGCATGCAAGAAATGCTTAGTCCGACTTCATTGCTTACAGGCATGGGGCTTGGTGCTAAAGTATCGCTTATAACAGATGGTCGTTTTAGCGGAGCTACAAGAGGGCTTAGTATAGGTCACATTTCTCCTGAAGCTGCAGAAGGTGGGCTTATAGCGCTTTTGGAAGATGGCGATGAGATAGAAATTGATGTGGATAATTACAGTATCAATGCAAATTTAAACCAAGATGAAATCACCAAACGCAAAGCAAACTTTAAAATGCCAAATAAACAAATAAATTCAAGATGGCTTAAAATGTATCAAAAACTTGTAAGCAATGCTAGCAAAGGCGGAGTTTTAGACTTAGAATAATTTTCTTAATTTCTTAGAGAAATTAAGAAATATCTTTTAAATGTGAAAACAAAAATATGAAAAATTATGTTAAAGTGGCCGGGAGAAAGGGATTCGAACCCCTGGAGGTGTGACCCTCAACGGTTTTCAAGACCGCCGCTTTCGACCACTCAGCCATCTCCCGAAAGAATAAAATATCAAGTGTTAACATCGCATTGGAGGCGACATCCGGATTCGAACCGGAGATCAAGGCTTTGCAGGCCCATGCCTTACCGCTTGGCTATGTCGCCTTGAGTTACCAAAAAGTGGTGCCCGAGGCCGGACTTGAACCGGCACGGAAGAAAAATTCCGAGGGATTTTAAGTCCCTTGTGTCTACCAATTCCACCACCCGGGCGGGTGATAATGGAGCGGGAAACGAGATTCGAACTCGCGACCCCAACCTTGGCAAGGTTGTGCTCTACCCCTGAGCTATTCCCGCATGTAAAATTGAAATTATATCTATTAAAGCTTAAAGATATATAAAAAATAATTTAAAATAATTTAAAAAATTACAATAAACAAATAAACTTATTAAAATTAATAATATTTTTATAATCAATATGTTATAAAACTGGATTTGATTTAATCAATTTAAAATATTGCAATGGAGGTATTTATGTTCAGCTTTAAAAGCTTATCAAGTAAATTAACATTTATAACCTGTTTGTTAATTATAGCAATTTTAACCGTAGTTAATGTTATAAACTACTATGAATCTAAAAAAACAATCAATGATTATCTGTATGAAATACAGATGAAAACAATGTTAGATGTTGCAAAGGTATATGAACTTTATGGTAGTTCAAAAAGAGCAGCAATCAACTCTCTTGGACACTCGATCTCTTCCAAGCCAAATATGCATCAAGACGAAATTATAGATATTTTAGACACCTTAAAACAATCATCAGATTTTGAGCTTGTTTACATTGGATTTGAAGACACTGGTAAAACTTACAGATCTAACAAAGTTATTAGCGATATCACAAGTGGATATGATACTAAAAATAGACCTTGGTATAAAGAAGCAAAAGCTGCTGGTAAACTAATCGTTACCGACCCTTATGTCTCTGCTTCTAGCGGTCAAGTAACTGTAACATATGCCGCACCAATTTATTCAGATGGCAAATTTATAGGTGTTGCAGCAGGAGATTATGACCTTTCAAGGTTTTCAACCGATGTTTTATCACTAGGACACTCTAATAGTTCTTATGTTGCAGTTTATGATAGAGAAGGTGTTATAACCTTCCATGAAGACAAAGAAAGAATGCTTACTAAAAACGATTTAAGCATTAATATAGCAAATGCTGTAAAAGCTAATCCTGATTTAGTTGATCCAAGTAAAGAAGAAACCTTATTTTATGCTAAAGATGGCACAGGTAAAACTCAAGTCGCAACATGTACACAAAGCTTAAACCCTAAATATATAATCTGTTCTATCACAGAAGAATCTGTATATACTGACGCAGTAAATAGATTGTTATTTCAACAAATTATAATTGCTATTATAGCTATAATAATAGCTTTACTTCTAGTAAGATTTGCTATTATTAGAAATTTAAAACCTATTGCAATAATTACTTC